>CALUML010000086.1 GCA_944321745.1 uncultured Bacteroidales bacterium
CTGCCAGTTGCGTTGTGTGTTGGCGATGTTGCCCATTTCTTCGTCTTCTACCCGGTTCCAACTGTAGGACGAGTTGTAGGAGGCACTGGCGGTAATCCAGCTGAAGATGGGTATCTTGTTGATGGGCAAGTTCCACGAGGCGTTGAACGTCTGCTGGTAGGTGTAGGCATCGCCGAAGTGGCGGATGCTTTGCCACACCGTGTCGCGCCAGGCTTCGTAGTATTCCTGTCCCAGTTCGGGCACGTAGCTGCCCTCGTCAATCATGGCGTTGGTGGCCGTGTTGAGCGTGAGGGACAGGGAGCGGGTGAGGTTCCAGCTGATGTTGAACTTGCGGTTCCACATGAAGTCCTTGCTGAAGGGGTTCAGGTCGGGCGCGTTCGTGGTGCTGCTGGCGTTGAAGTCGCGCAGGATGGTCTGCGAGAACTGGCGGTTCATGTCCGTGTTGAAGCTGAGCGAGGCGGGCGTGTAATACAGGTTGAAGTCCTTGATGATGCGCCAGGCGGGCTTGCTCAACGCCTTCACGTTCTTGAACGGCTCGAAGGGTTGCGTGTTGAACGTGAAGTTGTAGTCGATGGCCGCCCGTTGTTCCTTCACCAGGTCGCGTTCTATTTCGGCACTGCGCTCGTTGCTTTCGGTGTAGGCGTAGGTGAAGCTGAGGTTGGCCGGGTCGTAGAACTGCGGCTTCTTGCTCTTGATGTTGACCTTGGCGTTGGACACGTTGAAGCTCTTCGAGGTCACCACCGTGTTCGACATGTCGCGCAGGGAGTCGCGTTCAGCCTGTGTTTCCAATGCGTCCAGCGCGTCGTCCAGCAGGATGTCTTCGTCCAGCGGGTTGTACTTGGGTGAGGTCGTTTCATTGGAATAGGAGAAATAGATAGGCAACTGGATTTTTGCTTTTTCGGGCAGGAAGCGTCCCAGGTCGGCCGAGGTAGACACGTTGATTTGGTACAGGTCGTCCATGCGGCGGTCCATCACGGTGCTTTCGATGGAGCCGAAGCCCGCCGTTTCGGTACGCCCGGACACGTTCACGGTGGCGATGTCCGACAGGGCCAGGGCCATGTTGCCCTGCACCGCCCAGCCGCCGTCTTCGTCGAACTCGGACATGCGCAGTTCGTTGACCCACACTTCGCCGCTCTTGCGGCTGTTGCTCTTGTTGCGTATCCCGATCATGATGTTTTTCACTTCCGACAGGGTAGGGTTGCCCTTTACGGTCACGGTGTTGCGCTGGTTGTCCGGGTCGGGTATGGTGTAGGGGGTGGGGTTGGTCACGTTCGAACCCGGGTTATGCTTCTCGCGGTTGCGTCTCAGCTTGGTGTCCGTGAGCACTTCGAAGGGGAAGTCGAACATGTTGCTTTCCGGCCACACAGCCAGGCGGTCGGTGTACAGGTCGTTGTTGTACCGCCCCTCGGGAGTGAGCACCAAGGGAATTTCGTATTCGTAGTAGTTGCTGGTCATGTCCGTGCCCAGGCGGATGAAGCACGACAGCTCCTGGTCCTGCAGGTTGGTGGCATTGTCCTCGAAGCTCTCGGCGTGCACGAACAGTTGCAGCCGTTTGTACTGGCGCATGTCGTAGCTCACCTTCTTGTACACGGCGCGGGCATCCTGCGGGGCCAGGTCGTTCACGCGCATCACCATGGCCTGTTCGTTTTGCGGGATGATTTGCACCTGTCCCGGCGTGGTCTGGCGGCTTACGCCCGGGGGCAGCACGTAGTTGACCGGTTCTTTCGACCCGTTTTCCTCGATGTTCACGGCCAGCACGTCCATCGTGCCGGTGAGGTCGGCGGGCTCGTTGTCCAGGCGCAGGTCGTTGTTCTGCGTATAGGTACGCCATTCGCCCCGCACCAGGTCGAGGGTGGCGAAGCGCAAGGTCATCTCGCGGTCGAAGCCCGTCATATACATGCGGATGAAGCGGATGGACTTGAAGTTGCGTATGTTGCCCTCCTTCCCCGTGTACTCGCTGATAGGCACTTTGAACTGGTACCAGCGCACGGTTTCCGTGTTGCCGTTGGGCAGGGTCACTTCGCGGTCGGCTATTTCGGTGATGTAGTTTTGCCCCAGCACCATGCGGTCGCGCTTGATGTCGATGCGGTATTCGAAGTACTTTTCGTATTCGTTCAGCGTGTTGTCGGCATTGACGTCTTCCGTGTCCGGGTCGCGGGTGAGGGAATATTCGTCTTCCGCCGCATCCACTTCGGCCGAGTTGCCTTCCGTACCATTATAATATTTATAGCGCGAGAGGATGTCCAGTTCCTGTTCGTCGTAGTCCGACCCGAGGTAGAAGTGGAAGTTGTCGCCCGCCGGGTCGTCCTCGAAACGCGCCAGCACGGCCTGGTCGGGTATCTTGGCTCGCAGGTCTTCTATGAATTCGCGGTATTTGCCATAACGCCGTTCCACCTCGCTGTTCATGCCGTTGAGGCCCACGTCCTGGTACTGGCGGGCGTTCTCGCTGTTGTCAAACGCTGTTACGGTCGATTGCCCTCTGGGCACGTAGCCCCACACGGTGGAGTCGTTTTGCGAATAATCGCCCGTGATGTTCAAACCGTTTTCATAGAATTTCTTGCCATCCTTCAAGATGTCTTCGCTGATGTCGCCCAGGTTGATGTACAGTTCGCCGCCCGGGTGGTTGGGGTCTACGCCGTTCACGAAGGGGTCGAGCATCCAGAACTCGATGTATTCGATGTTCCGGCTTTCGAAGTCGGTGGAGTAGGAGTCTATCTTGCGCATGATGCCCCCCCAGCGTGTGGTGGGATTGGTCAGGTTGCCATCCGTTCCTATCTCGTCCGCCACGATGTTGTACGGACCGCGTTCCAGGGGGAAGTACGACACGTTCATCACCCGCAGGTTGTCCGAGGTCTGCGTGTCGATTTCCTTGTTCGGGTATATTTCCTTGTACGACACGTTGCGGGTGATGTGTTTCGACTGCTCGTCGGGGTCGTTCTGCAAGTGGTCGGGCGTACGCCTCCGGTTGGTGTTCAGCTCGGGGGCCACTGAATACCAGGCGATGAGGGCGCGGTTCTTGCCGTAGTCGATGGAGTCCGAGGCCGACTCCGGGAAGCTCGACGGCGTGCTGGCCAGTTTCCAGTAGTAGGAAGGGTTGTAGTTGAGGCTCACGTTCTGCTTGGTGGCCTCGAAGTCATCGATGTAGGCATAGCCCGCTTCGCCGATGTCCTTGGAGTGGCCGGGGATGAGCTGGGCGAACTCGGCGTTGACCGAGAACGAAGAGGGCTGCGTGGCGTTGACGAAGGGCAGCTTGTCCAGCAGGTTGGTCAGCCCTTGCGACTCGCCGCGCCAGGCCGTGTTCAGCCCCCAGATGGTGTTTGAAACCGGTTCGCTGCCTGTGTTGACCTTGGTGGTGATGGGCTTTTCGGACATGTGCATGATGGTGCCGCCCAGCATGAAGTTCTCGCTGAACTCGTATTCCACATGCGTGCCGAAGAGCGACTTGCGCTGCATGTTGAACATGGACTGGTTTTCCAAACTTACATTGATAGGCGTGTTCGATTCAATCAGCGACTGGTCGAGAATCGTTACCGTACCCATCGTGTAGTCCACCATGTAGTCGGTATTTTCCACCAATGTGCGCCCCCCTGCCGTAACCGTAACCGACCCCCGGGGGACGTTCATGGCACCCAGGCTTATTTCATTGGCTGAAGACCCCCGGTACTCGCCCGTGAGGCGGAATTTGTTCTTGTCGCTGTATTCCTGTGCCTCGATGAGGGTCATGTCGTATAGTTCCTCGAACACGTACTTGTCCGCAATGGCATCGTTGCCAATCTTCTGGCGCAGGTGCGAGCCGAAGGGTTCCAGCACCGGGAACATGATGGTGCCCGTGCTGGAGATGACGGTGTAGCCTTCCACGTAGTCGAATATCCCGTCGGGCGACTGCCGCTGGCGTTGGTCGAGGCGGTCCAGCCCCATGACGCGCACCAGCAGCTGGTTGGCGATGTTGCCTTCGGTGATGTAGCGCAGGTCGGTGCCGATGGAGTCGTTGCGGTACATGATGTTCAGCTCGAAGTCTTCCTGCTGCAAGGTGGAGGTGGAGATGCGGTACACGTTCTTCAGCATCAGGTCCCACATGGGCACGTCGGTAGACTGCGATGTGCCTTTCAGCATCTTCACGATAAGCACGTTGGGAGCTTTCGTGCTTTCATCACTTGAGAACTCGCCCACCTGGTACGTCTGTCCCCGGTAGGTGTATTCGTAGGCCACGCCCAGCACCTCGTCCGACCCCAGGGTGGCTCGCAGCGACAGGATGCCGAGCGCCTTGTTGTACGTGTATTCCGACGTCTCGAGCCGGCGGGCACTTTCCACCTTCTCGTAGTCCTGCCCCCCGCTCACGTCCATGCCGCCGAAAGCCGTTTCCAACGCCTGGTTGGTAGTCTGCACGTCGCGCACGCCTGCCACGGCTTTCACCTGGCTGTACAGGTTGTTCGAGGCATTGCTGGGGTTGGTGTTTGTGCCGGGAGTCCAGGCCGTGCTGTTCAGCAGGTTTTGCTGTTCGGCCAGGTCCATGAAGGCCACGATGTTGCGTGCCTGGTCGTAGTCGCCGCGCTTGTTGGTCACCCACACTTCGAGGCGGGTGATTTCCACGCCAGAAGCCACGTTGGGCAGCTTGCTCATCCACGTGTCGAAGTTGTCGCGGAAGAAGTGGCCGAGGAAGAAGTGGCGGTTCTCGTCGTATTCGTCCACGCTCACCTCGAATTCGGTGGTCTGCGTGCCGCCTTTGGAGCTGACCGTTTTGGCCTCGGACTGCTGCTGGGTGGCGATGGCGGACACCTTCAGTTTGCCGAACTTCAGGTCGGTCTTGATGCCGAACAGCGATGTGCCGCCTGTGATGAGTGAGTTGCTGGTCTGCATGCTCACGTTGCCCGCTTCGAGCGACTGGATGATGTCGTCCTCCTCGCCCTTGAAGCCCAGCTTCACGGCCTGCTGGTCGAAGCTGAACGACGACTCGGTGTTGTAGTTCATGTTGAAGTTCACCCGCGTGCCCACCTTGGCGTTCACGTTGAGCTGTATCTTCTGGTCGAAGTCGGGGGTGGTGTTCTTGCGCTGCTTTTCGCTGATGGAGGGGTTGTCAATGTTGCGGTGGGTGATGCCGAACAGCAGCTCGGCCGACCCTTGCGTCTTGATTTGCACGCCGCCCGGGCCGAATATCTTGTCGGCCGGGCCGATGTCGAACTTCATGTCCGTGATGGAGAATTTCTCCTCGTTGCTCTTCTCGCCCGTGCCGTTCTTTTCGCGCCAGTAGCGGTTCATGGCCTGCTTGGCCGAGTAGTCATAGTATTCCTGCTCGGTCATGGCGTAGGGGGTGGTAATCTCCGTGTCGCCCACGTAGGTGCGCAGGATGTACAAGCCCGATACCGGGTCATAGTCCACCACCGACTTCACGTTTTCGGGCGAGGGCGCGTCCATGGGCAGCTGCACGTCGAGGTCCTCATACGTGTCCTGCCCGTAGGTGCTGATGCGGAATTCGGGCACCGTGTCCGTCCCGGTTGCCGCAGGAACTTCGGCAGGAGCTTCGGCCTGCGGCTCTTGCGCCCACAGCGAGGCCGGGCACAGCACGCAGCAGGCTGTTGCCATTATATAATACAGGTATGTGGCGAATGTGCGCATTGTCTTGTCTGTAGTGGGGAGCGGGTAACGGGTAGCGGGTAGTCGTTCTACTCGCTTCCCGCTACTCGCTCCCCAAAGTATCACATCATCTTCAACGCCAGCTTGATGAGCAGTTCCACCCGGATGTCGGGCTGTTCCTGGAGTATCTTATCCACGGTCTTTTGCGAGGCGGCGGCGGGGAAGCCCAGCATCACGAGGGCGGCCACGGCCTCGCCCCTCACCGCGTTGTTGGCGGGCGCAGTGCTTGCTGCCGGTTGCCCGGGCGCGGCGATGCCCAGCTTCACGATTTTGTCCTTCAGATCCACGATGATGCGTTGGGCGGTCTTGCTGCCGATGCCCTTGATGGAATTGAGGGCGCGTACGTTGCCTGTGGCAATCATGTCCTGTATTTCCTGGGCGGAGTACGACGACATGATCATGCGGGCCGTGTTCGCCCCGATGCCCGATACGGAGATGAGCAGCAGGAACAGCTGCCGCTCGCCCGGCGTGAGGAAGCCGTAGAGCACGTGGGCATCCTCGCGGATGGACTCGTAGATGTATAGTTTGATGGATTTTTGTTGCTGGATGGCCGTGTAGGTGGTCAGTGTGATTTGTACGCCGTACCCGATGCCTCCGGCCTCGACCACGGCATACGCCGGGTTTATCTCGGTCAATTCCCCTTTGATGTAGTCAATCATTCTCTTTCTTGCGCGTTACGAAACTGTGTTTGGCCTTGTTCCTAAGCAGGTGCAAAGATACGTCATTTATTTGTAATCCATGCAACAGGGTAGGGCGGTTTCCACCGATTCGGCTTACCAGCAATAATAACGCAGCTTTTCGGGAAAAAGTATGCAGGCGGGCAAGAATAATGCGCGGGTCGGGCATCCGCCCGCACGGTTAAGACGGGAAGCCGACATACTTAAGGTGAAATGTCAGCATACCTATAAGACCTTTTGCCCAAAAGGGTCGTACCCTTTTGCCTGAAAGGGTTCGCACCCTTTTTACTAAGTCCCTTGCACCCTTCTGCCTAAGTGGTTCACATCCTTTTGCCTGCCGCTGGGAGGCTTGCCGCCGGGGAGGGCCCGCGTGGGCATAAGAGCCGCTGGTAGTGGGCATAAAAAAGGAGCGCAAGGGCTTTGTAATGCCCTGCGCTCCTCTGCTTATGCGGTATTTCGTGTTTTCGCTCCCCGCTACTCACCTCTTACCTCTTGCTGTTCGCCTCTGTTAAATTCCCAGCTTCTTCCGTATGTCTTTCGGGATGGCGTCCTTGTGCACCAGGATGTTCATCGTCTTGAGGGCCACGAACGATTCGCTGGCGTACCACGTGCCTTTGTATTTGTTTTCCGTGCCCCACGAGTTCTTCACCATGTAATACTTCGTGCCGTTCTGGTCGCGGGCGATGCCGTAGATGAGCATCCCGTGGTCGTCGGTCGTTTCCTGGCGGTCGTAGCCTTCCTGGCGCGCCTCCTGCGTCACTTTCACTTCGGGCTGCGGTCCTTCGAGCCTGTATATCTTCTCTTCCATCTCCTTTTGCGAGAGGCCGAGCCACTTCGCCTGGTCACTGCCTGGCAGGTTGGCCACCTTGGTTTCGGGCATCACGGCGATGCCGTTGCGGGTGAAGCCTTTCTCGCTCACGTCCGCCCCCCAGGCTATGGTGTAGCCTTGCTCGATGGCGTTGTCGAACACTTGCATGAATTCGTCGAGCGGCAGGTT
The DNA here is from genome assembly GCA_944321745.1 of uncultured Bacteroidales bacterium. GTDB lineage: Bacteria > Bacteroidota > Bacteroidia > Bacteroidales > Paludibacteraceae > QVMH01. The sequence goes on from CALUML010000086.1 coordinate 7,306, forward strand.
GTAGGACTGCGCATTGCGCCAGTTGTCGGGCACTTCGATGGCGAACTGCGTGTAGAAGGGGTGGTGCGTGAAGGAGGTGAGCGACACGTAGTCGTCCATCGGCAGGCCGAGCGACTGCATGTAGGTGAGCGGCGTGTATTGCTTGCCGTCTACCGTGAAGGTGTCGGGGCATGCGCCCAGGTAGGCGTCGAGCACGCCGTCGAAGCCGCGCTTCCAGGCGGTGGAGAGGCGGCGGTTGGGTTTCTTGGCCACCGCGTCCACGTATCCCCGCAGGATGGCGTCCATTTCGGCGTGGCGGTGGCGTTCCTCGCCGTAGTTGAGGCCTGCCATGAGTGAGTCGGGCACGATGCCGTAGTGCTTCAGCACGTACCATACGTCGTAGAACGACCCGCCCGCGGCGAAGTTGGCTTCGCCGTAGAGGCGCACGAAGTTGTCGGCCTTGTCGGAGTAGCAGTGGTGCACGACGAACATTTCCGAGAGGTCGGTGGCGGGCTTGCCGAGGCGCAGCAGCTCGCTTTCGAACATGGCCAGCGTGGAGAAGCTCCAGCAGGTGCCGGAGCTGGCCTGGTCCTTCACCGGGGTGACGGGCAGGGCCTTGACGGTGGTAAACGCGAAGCTGTCCACGGGGGCGGCCTCAGTGTGGTCTTGCGCGTGCAGCCCGGCCATCGTGCCGAGGGCGCACAGGGCGCATGTAAGGATTGTTTTCTTCATATAATATGGGGTTTTGATGGTGATGATGCGTTCCAACGCACGGGCAAAGGTAAGGGTTTTCGCGGTTTGTTCCAAATGGTGCGGCAGGGCGTGCGCACGCGTCTGTGTGCCAGGGCAATGCGGGGTGCTCCGCGGCCGGTCGGCTCGTTGCCCGGGGGCGGTCGGCACGTTGCCCGAAACCGAACGACTCGTTCGATGAAGCCGAACGGCTCGTTCGACGGCTTCGAACGAGCCGATCAACTCAATCGAACGAGCCGATCAACCGCGTCGAACGAGCCGTTCGGCTTCGTCGAACGAGCCGATCGATTTCGCCCCTCCCCCGATTTTCCCCTTTCGCCCGAAAGTGCTACCTTTGCACCTCACCAATTCATCCGGGCAGATATGCATTCTACTCTCCAACTCACCCTTCCGCCCCGGCAGGCGGGCGAGCCCCGCTTGCTGCAAGAGCAGGTGGCGCGGGCACTCGGCGTGGACGCGCGGCGCGTCACGGGCGTGCGCATCGTGAAGAAATCCATCGACTCGCGCTCGGGCATCCCCCGCGTGCACCTTGGCGTGGAGGCCTGGTGCGACGAGCCGGTGACGGAGCCGCCCGCGCCCGACTTCCGCTTCCTGCCGGTGTGGAACCGCCCCCCCGTCATCGTGGTGGGGAGCGGGCCGGCGGGGCTCTTCGCCGCCCTTGAACTCATCGAGCGCGGCCTCCGCCCCATCGTGCTGGAGCGGGGGCGCGACACGCACGGGCGCAAGGTGGACATCGCGCAGCTCAACCGCAACCAGGGGCTGTGCGCCGAGTCCAACTACTGCTTCGGCGAGGGGGGCGCGGGCACGTTCTCGGACGGCAAGCTGCACACCCGTTCGCGCAAGCGGGGCGACGTGCAGCGCGTCATGGAATTGTTCCGATACCACGGCGCGCCCCCCGGCGTGCTCTACGAGACGCACCCGCACATCGGGTCGGACAAGCTCCCGCAGGTCATCGAACGCATGGCGGGCACCATCCGCTCATGCGGCGGGGAGGTATTGTTCGGAAAAAAGATGACCCGCCTCCTGCTCCATGGCGGACGCGTGGCCGGATGCGAGCTGGAAGGGGGCGACACGCTCCGTGCCGGCGCCCTCATCCTGGCCACGGGCCACTCGGCGCACGACGTGTACGACATGCTCCACGCCGAAGGCATCCGCCTGGAGGCGAAAGGCTTCGCCATGGGCGTGCGCGTGGAGCATCCGCAGCGGCTCATCGACAGCATCCAGTACCACTGCCGCGAGCGGGGGCGTTACCTGCCCGCCGCGTCGTACAACCTGGTGGAACAAGTCGACGGGCGCGGCGTGTACACCTTCTGCATGTGCCCCGGCG
>CALUML010000087.1 GCA_944321745.1 uncultured Bacteroidales bacterium
GATGAAAAGGAAAGGCAGGGGGCGGAACGCCCCCTGCCTTTCCTTTTTCCGTATTGGCGCGTATGCCGCGTGTCAGGACAAGGCCGCGATGGCCGAACCGATGAGGTTGGCGTTGTCCATCTGGGTGATGTCCACTTTTATTTGCGAGTGTCCGAGGTCGGTTAAGGTGTTGTGGAGGTATTCCAATACCATTTCGTGGTATTTCTTGCCGTTCTTGTCCTCGCTCCAGAAGAGGCTTCCTTCTGCGGTCAGGCACACGGTTTTGATGCCGGGTTTTTGCGTGGCGAGCAGGTTGATGAGCCCGGCCAGCGAAGCGGCTACCAATTGCGCGGAGCGTTTGTAGATGGCGCGAGCCGCATCGACGTATTCTGTTTTGTAGACGTCGGGATAGCTCAACATGCCGGTGAGCTTGCGGGCATCAAATGGTTCTTCAAACTTGGCTTCGGGGAAAGTCGCCTTGAGTATTTCACCGAGGTACATGCCCGAAACGGCCTTTTCGAAGCGTTGGTTGCCTGCATTGATGGAACGGTGGTCTACTTCGTCATCTACCGGGGTGAGGTAGGGTGGTACGAAGTTGCCCGATTCGAAATTGACGGGCAGCAGTCCGCCAGCGGTGTAGGTGCCGGCTATTTTCCCGATTTTCTCGGCGGGAATGAAAGCGGCCATGTTGGTGCCCGTGCCCACGATGAGCCCGATATAAGCATCGTACCCGGGGTGGGTAAGACCGGCGAAGAGGCTTGCCACCGTGTCGTTTATCACCTTCACGCCGGTGTAGTGGATGCGGTTCAGGCTGTTCAGGTAGTTCATCAGCGGGGTTCCTACCGGTTGCCCCACCATCTCCTTGATGTCAACCCCCTTGGTCCAGCGGATGAGTTTGGCGTCGCCGTCAGGTTGGGAGGCGGCGGGGTACGAGAAGCAATAGCCGATGGGCATTGGCTCGTCGCAGATTTCATCTATCAGGTCGGCTTGTTCCTTGAAGAGTTGTTCCTGGGTGAAGCCGGGCGTTTTCATGATGCAGAGGTCCTTTTTCCAGCCGTTGTCCGGATGGAGGTCGGCTTTCCCGTCCTTGCCCAGTTCGATGACGGCGGCGCGGTAATTGGTGCCGCCCAGGTCGAGTACCAGGGCTTTGCCGGCTATGCCGTCTGTCTTCGGGCAGATGTAGGTCGGGATGCAGGCCAGTTCTTCCCCGTCTTTTTCCAGGCCGATGTTTACTTTCTCTTGCAGTGCCACTGCGATTTCCTTCAGCTGTTCAGCTGTCAGTTCGAAAAGCTTTTCTTTCATGGGGTTTTTGAATGTTGTTTGTTATGTAAAATGTATAATGTTCACGTAAAGAACGGACAAATTTACAAAAAAAAACACGGAATGTGTTTGGGAATGGGGAGAAATCATCCTAATGTTTCTAAACGGCCATTAACAGGGCGGTGGCATGGCAGTAATTAGTTGCTCTTGCCGCAGACGGGAGGGGGGGGCTTCCCGCGAGAGGTCATGGTATGGAACTCTCCTCTTGGTTCAAAGGGAATGTACTTGTGGCTTGTTTCGGGCGGGCTATGTCACCACGCCGTTGCTTTGTGAATGCTCCTGTGAGAGCGTCCTCTACTTCCTGCAAAGCCTTTAGCCGGGGCGGAAGTTTCAGGTGATGCTTTGTCGCTCATCTTGCTGGGCGGGGCGGATTGCTGGATGCGGATAGAAGTGCAGTAGGGCATCTTTTATTTTTATCCCTTTTTTCAAATTTTGTCTTCCTGTATTGTTTGGTGGAGCCGTGCCTTGTAAGGAGAACTTGTGTCTGGACTATGGGAAAATAGCGCATAAGACGGCATGAGGTAGTGCATGAATGCGAGGAAATTCATTGTACCAATCGGGTGGTATGGGCGTACCGCCTTGATGGTACAGCCGTACCACGCGGTACAGATGTTCCACTGCGGTGGTACGATAATTTCGTGCCGTTATATGTGAAACTTCATGCTTGAAAATAGACGGCTTGTTGCCGGTAAGGGCGGGGACTGGGTTGGGGACGTGCCGCACCGGGGATGGGAGGGAACGGGGTGGGGGAGATGGACAAAAAAACACCCCCTCCCGTTGCTCGGCGGGAGGGGGTGCTTTTCGTTTTTCTCCTCGGCGGGGTCAGTCTTCCAGCAGGATTTCCATGATGGTGACGGCGGCCTTGGCCACGCTGGTGCCGGGGCCGAAGATGGCGGCCACGCCTGCCTTGTAGAGGAAGTCGTAGTCCTGCGCCGGTATCACGCCGCCCGCGATGACGACGATGTCTTCGCGGCCCAGCTTCTTCAGCTCGTCGATGACCTGGGGCACGAGCGTCTTGTGCCCGGCGGCGAGCGAGGAGACGCCGAGGACGTTCACGTCGTTCTCGACGGCTTGCTTGGCCGCTTCGGCGGGGGTTTGGAACAAGGGTCCCATGTCCACGTCGAAGCCGCAGTCGGCATAGCCGGTTGCCACTACCTTGGCGCCGCGGTCGTGCCCGTCCTGCCCCATCTTGGCAATCATGATGCGGGGGCGGCGTCCTTCTTTCTGCGCGAACTGTTCCGTGAGCTCGGTGGCGAGGCGGAAGTCGCTGTCGTTTTTAGTTTCTGATGAGTACACGCCTGATATGGTTCTGATGGTTGCTTTGTAACGGCCCACGACGGCTTCGCAGGCGTCGGATATTTCGCCGAGGGAGGCCCGCACGCGGGCGGCTTCGACGGCCAGTTCGAGTAGGTTGCCCTTGCCGGTGCGCACGCATTCGGTGATGGCGGCCAGGGCGCGTTGCACGTCGGCCTCGTTGCGGTTGGCGCGCAGCTGGCGGAGGCGTTCTATCTGCTGCTCGCGCACGGCGGTGTTGTCTATCTCAAGGATGTCGATGGGTGCTTCCTTGTCGAGGCGGTATTCGTTCACGCCCACGATCTTCTGCTTGCCGGAGTCGATGCGGGCTTGGGTGCGGGCGGCTGCTTCCTCGATGCGCATCTTGGGGATGCCGGTCTCGATGGCGGCGGCCATGCCCCCGAGCTTTTCGATTTCCTCGATGTGTGCCCAGGCGCGTTCGGCAATCTCGTTGGTGAGAGCTTCGACGTAGTAGGAGCCTGCCCACGGGTCGATTTCCTTGGTGACGTAGGTTTCTTCCTGGATGTAAATCTGCGTGTTGCGTGCGATACGCGCCGAGAAGTCGGTGGGCAGCGCGATGGCTTCGTCGAGGGCGTTGGTGTGCAGCGACTGGGTGTGTCCCAGGGCGGCTCCCATGGCCTCGATGCAGGTGCGTCCCACGTTGTTGAAGGGGTCTTGCTCGGTGAGCGACCAGCCGGAGGTCTGGCAGTGGGTGCGCAGTGCGAGCGACTTGGGGTTCTTGGGGTTGAACTGCTTGACTATCTTGGCCCACAGCAGGCGGGCGGCGCGCATCTTGGCTATTTCCATGAAGTGGTTCATGCCGATGGCCCAGAAGAACGACAGGCGCGGGGCGAAGGCGTCGATGTCCAGCCCGGCGTTGACCCCGGCGCGGAGGTATTCGAGTCCGTCGGCCAGGGTGTAGGCCAGCTCGATGTCGGCGGTGGCCCCGGCTTCCTGCATGTGGTAGCCCGAGATGGAGATGGAGTTGAACTTGGGCATGTACTTGGCCGTGTATTCGAAGATGTCGGCAATGATCTTCATGGAGAACTTGGGCGGGTAGATATAGGTGTTGCGCACCATGAACTCCTTGAGGATGTCGTTCTGTATCGTGCCGGCCATTTCTTCGAGCTTGGCTCCCTGTTCCAGCCCGGCGTTGATGTAGAAGGCCATGATGGGCAGCACGGCGCCGTTCATGGTCATGGAGACGGACATCTTGTTCAGCGGGATGCCGTCGAAGAGTACCTTCATGTCTTCTACCGAGCAGATGGAAACGCCCGCCTTGCCCACGTCGCCCACCACGCGTTCGTGGTCGGCATCGTAGCCGCGGTGCGTGGCGAGGTCGAACGCCACGGAGAGTCCCTTTTGCCCGGAGGCGAGGTTGCGCCGGTAGAAGGCGTTCGACTCTTCGGCGGTGGAGAATCCGGCATATTGGCGGATGGTCCACGGGCGCATGGCGTACATGCCGCTGTAGGGGCCGCGCAGGAAGGGCGGCAGGCCGGCGGCGTAGTTCAGGTGTTCCAGGCCTTCGAGGTCTTTTTTGTCATACACGGGCTTCACGGGTATCTGCTCCGGGGTGAGCCACGTGTCGTGCTGTTGTTCCGGTGCTTTCCCGGCAACAAAGTCTTCTATGTTTATGTCTTTGAAATTCGGTTTCATAATGGTTCTTTTTTTGTACGCAAAGACGCGAAGGCGCGAAGATTATTGCCCTTTTGCTCTGCGGTTTTTAGTTGAAATAATACTTGTTTACTTTCCTCCTGATGCCATCTTTCATGGTGCATTCGTTGAAGTTCAGCAGGTATCCTAATTTGTAGTTACCTAATTTCAGATACGTGAGCAGCTGGATTTCATGCACTGGCAAGATGGTCTCTACGGATTTCAGCTCTAAGACAATCGCATCTTCCACTACCATATCCATTATAAAGTTCTTGTTCAGTCTTTTGCTTTTATAAAAGACGGGCAGCTCGACTTGACTTTTCACGCTAAGTCCCTTTCGTCTTAATTCTTCCACCAAGCACCATTCGTACACGCTTTCCAATAGCCCGGGGCCTAAATTGCGGTGCACTTCTATGGCGCAAGTGATGATAGTATGACCCAAGTTTTCGTATTCCGCTTCTGTCATCTTGTTCTTTGTTATAAGATGAAAAAGATTCTTAGCGTCTTGGCGTCTTAGCGTACTAACAGTTCGTTGAAGCGTCTTAGCGTATCAAGCACGTTTACCCGCACGTGGATGAAGTGCTCGATGCCTTGCGCTTTGAGGTCGTCCATGCAGGCGGGGGCACCGGCCACCACGAAGAGGAACTTGTCCTTGGCCAGCCGGTAGGCTTCGGGAGCGAAGGTGGCGTATTCATCGTCGCTGGAGCACAGCACCAGCACGTCGGCACCGGCCTTTTCGGCAGCCTGCACGCCCTCGGCCACGGTGTCGAAGCCCAGGTTGTCGATGATTTCGTACCCGGCGCAGGCGAAGAAGTTGGACGAGAATTGCGCCCGTGCCAGCCGCATGGCCAGGTTGCCTATGGTGAGCATGAACACTTTCGGACGCTTGCCCGACCGTTCGGTGGCGAAGCGCAGGGCTTCGAACTGCTCGGCGCCGCGCACATGGGGCAGCGTGGCTATCTGGCCGTGTTCGGCGGAGCAGCCGCATTTGCATGTATGGGGTTCCAGCGTGACCTTGCCGGCAGCCGTTTCGGTGAAGTTGGGGTATTGGTTCGTTCCCACGAGTATTTCCTTGCGGCTCGATATGGCTTTCAGGCGGGCTTCGGCTGTGGCGGTGATGGCCTGCTGCACCAGTCCCTGCTTGATGGCGGCGAAGAACCCGCCCTTGTCTTCCACATCGAGGAAGATTGCCCAGGCTTGTTTGGCGATGGCTTCCGTCAAGGTTTCGATGTAGTATGAACCGGCAGCCGGGTCAACCACCTTGTCGAAGTGCGATTCTTCCTTGAGCAGCAGCTGTTGGTTGCGGGCGATTCGTTCGGAAAAGTCGTCCGCAGTCTTGTAGGCCGTGTCGTAGGGCAGCACGGTGAGCGAGTCAACGCCTGCTAGCACGGCACTCATGGCTTCCGTTTGCGTGCGGAGCATGTTCACGTTGGCATCGAAGATGGTGAGGTTGAACGTGGTGGTCTCAGCATGGATGTGCATTTTCGAGGCGGCGCGGCGCACGTCTTCGGGGCGGCCTTCCAAGTATTTGTCCACAATCAACGCCCACAACATGCGGGCGGCGCGGAACTTGGCCATTTCCATGAAATAGTTGCTGCCTACGCCGAATTTGAACTTGACGCGCCGGGCCGCTTCCGCCGGGTCGATGCCAGCTTGGTCCATCATTTCGATGTATTGCGTGCCCCAGGCCAGGGCGTAGCCCAGTTCCTGCGTGATGTGTGCCCCTGCATCCTGGAGCGACACCGCGTTCACGCCGATGACCCGGTAGCCGGGCAACGCTTCGGCTGCCCGGAGCAAGGCCGTGGCGCGTTCGGTGATGAACGGCTCTTCCAGGTCTTTGCCCTTGAGCAACATGCGGTTCATCGGGTCGAAGTTGACCGAGCCTTGCAACGCGGCCAAGTCGAAGCCCTGCGCCTTGAAATAGGCGGCCAGCAGTTCCACCAGTTCGGCGGCGCGGCTCACGCAGATGTGGAAGTTCAGTTCTACCGTGGCGGGGATGCCTTGCAGCAGGGCGGCGATGTAATCCGCGCCCAAGTCCTTTTTGGACAATTTGAAACCGAGCGAGGTAACGCCCTTGGTGAGCAGATCCAAGGCCTTCTTGTTCGCTTCCGCCGGGTCGTCTACCTTCACGTCTTGCCGTATCAGCCAGTTGTTGTCGGTCTTCGTGCCCCGCACGTAGGGAAATTCTCCCGGTAAAAGGTCGGTTGTCTTCAGGCCTTCAATGTCGTTTGCCCGGTAGAACGGACGCACATTGAATCCTTCATTGGTTTTCCAAACGAGCTTCTTGTCAAAGTCAGCTCCTTTCAGGTCGGCTGTGATCTTCGCCATCCATTCCTCTGTGGAAACGGGGGGAAAGTCCGCCAACAGGTTCAGTTTGTTTTTTGCCATAACATTATATTATTGGAATATTGGAGTTTCGCATTCCGTGTAAAAAACTGCAACTCCGCTACCCGTCAGAACCTCAGGTAGCGGAGTTGCAAATTTAGTGTTTTTGTTCAGTTATACGTATCTTTTTTGTAAGAAATTAAAAGTCGGGGAGGCCGAGCTTCCCGCAGGTTGTGCGGATTGCCGTTGATTTCGTCCGAAAGAGACGGTCTAATGCCCGTGTCCGCCCGAAGCGGTGAAGCAGGCCATGGCGGCCACTCCCGCTGCGATGCACAGCAGGTAAAGCCAGGTGCGGTGGCGGCTGTCTTCCTTCAATATTTCGGGTAGGAGTGATGTGGCTGCCAGGTACAGGAAGCCGCCCGCCGCGAAAGGCAGCACGTAGGTGGACAGTTGCCCGAGCCACTCCCCTGTCCACAAGGTGAGCACCGCCCCTACGATGGACGTGCAGGCTGAGTAAAAGTTGTACCACAAGGCCCGTCGCCGGGTGAAACCGGCTTGCAGCAACACGCCGAAGTCGCTTATCTCTTGTGGAATTTCGTGCAGCACGATGGCCACCGTGGTGGCCATGCCCACTTCCGGCCCGGCCAGCCATGCCACGGCAATGAGGATGCCGTCCGTGAAGTTGTGTATGGCATCGGCATACAGGCTCAGATAGCCGTAGTGCTTCACCGCTCCATGCCCGGCCGGGTGCGTTTGCAGCAGGTGCTCCAGCAGGAAGAACACCAGGAAGCCCGCTGCGCAAAGCCAGGCGGTCCACGAAGATGAAATATGTGCATAGGCCTCGGGCAGCAGGTGGAACAGTGCGTTGCCCAGCAACGCTCCCACGGCAAACGATACCAGGTACATCAGCACCTTGTCCAGCCGCCCGCCCCGCAACGACAGCAGGAACACCCCGGCAAACGATATGAGGCTGACCACCAAGGCACTGAGCAGTGCAGGCAACCACGTGTGCAGCATAACTTCCATTGGCTTGCGAATGACGTGCAAAAGTACAATTTTTCCCGGTTATGCGGGTGTGTTTTTCCGTTTATGGGCATGAGTTTTCCTGGTTGTGAGCGTAAGTTGGAAAACATTCCCGCACAATTGGGAAAACATGTACCGGCGAGCACAAATAAGAAAGGGGAAAGACCGGTGGAATGCGCGTGTGCGCTTCTTTCGGTCTTTCCCCTTTTCTCATGGGGTTTTAACCTCCGTAATGGCTTATTCGTTGTAGGTGGGCAGGCTGGAGTATTCCTTTGAGTAACGCAGGTGTTGCGCTACGTAGTCCTCGTCATAGCTCACCGCCACGTCGGTCACGTTGCCCTGGTCGTCCTTCACCAGCGTGTAAACCGGGTTGACGAAGCCCTTGTAGGGCGTGAGGTGCAGCTTTTCGTAGCGTTCCAGCACTTCAGCGTGCAGGGCGGGGTCCACCTTCACGGCGTAGGTTTCCACCAGGTCGTGCGCCCCCTGCCAGTCGCCGGTGGACTTGATGCGCTGTATTTCGGCCAGCAGTTGGCCGAAGAGGTCGCGCAGCCGTTCGTAGTCGTTCACCTTCACGTAGTGCTTGCCGTCGCGTTCGGCCAGTTCTATCACCTTGTCGGCTTTGCCGTGTTCATAGGCCCAGGCGGCGATGAGCTGGCGGTTGCGCATGTGCGACTCCTCGATGTCCTTGCCCGGCTGTATGCGGGTGAGCTGGGTCATGAGTCCGTTCATGATGTAGTGGTAGTACTGCGCCTTGTAGGCTTCCATGTTGGGCAGCAGGCTCAGTTCCACCAGCTTGGGGTCGCCCACGAAGTACAGGCCGAAGAGGTCGGCGCGCGCCTCCTCGATGGTCGAGCCGTAGGCTTTCAGCGCGTCGGGGTCCACGCCCGGCAGCAGCTTGCCCGAGCCGTGGCCCAGGCACTCGTGCAGGTCGGTGTGCAGGTTGTCGGTCAGCGTGGCGTATTGCTTGTCGAGCACGCGTTCGGCATCGCTCCACATGAATTCTTCGTTGAAGCCGCTGCCTGCCGCCGCTTCGTTGTAGGCTTCGGTGATGTTCTCGATGGTGACGGACTTCGAACCGTAGTCGTGGCGTATCCAGTTGGAGTTGGGCAGGTTGATGCCGATGGGGGTCGAAGGGTAGCAGTCGCCGCCCAGCATGGCCGCCGTGATGACTTTGGCGGATACGCCTTTTACCTTTTCCTTGCGGAACTCAGGTGCCACGGGCGAGTGGTCTTCAAACCATTGGGCGTTGCTGCTGATGATTTCCGTGCGCTTGGTGGCTTCTACGTTCTTGAAGTTGACGATGGACTCCCAGCTGCCTTTCAGCCCCAGCGGGTCGCCGTAGGTTTCGGTGAAGCCGTTCACGAAGTCCACCTGCGAGGCCAGGTCCTTCACCCATTCGATGGAGTATTCGTCATACGTTTCCAGGTTGCCCGTGCGGTAATAGTCGATGAGGGTGTCTATCACTTTGCGCTGCTGGTCGTTCTCGGCCACGGACGAGGCCTTTTCCAGCCAGCCCGTGATGCGTTCGATGGCGGGGCTGTACAGTCCGCCCACTTTGTAGGTGAGCTCCTGCACCCGTCCGTCGCGCTTCACCAATTTGCTGTTCAGCCCGTAGGGCACGGGGGTGGCATCGGCGGGGTCTTTCATTTTATCATAAAACTGCTCCACTTCGCGCTGCGTCACGCCCTCGTAGTAGTTGCAGCCCGAGCTGGAGATGAGGTCCTGCCCAGCAGAC
>CALUML010000088.1 GCA_944321745.1 uncultured Bacteroidales bacterium
ACCCGTACCGCCAACCCAGTGCACCCACCAGGGCGGCGACGATAATGAAGGTGAAGGCCTCGCCGATGTTGTGGCTGGCCGACCAAAAGCCGTAGAACGACCCGCGCTGCTTGTCGGAAAACCAGCGCGACAGCCCCACCACGCTCGATGCGGCTCCCATGGACTGAAACCACCCGCTCAGCCCCCACAGCACGGCGAACACAAGGAAGGAGTGTGTGAAGCCAAGTGCCAGGTTGACCAATGCCGACACGAGCAGGCCGGTGGACATCAGCCGCCGGATGTTGCTGCGGTCGGCCAGGAAGCCGTTGGTGAACTTGCCGATGGCGTAGGTGAAGAACAGCACCGACCCGATGATGCCTAGTTCCGTCTCGGAGAACAGCCCTTCCTCCACGATGGGCTTCTTCACCACGTTCAGGCTCAGGCGGCACACGTAGTACAGCCCGTAGCCTATCGTGGCCGAGAGGAACGTGGACCATTGCAGCCGTTTGTACCGCTTGGCGCGTTCGTCCTCGGTTTCCCGCGCAAGCGGCGCGGCAGAGCTTATTTGGTAGAAATGGATAATCTTTTTAAGCATGAAAAATGGGATTTAGAACACAGATAATACGGATCAAACAGATTTACACGGATATTTTGCCAATGATGCCATTGGCCATCAACAGTATCCTCATCCGTGACAATCCGTTAAATCCGCTCAATCCGTGTTCGTTCTTATTTTGATACACCCTCTAACGGAGTGCCGGAGGAGTATGGCCTTAATCGTGCCGTCCGTTTGCCCGCAGGTATTCCAGCAGCCGGGCGGGGCGGTCGGTCTGCACGAAGGTGGCGCCTTGGCCTATTATCCAGCCCCAGCTGGCATCCGGCTCGTTGCGTTCCACGGAGCGGTCGTCGTCGTGCCCGCCGCACAGCTCGGGCCACAGCGAGTTGATGAAAATCTTCGCTCCCCGCGCCCGGAGCCGGGCGATGGCGGCCAACACTTCTTCATCGTCGTCATCGAACACCAGTTCGAAGTAGGGCGACGGCAGGTGCTCCAGGTAGCCGTCGATGATGGCCGGGGCCTCGTCGTCGTCCAGGTCGATTACCGGCATGAACAGCACCTGGTGCAGCACGTGGCCGTTTTCGGCCTTGACCTGCTCGTAGGGCAGGGACGACTTGATGATGCATTGCCCCAGCGTGCCGGTTTCTTCCAGGATGGCGTGCACGTCCTCGAAATAGTCGTACCCCTTGTCGATGTTGACCAGTATCTTGCCCTTGCACAGCAGCATGGCTTCGCGCAGGGTGGGGATGCGGTGGGCGGTCTTGTGCCCCGCCCCGTTGCGCAGGCGCATGGCCTTCAGTTCGGCCAGGGTGTAGTCTTCGGGGCGGCCCTTGCCGGTCAGGGTGCGGTCTATCGTCTTGTCGTGCAGCAGCACCAGGTGGCCGTCCTTGGTCTTTTTCAGGTCTATTTCCACCATGTCCACACCCATGTCGATGCAGTTCTGGATGGCTTGCAAGGAGTTTTCGGGGGCATTGCGCCAGTCGCCCCGGTGCGACACGACGAAGACGTGTTCCGAGTGCGGGTCGGCCAGTATGGCGCGGAGTTGTTCTGCCCGGTTTTGAGCCAGTGCGGGCAGCAGGGCAAGGCTTATGTATAAGCCGATGAATGATAATGTACGCATGGGTTAATGTGCTAATGGGTTAATGTGCTAATGGGTTAATGTGCTAATGTGCTAATGTGCTGATGTGCTGATGTGCTAATGGGTTAATGGATGAGGATTTTGAGGGAATGCCGTTCCGCCCCGGCGGTGACCCGCACGAGGTACAGGCCGGGCGTCAGGTCGGTGAACGCCACGGGCACGGCGGGAGGCAGGTGGTCGGCTTGGCGGATGCACCGGCCCGCACTGTCATAGAGGGTGTACCCGAAAGGGCGGGAGGTGGCTACCCGCAGCTGGTGGTCGTAGAACGCGACGGCCTCTTCCGCTGCGCCGTCCGCGATGCCCGACTGCACGCCGCCCCGCTGCACCTTGACGTGCTCCACGGCCACCTGCACCTGCCCGCCTGTGATGCGGAGCAGCCCGTAGGGGTTGTCGGCGGCGGTGAGGAGGGCGGACTCGAGGTTGTCGTAGGCGGCGGTGCCGCCCTGCCGCTTGCTGAAGAAGGTGGTGCCTGGCGTTTGCCGGGAGAATGCCTCGTCATACCCACCCCGCAGCGTGACGCTGCGGTCGAAGTCGAACGTGCTGCCAGCGGGCAGGTAGTTGCCTGCCGTGATGTGGATGGTGTCGCCCGCCTGTGCCACGGCCAGTGCCTGCTCGATGGTCTTGAACGGGGCTTCCTTGGTGCCGTTGCCCGTCACGGTCTGGGCGTGCGCGGGGAGGATGGCCGTCCAGCCGAGGCAGAGGAACAGCGGGATGATGTGTAGGGCTTTCATAGGGTTGGGATGAAGGGAGGGGGGAAGGCATCCTCGTCATTTCGAGCGTAGCGGCTGAGATTTCTCCCTGCGGTCGAAATGACGGTAGGCATTTCCATATCCCCCCTCCCGATGAGTTAGAGAATTATTTTCAACGCTTCGTGCCGGGCAGGGGTGTCTATCCTGACGATGTAGGCTCCCTGCGGCAGGTGGGCGATGTCAATTACATGGTCGTGCGCCGCGTGTGCCCCGGTCAGGTGCGGCTTGCCTTGCAGGTCGTACACTGTGCAGGTGTAGTCGGCGGGGGCGTTGACCAGCAGCTGCTTGCCTGCCAGCTGCACCATGCTGCCGTCCGGGGCGATGCCGGGCAGGAAGCTGCCTTCGTCCGTGTATTCATACGCGCCGATGCAGGCACGGCCGTCGAGGTTGCGTTGCACGCCGCGCTGGTCGGTGGCCAGGGTGCCGGTCTTTTCCCCGTCGTTGTCCACATCGATGCCGAGCACGGCTTCGGACAATTGCGTTTCGGGCAGGCAGGCGATGAGGCTCGATGCGGTGGTCATGCGTACCGTCTCGGTGTTGCCGCCGTTGTCGGACAGTTCGGGTTCGAACACGAAGGCCGTAACCGCCCCTTCGAAGATGCCTGCCAGCGCGTCGAACGCGGCTTCCTTGCTTGTCCCGGCAAAGAGGTCCTGGCCGGTATTGCCTTCGGGCGTGGCGGCCACGGCGCTTTCGTCGTCATAGCTGAAGAGGTTGTACCCCAGTGAATGGTACTTGCCGCTTTCCGTGTACAGGTCGTTGCCCGTCACGGCGCAGTAGTTCCCGGCGATGATGTTGTTGGCCAGGTGGAAGGTCACGCCCCGGTTGTACACGGCCCCGCCTTCGCCTTCGTCCTCGCCGTCCTGGGTGATGTTGCCCATGATGGTGTTGTTCACCAGGTACACCTGCACCGTTTCATCGCCGCGTGCATACACGGCTCCACCTCCGCCCAGGTTCTTGTTCGTCTCGTTGGAGATGATGTTGTTCACGAAGGTGTTGTTCACTATCGTGATGGTGGCTTCGGCCGCGATGCTGTACAGGGCCACCGTGCCGTAACGGGCGGTGGTGTTGTAATAGAAGGTATTGTTGGCCAGATAGCTGCCGTCGGCGTCGCCTTGTATCATCAGTGCCCCGCCGCCGCTGTTGGCCGTGTTTTCCATGAAGGTGCAGTCGGTGAGCACGACTTTCCCCTTCTTGACGAAGAGGCCGCCACCGTCGTTGCCGGTCACGTTGCCCATGAAGGTGAGGCGTGTGCCGGTGAAGCCGTTGCCCGCATAGATGCCGGCGGCTGCTTTCCCGGCACTGGCGTTGCCCTTGATGAGCACGTCCTCCAGGGTGAGCGTGCCTTCGTCGGTGAAGATGCCCCCGCCGCTTTGCGTCTTCGGCTTGCCTTCCACGTTGTTCAGGTCGGCGTTGCCGCCTTGCACGGTTACGCCCCGGAGCGTGAGCGCCACCCCGTCGTTCACGTACAGCACGTGGTAGGAGTTGCCTTCATTGTTGGAGCAAATGCCGGTCTGGCGGTTGTACGAGTCGTCACCGTCCATGTCGCCGCTCAGGATGGTCTCGTAGCTTTCGGGGTCGTTTTCGGCGAAGGCGGCATCGTAGCCGCCTATCAAGGTCAGGTCCTTGTCGATGGTGAAGAACGAGTAGCGCGCGTCGTCCGCGTCCTCCAGAGGCAGGTATTTGCCTTCGGCCAGGTGGATGACGTCGCCGGGCTGGGCGGCGGCGATGGCCTGGTGGAGCCGGGCATAGGGTTTTCCCTTGCTGCCGTCGGCATCCGTTGCCGTTTGTGACGCTGATACATAAAGGTCTGCTGCCAACGAGTTGGCCGCCACGCACAGCATGGCGAGAAGAAAGTTGTACTTTTTCATAACTGATGTTTTTTAGTTGGGTTTGAAAAATGTTGGTTATAAGTAGCTAAGTGGTCCGTTCGTCCGGGCATGTTTTCCCATTCCTGCGGACAGGTTTTCCCGTTCGTGCGGGGAAGTTTTCCCGTTTCTGCGCAGATATTTTACTGCCCACGAGTTGGAAAACATCTGCCGGGAAACAGGGAAACATCTGCTGACAAGTCGGAAAACATCCGCGGTCGAAATGACGGTGGATTGGGTTCGCATGGTTCATGCTTTTACCTCGTGGAGAAGTAAGGGCCGAACGACTGCTTCACGTAATAGTGCTCGTCCGAGTCGTCCAGCACGTACACCATGTAGTCGCTGCCGCCCGGCGACACGCGGACGACGACGTGCCCCTGCGTGCTTTTCATCTGCTCCACCAGGTCGTCGCCTATCACGATGCGTGCGGCGGGGTGCAGGTTGGTGGAGAAGATGTCGGCGGGTTTGTACAGGTGCGTGCTCGTCATGCGGTACAGCGTGGAGTGGTTGGGGTGCAAGGCATCCGAGGCCTGCATCACCAACACCTGGGGGGATACGGTCTTCAGCCACGTGTCGTTGGTGGCATCGTTGTAGCCGTGGTGGTTCACGTTGGCCACTTCCACCTTGCCGAGTATGGGGGCCAGGGGAGTCTCCAAGTCGTGCCATGCGGGGCGTCCCGGCTTCGGGTAGCCGCTCATGTCGCCTCCGTTGAAGTAGTCGAAGTGGCCGTAGCTGATGCGTATGCCGCAGCTTAGCGGGTTCTCGCCGGGGCGTTGCGAGCTGCTCAGGCCGTCGAGGTCGTCGGGGAACCGGTTGATGGTAGCCGTGCCTTCGCCCGACCAAATCACGCCGTTGCCCACCATGTTCCGTATCTCGAACTTGGGGTAGGCCCCGGCATCGTGCCGCAGCACGAACTGCCCGCTTGTGCCTACCACGAAGCCCTCCATGATGTCGGGGCGCAGCGTCTGCTGGTAGGCGGTGAACCGGCGGTAGTTCAGGTAGTGCTCCTCGTCGTCGGGAGGCAGCACGGCATAGTCGGGATAGCCCCGGTCCACTATCTTCATCACGGGTATCTCCTCGGCCACTTCCGTGATGCCGGTGAGGTAATAGTCGGCCCGGGTGCTTTTCTTCTTCAGCACGCCGCCGATGTGGTCCTTGTCGAAGTGGGTGAGCAGCACGTAGTCCAGCTGCACGTCCCGGCCTTGCGGGAAATGCGCCTTGACGTACTGGGCAATCCACTGCCCGGGTGTTTTCGATTCGTCGGGCACGGCGGGCACGTGCCGTTCGGAGTCGGGGCTGTTGTGCCCCGCGTCGATGAGCAGGGTCGTGCCGTCGGGCAGGATGCAGAACGCGGCGTTCCCGCAGCCGGTGTTGATGTGGTGTATCTCCAGCATTCCCTCCGTCCAGGGTGTCAGGATTTCATGCTCCGCTTGCGCCGATACGTAGATGTTTTCCGCCGCGAGCGGCAGGGTGGCCAGCAGGGTGGTGGCCAATGTGGTCTTCAGTTTCATGTCGATTATATTTTTCTATACAAATATTATAGGTAAAGAGTGGATGTTGCACAGGGACACAGAGGCAGGTAAGAGGCACGAACCATGCTCGCCGTCATTTCGACCGTAGGGAGAAATCTCCAAGTCGATGGTGGGATTTCTCGCTTCGCTCGAAATGACGAGGGTGGTATTGTTCATACAGCCTCGTGCACCGAGGAGGCATAGCGGGGGTGGGAATGCCGGGATTTCAGGTCCGGCATTCTCCTTTTTGTCTTCGGGGGAGAGGCTCAGCGTCTCTCCGCGTTCATTCTTCGTGTAGCTCCGTGTAATGCCCGGTTGTCAGTAACCGGGGTTCTGGGGAAAGGTGGTCGGATTGTTCATGATGAGTATTTCCGACTCGGGAATGGGGTAGAGCAGGTCATCTTCCGTGATGTCGAGCTTCACCGCCCGCATGGCCTCGATGGCCTGCCCGGTGCGCACGAGGTCGAACCAGCGGTGTCCTTCCAACGCCAGCTCCAACCTCCGTTCCTGCCACACCGCCCGGCGGAACGTGTCCTGGTCGGGCAGGTCGGCGGCCGTCAGAGCCGTGGCACCGGAGCGGGTGCGCACCTGGTTCAGGGCGGTGAATGCCCCGCCGTTCTCATCGTTGCTGTAGCCGGTTTCGTTCAAGGCTTCGGCATACATCAGCAGCACGTCCGAGTAGCGCAGCACCGGGAAATCGACTCCCACGCCGAGGGTGTTCGGGTCTTTGGTGTCGGCAAACTTGTTGACGATGTACTGCCCGTCGATGCGGGTGGACTCTATCAGTTCCGCCCGGGCATCGTTGCGTTCATACCCGTCATACAGCGCGTCGGCCAGGTCGAACTTGCTGTAGGCATCGTGTATGCTGGACGTTTCGCCTGCGATACTTTTGGAATAATGCACGGCGAACAGGATTTCCTTGTTCAGCTTGTTGTCCACGCGGAACACGTCCGCCACGTCCGTTTCCAGCCCGTACACGTCCGTGTAGTTGGTGGTGAGGTCCTGCAGCAGCGTGACGGCTTCGGAGTATTTCTTTTCCGTCAGGTACACCTTGGCGAGCAATGCTTTGGCCGCCCCGGAGGTGGCACGCCCCAGGTCGTCGTTGTCGCTGTAGGACTTGGGCAGGCTTTGCGCCAGCTGCAAGTCGCCTTCGATGGAAGCGTACACCGTCTCCACCGGGTCGCGCTTCAGCCTGTACGCTTCCTGAGTCGTGATGGGGTCGAGCACCAGGGGAATGTCGCCCCAGAAACGCACCATGTTGAAATACGTGAGTGCCCGGAGGAAGCGGGCTTCCCCTTCGTACTGGGCGCGTTGGGCGGGGTTGGTCACCACGTCGATGTGCTGCAGCACGCTGTTGATGCGGTATATCTGGTTGTAGCATGCGGCCCACACGTCGCCCACGACCGTGTTGTCTGCTCCGGCTATGAAGCGGTCTATGTTATAGTAGATGCCGCCGCTCGCCCCCGAGTTGTTGTCCGACACGTTGTCCGAGCGCACCTCCATCATGGTTACGAAGTTGCCGCGATACATGTCGTTGTTTTGCAGCGAGGCGTAGCAGGCGTTGATGGCGGTCTCGATGTCTGCCGGGGTCTTGTAGAAGTTGACGGACGAGGCTTCGGAGATGGGCTTCAGGTCCAGGAACTCGCACGAGACAAGCGTGCACGCCACGACCGGCAGGCTCATCAGGATATGTTTGATTCTTGTTTTCATAAATTCCGTGTTTGATTGATTTTATACATTTAGAAGGTTACATTCAGCCCGATGACAAACGATTTGGCCAGGGGGTACGTGCCGTAGTCGATGCCCGGGGTCAGGGGGTTGTCCTCCTTGTTTACTTCCGGGTTGTAGCCGCTGTATCGGGTGAACGTGAACGGGTTTTGCGCCGATACGTACACGCGGGCGTTTTGTATCTTGATGGTGTTGACCCACTTTTGGGGCAGCGTGACCCCCAGCGTGATGTTGCGGATGCGCAGGTACGAACCATCCTCGATGTGCCAGGTGGACATCTGGCTGTTCAGCCCGGTGGACGAGCGGTTGGCACGCGGCACCAGCCCGTTGCCCGGATTTTCTTCCGAACGCCAGCGGTTCAGTGCGTCTATCTGCCCGCTGCCGCCTTCCATGTTGTTCAGGTAGCGGCGGTTGATGTTGGCTATCTCGTTGCCGTACACGCCTTGCAGGGCAATGCTCAGGTCGAGCCAACGCCAGGTCAGTTCGGTGGAGTAGCCATACGTGAAGTCGGGCATGTAGTTGCCGGCGATGGTCTTGTCCTCGCTGGTGATTTCTCCGTCGTGGTTCTGGTCCACGTACTTGAAGTCGCCCGCTTGCGCCCCCGGCACATAGGCGATGCCTGTGGCCGGGTCTTTTTCGGCGGCAATGCGTATTTCCTCCTCGTTCATGAACACGCCGTCGGTGATGTAGCAGTAGTAATTGCCTATCGGTTCGCCCACTTTGGTGATGAATTCCATCGTTTCGCCTTTCGTAATCATCTGTTCCACGCCGCCGAGGTCGAGCACCACGTTGCGGTTCATGGAGAAGTTGAGGCTGTTTTTCCAGCCGAAGTCACCCCAGCGGTTGCTGGTGGACAAGGATATTTCGAGCCCCCGGTTGCGCAATTTCCCTACGTTCTTCAGCACTTCGCTGTAGCCGGACGTTTCGGGCACCGGCACGGAGAGCAGCATGTCCGAGGTCAGACTGTTGTACACATCGACTTCCAGGGTCAGCATGTTGAAGAGGCCTACTTCCAGCCCCACGTCGACCATGGAGGTCTTTTCCCAACCCAGTTCGGGGTTGCCGGCATTGGCGGGACGCAGACCGCTGACCAGGGTCTCGGTGGTGCCGAACACGTAGTCGTCGTTGGACAAGGTGGAGTAGTACTCGTAGTTCCCGATGCTGAAGTTGCCCGACAGCCCCCAGCTGGCCCGCAGCTTCAAGGCGGAGAGCCAGTGGCGTTGGTCGGCCAGGAAGTCCTCTTCCGAGATGTACCAGCCTCCCGACACGGAAGGGAACGTGCCCCAGCGGTTGTCCGTGCCGAAGCGCGACGAACCGTCCATGCGGATGGCGGCGGACAGCAGGTACTTGTTCTTGTAATTGTACTGGGCGCGTGCCAGCCAGGACATGAGCGACCATTGCTGGCGGGTGGAGTCGAACGCGCTGATGCCCGTGAGCGGGGCGGCGTTGAGCGTTTCCACCAGGTCGTTGGGGAAGCCCGTGGCGGTGATGCGGCTGCCGTCTATCGACTCCTTCTGCATGGTCCAGCCGGTTACCGCCGAGAGGGTATGCACATCGTCGAACACTTTGTAGTAGGACAGGGTGCTTTCCCACACCCAGTCCAGGATGTCCTTGGTGCGGGTGGTGCCTTCGGGGTTCGAGGCGGTGAGCACGGCGGTGTTGGAGAGGGTAGGCAAGGTGCTGGGGCGATAGATGTTGCGGCGGAAGGAGTTGAAGTCGATGCCGAACGAGGTG
>CALUML010000089.1 GCA_944321745.1 uncultured Bacteroidales bacterium
TGTGCCACACGCTCAACGGCAGCGCGCTAGCCTTGCCCCGCATCGTGGCAGCTCTGTTGGAAAACAACCAGACACCCGAGGGCATCCGCATCCCCAAGGCACTGGTGCCCTACACGGGCTTCGAACTGATTGACTGATTGTGTGTGAAATCCGAACGCGAATCACGCAAATGGCGCAAATTCACGCAAAGGTCCTCTCGTCTCCCTTTGCGTACATTTGCGCCATTTGCGTGATTTGCGTTCTTATTTATCAGGATGGAACGTTACAGGAACTATAACACCGTGCTGAAGGACGAATTCGGCGAGCGGGTGCAGAAAATATCCATCAACGCCGGTTTCACCTGCCCCAACCGCGACGGCAGCAAGGGGGTGGGCGGGTGCACATATTGCAACAACCAGACCTTCAGCCCCGACTATTGCCGCCCGGTAAAGAGCGTGGCGCAGCAAGTGGAGGAGGGCATCGATTTCTTCCGCTACAAATACCAGAACCAGCGTTACCTGGCCTATTTCCAATCCTATACCAACACGTACGCCGACCTCGGCACGTTGACGCGGCTGTACGGCGAAGCCCTCTCCCACCCGCAGGTGGCGGGGCTGGTCATCGGCACGCGGCCCGACTGCGTGAGCGATGCGCTGCTGGACTACCTGGCCGACCTCTCCGCACGTTACTACGTCATGGTGGAATATGGCGTGGAATCCACCTCCGACGACACCCTGCGCCGCATCAACCGCGGGCACGACTACGCCTGCAGCGAGGCAGCCATCCGGCGCACCGCCGCACGGGGCATCCGCACCGGGGCGCACATCATCCTGGGCCTGCCGGGCGAGGGGCGCGACACGATGCTGGCCCATGCCGACACCCTCTCGCACCTGCCGCTCACAGCCTTGAAACTGCACCAACTACAGCTGGTGCGCGGCACGGCGATGGCACGGCAATACGCCGAACATCCCGAGGCGTTCCACCTGTACGAGGTGGGCGAATACATCGACCTGGCCATCGACTTCCTGGAACGGCTGCACCCCGCCATCGGCGTGGAGCGGTTCATCTCCCAGTCGCCCGCCGAATGGCTCATTGCCCCCGATTGGAAACTGAAAAATTACGAGTTCCTGGAAAAACTGAAGAAACGCCTGGCCGAACGCGACACCTGGCAAGGCAGGTTGTATACCGTAAAATGAGGGTGCATCTGCTTTTTCTTCACGGTGTTGTGAACTTTTTCCAAAATAATTTTGTTAGAATTGCATGCGATTAGAAGAATTGTCCTATCTTTGTCTCGATTTGTAACGATTACAATTTAATAAACAAACTAAAGAAAGGGAAAATATGAAAAGCTTAAAAGGAACCCAGACAGAGAAGAACCTCATGCAGTCATTCGCCGGCGAAAGCCAGGCACGCATGCGCTACACGTACTTTTCGAGCGTAGCCAAAAAGGAAGGTTATGAACAAATCGCCGCCATCTTCCTGGAAACGGCCGAACAGGAAAAGGAACACGCCAAACGCTTCTTCAAGTACCTCGAAGGCGGGAAGGTGGAAATCACCGCGTCGTTCCCGGCGGGAGTCATCGGCACCACAGCCGAAAACCTGAAAGCGGCTGCCGAAGGCGAGCACGAAGAATGGTCGCTGGATTACCCGCACTTTGCCGACGTGGCCGAAGCAGAAGGTTTCCAGGCCATTGCCATTACTTTCCGCAAGATAGCGACGGTGGAAGCCGAACACGAAAAACGCTACCTCCGCCTGCTCGAACGCCTGGAAAACGGCACGACCTTCAAGCGTGACGAAGAAATACGCTGGCAGTGCCGCAACTGCGGTTACGTGCATGTGGGCAAGGAAGCCCCGGCGGCCTGCCCGGCATGCGCCCACCCGCAGGCCTACTTCGAAGAACAGAAGCAAAATTATTGACATGCAAGACATAACGCGCGTTACTACAGAGTAAAAATTCTGTACTGACGAAAATAAAATTTCACAGTAACGGAGCAAAATTTTCGTACTGAGGGAATATTCAGCATCATCGGCATCCCGCCTCCCACGTTAGGGGACGGGATGCTTTTTTATGCGCAACCCATACCTCGGCAATCAACGAAAATCGTATCTTTGCAGCCGTTAAACCCAAATCGTTCTTAGGTTTTGTCTGATTTCCGTTCTTATATCAACCGTTTTTTGATGGTATGCCCAAAGGCATAGCGGGCTATACCAAGAGCAAAGGAAACCAAAAAAACGCCGACACAAACCAGAAAGCAGGCAAAGGTATTTGCTGAATGGCCTGATGAACGAATTGGGGAACAACAAGAAACGATTATGGACGAAGTGCAGCTGAAAGTGACCGAGGATGGTTCGCACACCCTGTTTTCGCCCCGCGTGGGTGAATGCTACCATTCGCAGCACGGCGCGGTGCAAGAGTCGCGGCACGTGTTTATCGACGCGGGCTGGCGGCAGTGCGCCGGGACGCAGCTTCGGGTGCTGGAAGTGGGTTTCGGCACGGGGCTGAACGCCTTCCTCACCCTGTTGCAGGCGGAGCGCGAGCAGCGCACGGTGTTTTACACGGCCTTGGAGCGTTACCCGCTGCTGGCCGGGGTGGCCGCCTCGCTAAACTACCCCGCCTTGCTCGGCGAGGGGACGCAGGCCGACTTCCTGCGCTTGCACACGACGGAGTGGGAACAGCCGGTGCGCGTCAGCCCGCACTTCACGCTGCTGAAGTTGCAGGCGGACTTCACTGCGGTAACCCTGCCCGGCAGCTACGACTTGATTTATTTCGATGCCTTTTCGCCGGAGAAGCAGCCTGAAATGTGGACGCAGGAGCGGTTCGAGCAACTTTACCGCCACGCCTTGCCCGGTGCGGTACTCACTACCTACTGCGCGAAAGGCTCGGTGCGGCGGGCTTTGCAGGCGGCGGGCTTTGCGGTGGAACGCCTGCCGGGGCCTCCGGGCAAGCGGGAAATGCTGCGGGCAACGAAGCAATCGAGAGAGGAAAATTGAAAGTGGAGAGTGGCTGCCCGTCATTTCGACCGACGGGAGAAATTTCCTCAAAGAAATCCTGTTAATCTTGTAAACTTGCAACTTGTAACGTAAATGAAAAAGTACTGGGCGTTTTGGATTCCCTATGTGGTCTTTCTGCTGGTGCTCGGCGGGATGATTGTGTGGAACGAGAAAGCCGAGCTGCACCTGTGGCTCAACTCGGCGCATACCGCTGCGGGCGATGTGTTTTTCAAATATTACACCGTGGTGGGCGAGTGGGTGCCGTTCGCCGTGGCGGCGGGGCTACTGTTGTACCGCTACCGGGCGGCCTTGCTGGTGCTGGGGGCGCAGCTGGCCAGCGGCTTGGTAGCACAAGTGCTCAAGCGGGCGTTCGACCTGCCACGCCCCAAACGTTTCTTCGAGGCATGTTGCCCCGAGGTGCAGTTGCCTGTAGTCGAAGGGGTGCGGCTGCACGCTTCGCACAGTTTCCCGTCGGGACACACCACGTCGGCTTTCGCGATGTTCCTGGCTCTGGCGTTCCTTACCGACCGGCGAGAGCTGCATTTCCTCTACCTGGTGCTGGCGGTGCTGGTGGGCTATTCGCGCATCTACCTGTCGCAGCACTTCGCCACCGACGTGTGGATGGGATCGCTCATCGGGGTGGCGATGACCACGTTCACCTACTGGCTGATAGGCCGCTGGCATCCGACGTGGTACGACAAGTCGCTGCTGCGGAGGTAACGGCGCAGCCATACGGCAACCTTTCCCCTCTTCCCTTTCTACTTTCTACTTTTACCTTTCTACTTTTCCCCCTTCACTTTCTCCAACGCCTCGCCTACCACGAAATTGCTGCCTCCGATGAAAACGAAATCATCGGGGGCTGCATCGTGCAGGGCGGCCTGCACGGCTTGCGCCACGGTGGAGTAGCCCGTGCCGTGCAGGTGGTTGGAGGCTGCCTTGGCTTGCAGAATGGCGGCGGGCAGAGCACGGGCGGTGCGGGCTTGGGTGAAATAGTAAACGGCTTCGCGGGGCAGCAGGGTGAGCACAGTGTCAATGTCCTTGTCGCTCACCATGCCGATGACGATGCGCAGGGTGCGGCAGGTCTGTTCCCGCAGCTGGCGCACCACGTTTTCTATCCCCGCCACGTTGTGCCCCGTGTCCAGCACCACGCGGGGATGCCGGCGCACCGTCTGCCAGCGACCTTGCAGGCCGGTGAGCTCCACCACCCTGTCCAGACCCTCGTATATGGCCGCATCGGGCAGCCGGAAGGCAGGATTTTGCCGCAGCACGTGCAGGGCAGTGAGCGTGGTGGCAATATTTTTTAATTGATAAATGCCCGTCAGCCCCACTTGGCAGGTCGCTCCCGTGTCGGTAACGACTTGGAGCTTGTCGGCCACGTGCCGGTGCGAGGCGATGCGCACCTGTTCCTCGGCAAAGATGATAGGCGCGTGCATTTCCTGCGCCTTGGCCACGAACACCGGGCGGGTCTCGGGCAGGCTTTCACCGATAACCACGGGGGTGCGGGGCTTGATGATGCCGGCTTTCTCGGCGGCAATCATCGCCAGCGTGTTGCCCAGGAAAGCGGTGTGGTCGAAACTGATGTTGGTGATGACCGACAGCTCGGGACGGATGATGTTGGTACTGTCCAGCCGTCCGCCCAGCCCCACCTCGATGACCGCCACATCCACCTGCCGGGCGGCAAAGTAGTCGAATGCCATCGCCATCGTGACCTCGAAGAAAGAGGGCTGCACCTCCTCAATCAAATCCTTGTGACTTTCCACAAAGCGGCACACGTAGGAGGGGGCTATCATCCCGCCGTTGATGCGGATGCGTTCGCCGAAGTCCACCAGATGCGGCGAGGTGTACAGCCCGACCCGGTAACCGGCCTGCTGCAACACGGCGGCCAACATGTGCGACACGGAACCTTTGCCGTTGGTCCCGGCTATGTGAATGGTCTTGTACGTCTCCTGCGGATTGCCCAATGCGTCGAGCAGGCGGATGGTGTTGGCCAGTCCCGGCTTGTAGGCCTCCCCGCCGATGTGGTGGAACACCGGCAGGCGGTCGTATAGATATTGAATGGCTTGCGGATAGGTCACGGGTAGTGATTAGTGATTAGTGATTAGTGATTAGTGATTAGTGATTAGTGATTAACGGGTAGTGATTAGTGCGCAAGGCCACTAATCGTTAATCACTAATCACTAACCGTTTAATAAGAATTGTCGGATAAGTTCGGCTACTTCGCGCTGGGCATCTTCCAGGCGGTCGTTCACGATGGTGTGGTCAAAGCGGGGAGCGAAAGCCATTTCGTATTCCGCCTTGCCGATGCGTTCCGCTATCTTTTCGGGGGAGTCGGTGGCACGACCCCGCAGGCGTCGCTCCAGCACTTCGAGGCTGGGCGGGGCGATGAAGATGGCCAAAGCCTGGTCGCCATACTGCCGCTTGATGTTCAGCCCGCCTTTGACATCCACGTCGAAGATAACGTTTTGCCCGGCAGCCCAGATGCGCTCAACCTCACTACGGAGCGTGCCGTAGAAACATCCGGCGTAGACTTCTTCGTATTCAAGAAACTCGCCACGCGCGATTTTGTCACGGAATTCGTCCGCCGACAGAAAGTAATACTCGCGTCCGTCGACCTCCTGGCCGCGTGGCGGACGGCTGGTGGCCGAGATGGAAAACGCCAAGTTGAAGCCCGGTTGCTTCAACACATGCTGCACGAGGGTGCTTTTGCCAGCTCCCGAAGGTGCGGAGAAAATAATGAGCTTGCCCATGAGACAGGAGGGTTTAAAGGGGTGAAAGGAGAAAGTACAAAGGAGAAAGGAGGAAAGGAAAAAGTACAAAGGAGAAAGGGAAAAAGGGAATTTACTGCTTGACCCCTTTCCCCTTTCTACTTTCACCTTTCACCCTTTCTACTTTCACCTACAATACGTTCAACACTTGTTCCTTGATTTGTTCAAGTTCGTCTTTCATCTTGACGACTATCTTCTGCATTTCGCTGTGGTTGGCTTTCGAGCCGAGGGTATTCACCTCACGCCCTATCTCCTGCGCGATGAAGCCCAGCTTCTTGCCCGGCGACTTTTCGTGCGCCATCGTTTCCAGGAAATAGTTCAAATGGTTGGCCAGGCGCACTTTCTCTTCGTTCACATCCAGCTTCTCGATGTAATAAATAAGTTCCTGCTCCAGCCGGTTCTTGTCGTAGTCCACCTTGTCGGCCAGGGCGAGGAGGTTTTCTTCCAGGCGTGTCTTGATTTTGCCCACCCGTTCCTTCTCAAAGGGGTCTATCTGCGCCAGCAGGTTCTGGATGTTGTGTATCTTCGTTTCGAACACCGCTTGCAGGGCGCGCCCTTCCTGGATGCGGAACTGCTGCAGCTGGTCGATGGCGGCGTTGATGCCTTGCGCCACGGCCTTCCACTCAGCCTCATCGAGTTCCTGTGTCTCCGTCTTGAGCGCGTCGGGCAGGCGCAGCAACAGGTCGAACCAATTTTGCGGAGCCGCCAAGCCCAATTGTTGCGCCGCCGCCTCTATCTGGCGGTGATAGGCTTCGAGCACCGCCGTGTTGATTTGGGCAGTCGATTCCCTCCCGGCGTTGTCAAAGTAGAGCGACAAGTCTATCTTGCCGCGCTCAAGCCGTTGTGCCAACAGGTTGCGTATTTCGATGTCTTTCTCCCGATACAAGGAAGCGATACGGGTGGACACGTCGGCCTGCTTGCTGTTGAGCGACTTGACCTCCACCACTATCTTCTTGTTGCCGTATTCCAGCGTGGCTTTCCCGAAGCCGGTCATTGATTGTATCATTGTATATTATTTAATTTCCTTACAAATATAGTCGATTTCTACTGCTGCGGGGCGTTGCCGCCTTCCCGCTTGTTGTTGCGCCGCCGATCCCGGCCCCGTCCCCGGTTGCCGCCTTTGCGGTTGCCGCCCCGGCCATCCCCTTTGCGGTCGGTGCGGGAGGGTCGTCCGCCGTTGCGTCCGCGTCCGCCCCGTCCGGCAGGGCGTGCGTTGCGGTGCTTTTCGGGTTCGTAGGCCGGTCCTTCACCCAGTTCGGCGGGAAGGGGTATCTTGTAAATATCCTTTTGGAGGAAATCCTCTATCTGTTTGAAGCGGTACTGCTCATCGTCGCCCACCAGCGTGATGGACATGCCCTCCTCGCCGGCGCGTGCCGTGCGGCCGATGCGGTGCACGTAGTCCTCCACTTCGCGCGGCACGTCGTAGTTGATGACCAGGGTGATGTCGTCGATGTCGATGCCGCGCGACACGATGTCGGTGGCCACCAGGATGTTCACGCGGTTGTTCTTGAACTCGTGCATCACGTGGTCGCGCTGCGCCTGGTCCAGGTCGGAGTGCATCTCGTCGGCCGAGAAGCCCATGTGGCGGAGGGTCTTGGTGATTTCCTTCACTTTCAGCTTGGAGCCGGAGAAGAGGATGACCTTGTTAGGCTCCTGGGAGGAAAAGAGGTGTTTGATAATGCCGGGCTTCTGCGCCTCGTGGCAGATGAAGGCGGTCTGCATGATGCTTTCGGGCGGGCGGGCGATGGCGATGCGCACCTCTTCCGGCTCGTGCAGGATGGTCTTGGCCAGCTGCTTGATTTTCGGGGGCATGGTGGCCGAGAACATGATGGTCTGCCGTTCGCGGGGCAGGCGGTTCACCACCTGCATGATGTCGTCGAAGAAGCCCATGTCCAGCATCCGGTCGGCCTCGTCGAGGATGAAATATTTCACATGCGAGAAGTCCACCGTGTACAGGTTCATGTGTTGCAGCAGGCGTCCCGGCGTGGCGATGACCACGTCGGCTCCCCGTTGCAGCCCGCGCCGCTGCACGTCCCAGGCCTGCGAGTCGTTGCCGCCATACACGGGCACGGACGAGAAGGGCAGGAAGTACGAGAAGCCTTCCATCTGTTGGTCTATCTGCTGCGCCAGTTCGCGGGTGGGTGCCATGATGATGGCCTTGATGCCCGGCTCGTTGTTCCCGCCCCGTTGCAGGTTGTCCAGCAGCGGCAGGATGAAGGCGGCTGTTTTCCCCGTACCCGTCTGCGCGCAGGCTATCACGTCCTTGCCTTGCAGCAGCAGGGGGATGGCCTGTTCCTGCACCGGGGTGGCATCGGTAAAGTTCATTGCCCGAAGTCCTTCCAGCACTTCGTCGCACAAATCTAACTCTTCAAACTTCATATATCGAAAATTTGAGTGCAAAGATAGTGAAAGTCGAGTGCAAAGCCAAAAAAGGCAAAGCGCGCTTTGGCTTTTGGGACTTTGCCGAACCGCATCCTACCTTACCAATTCCCCTATGGCAAGCCACCATCTGCCCGTCATGCCCCCCTACCCTTCCGCGCATCCAAACTTCCGCGCTTACCTAACCAAACTTCCACGCTTGCCCATCTATTCTTCTTCCTTTGCTTACGTATTCTTAAAACTAAGTCTCAGTTTTTACAAACTAAGTCTTAGTTTATATAAACCAAACCTTAGTTTTTACAAACTAAGACTTAGTTTGTAGAATTTCTGCTCACAATAGGAAGAATATCCGGGCAAAAGGGAAAGTATGCACGGGCAAGCGCGGAAGTTTGGATACGGGAAAGGGGAGGCATCCATGCGTATCCCGGCAGGCAGGGCACAAGGCGGAAGGGCGGGCGATGGATTTGTTCCGAAAAAAAACGTACATTTGCACCCATGCAGAAGCAAGGCATTCCCTGCATCTTCCTTAACTTGTAAATTGCAAACATTACCCAATATGAAAAGATTGCTACCGAGCATTTTGATGCTCTTGGCGTGCGCCCTTGCCATGGGGCAGGGGCAGTACCGCAAGCCGGTAAAGCCGGTGAAAAACGTGATTGTGATGATACCCGACGGCACGTCGGTGGACGTGCTCGCTGCCTCGCGGTGGTACAAGGTGTACAACGGGCTGGGCGATGCGCTGCACGTGGACCCGTACCTGTGCGGGCTGGTGAAGACGCACTCGTCCAACGCCCCCATAGGCGACTCGGCCCCCACGACCTCGTGCTACATGACCGGCCAGCCGCAGCGCACGGGCAACGTGGCCATCTACCCGCTGGCCGACCCGGGGCGCGACCTGTGCCCCGTGGACCCGGAGCGGGCTTACCAACCGCTGGCCACCGTGCTGGAGGCGGCCAAGATGGAGCGGGGCAAGGCCGTGGGGCTGGTGGTGACGTGCGAGTTCCCGCACGCCACGCCCGCCGACTGCTCGGCGCACTATTACGACCGGGGCAACTACGCGGCCATCGCCCCGCAGATGGCGGCGCAGAACCTCGACGTGATGTTTGGCGGGGGCAACGGCTTCGTGACCGGCGCCATGGAG
>CALUML010000090.1 GCA_944321745.1 uncultured Bacteroidales bacterium
AAAGGTAATGTATTTTAGACAAACAAACTCCGATTTTGAGCGAAAAAACCGTAATTTAGACAAACAAACCGCACCGTTTGAGACTATAAAACACCAGCGCGACAAACAAATTCTCATTGTTCATCGCGCTTATATTCAGTTATTTAGCCTAAATAAAGGCTATTAGTATTCTTCCTCGTTGAAGAAGAAGTCTTCCTTGGTGGGGTAATCCGGCCAAATATCTTCTATCGATTCATAGATTTCTCCCTCGTCTTCTATCTCCTGCAAGTTTTCTATCACTTCGAGGGGAGCACCCGAGCGCACCGCATAGTCTATCAGCTCGTCTTTGGTTGCAGGCCATGGCGCATCTTCAATCTTCGATGCCAATTCTAACGTCCAATACATATGCTTTATCGTTTATTGTTTAATAAAATAACCCTGCTTGTTTAGCGAGTGCAAAAGTATAAAAAAAATCCAATGCATCAGGATTTAACATAAAATATTTCATGCCCTCCCGCATGGTTGATGCTGCGGGCCAGGACGAAGAAATAATCGGACAGGCGGTTCACGTAGGCCAGCACCTCACCGGGCACCTCGTAGCGGGCATTCATGGCGTACATGCGCCGCTCGGCCCGGCGGCACACCGTGCGGCACACGTGGCACAAGGCCGCCTGTCGCGTCCCTCCCGGCAGCACGAACGAACGTAACGGGGGCAACGCCTCGCTCATCCGGTCAATTTCCGCCTCCAACGCCGCCGTGTGCGAGGGGGAAAAACTGATGCCATACCGCTCCGCATCGCCGCTTCCGGGGTCGAGCGCCAGCGTGGAACCCAGGTCGAACAGCACGTGCTGCACCCGGGTGAGGAATGTTTTGTCGCGTCCCGCAGGCAGCTCGGCCACCAGGCAACCCACCCACGAGTTCAGCTCGTCCACCGTGCCGTACGCCTCCAAGCGCACATCGTCCTTACCTATCCGCTTGCCTCCTATCAGGCTCGTCTGACCCTTGTCGCCAGTCTTGGTGTAGATTTTCATTGTTGCAAAATCGTATAATCGCGGGAACGAATAATCGAAGAAACAACGCAAAACCGCTGAAGCGGCAATCAGTCATTCAATTATTCAATTATTCAATTATTCAATCATTCAGTTATTCACTCCCTCAGTTATTCCACCCCTCAATCATTCCCCTCACAGCCTCATCCGGTAATGCTGCCTGTGCAGGTCGGTGTTGAAAAGCACCAGCCCCATGCGTCCCAGGTCAATGGTTGAAGTCACTTGCGGATGGGCTTTTATCCGTTCCCACGCGTGCGCCATGTCGGGCGAGCGGTAGGGCAACCCGATGGCCATCATGGTGGCGGGATGCGCCTTGGCCGCGCATTGCTCGAAACTGCGCCACGTGGTGGCCGCATCGCCGTCCGTGTCGATGAAGGCGAAGTCGAGCCGCTCCCACCCGCGCAGCACCCCGGGCAGCAAGTCGTCCGCCTCCCCCTGCAGCACCCGGGCGTTTTTCACCTGAAGGTCGTCCAGCACCATCTCCGCCACCTCGGCCAGTTCCGCTTCCGACTCGATGGCCACGCAGTCCGCCCGGGAGTCGGGCGAGGCCAGGTAAGCGGTGGTCAACCCCAGCGAAGCACCCACCTCCAGAACGGTGCGGCACCGGGCGAAACGCACCACGCGGAAAAGCAACTGCGCGTATTTCGGCGGCAACGACAGGCGGCGCGTAATCGACCGCAGCGTGCGGGTGCGATGCCGCCCGGTGACCCAATCCTTGTACAGGCAACGGTCCGCTTCCTGCAACAGAGCCTTGCGCTCGGCCTCGATGTCGAGGTAGGCATAGAATGGGTTGCGCTCGTACACCACGTATTGCGTGAAATGATACACGTAAGGCGAATGCACCCCGAATCCCCGGGTGTGGCGGGCGATGCAGCAGCACTGCAATCGCTTGAAGGTCGTGTAAAGAGAATTCCGCATGGCTTGAGAAAAAGTGTGCAAATGTACGAAAATAACGGATAGCTGCAAGGGATGTGTCCGGCTCGTGCGCACAGGTTTTCTAATTTCCCAGCAGATGTTTTTCTATTTCCCGGCAGATATTTTCCCGTTTCCCAGCAGATATTCTACTGCCCACAGTTATGGGTTGTACGACTCACAGTTATGGGTTGTACGACCCACAATTATGGGTTATACAACCCATAACTGTGGGCAGTAGAATATCTGCTCACGACCGGGAAAACCTTCCCGCACAAACCGGAAAACCTATCGGCACAAAAGAAGAAAAACCCCATCCCCTCGCCCTTCGGGAAAGGCGTGCAGAATACCTAAAACAGGTGATTTCACCGCCGGGAGGATATGGCTACTTTTGCCGCGTCCTACAAGCGACAAGGCATGAAGCGGTACATTTGGTTCATCATCGGGGGCATCTGCGCCCTGACTTGCCCGGCTGCCCCGGCTCAACAACGCGAAGGGGCGGCCTTGCGCGGCACGGTGCGCGACGTGCACACGCGCGAGCCGCTGCCCTATGCCACCGTGGTGCTGCAAGGGGACAAAAGCTATGCCACCCTGGCCGACCCCGGCGGATATTTCCAGTTGCGGGGCATCGCGCCGGGAGGCTACGAGGTCACGGTGTCCTACGTGGGCTACGGGGAGCAGCGGATGCGGGTGGACGTTGCGGGGGATACGCATCTTGACATCACCCTGCGGTCGGACAACCAGTTGCGCGAGGTGGTGGTCACGGCCACGGAGGCGCACGGACCGGTGGCGGCCTCGCGCATCGACCGCACCGCCATGACGCACCTGCAACCCACCAGTCTGGCCGACCTGATGGAGCTGCTGCCCGGCGGCGTGTCGCGCGACCCGGACATGGGCACGGCCAACACCATCGCCCTGCGCGAGACGGGCACGACCGACGCGAGCGGCAACACCTCGAGCAACCCGGACTATGCCATCAGCTCGCTGGGCACGCTGTTCGTGGTGGACGGTGCTCCGGTGAACACGGATGCCAACCTGCAATATTCCCCCTTGAGCAACACCTACGGCTCGGGCAGCAGCACCGGGGCGGAAGACCGCCGCAACATCACCAACCGGGGCGTGGACATGCGCACCATCGCCACCGACGACATCGAGAGCATCGAGGTCATCCGCGGCATCCCCTCCGCCGAATACGGCAACCTCACCAGCGGTGTGGTCAACATCAAGAAGATACGCCGCGCCACGCCGCTCACCGCCCGTTTCAAGGCCGACGGCTACAGCAAGCTGGTGGCCGTGGGCAAGGGGTTCGCCCTGCCGGGGCGGCGGGACATGGTGCTCAACGTGGACGCGGGCTACCTGGACTCGAAAAGCGACCCCACCAACAACCTGGAGAACTTCCGGCGGCTCAACTTCTCGGGCCGCCTCACCTGGCACATGCCGCACGACGGGTGGAACCTGCGCTGGGAGGCGGCGGCGGACTACACCGGCTCGTTTGACAACAGCAAGCAGGACCCCGACCTCAACTTCGGGCGCATCGACGAATACCGCTCGGTGTTCAACCGCACGGCCTTGACCAACAGCTTGGCGTTCCGGTTTCCCGCCATTGCCTGGCTGACGGGCGTGGACGTGCAGTCGTCCGTCAGCCTGCAAGCGGACCGGCTGACGCAGACGCGCCTCGTGTCGCCACAACGCTACGCCCTCGCCCCCACCACCGACAAGGCGGGCGAACACGATGCCAGCATCCTCTTTGCCGAATACACGGCCAGTTACCTGAGCGACGGCAAGCCGTTCAACACCTATCTCAAACTGAAGGGCGACTTCCTCTTCACCCCCGGCGGGGTGCGCAACCACGCCAAGGCGGGACTGCAATGGGACTGCACGAAGAACTTCGGCCGCGGGCAGGTGTACGACCTGGGGCATCCGCTCTCCGCCGTGGGCAACTGGGACTCGCGGCCCCGCGACTACCGCGACATCCCCGCCCTGCACAACCTGGCCTTCTTCGCCGAAGACCTGCTGACGCACGCTTTCGGCCTGCACAGGCTGGAGGTGCTGGCCGGACTGCGGGGCAGCATGCTGCCGGGGCTGGACAAGGCCTACGCCATGCACGGGCGGATATACCTCGACCCCCGGCTCAACGGGCAATGGACCTTCCCCGGCATCCGCATCGGCCGGGAAGAGCTGGTGATGTCGCTGGCCGCCGGGCTGGGCTGGACCACCAAAATGCCCACGCTGAACTACCTGTACCCCGACCTGCGCTACAACGACATCACGCAACTGGCCTACTATGACGACAAAAACCCGGTGGAGCATAGCCGCTTCACCGTGATGTCCTACATCCAGGACCAGACCAACTACCGGCTGCAACCTGCCCGCAACCGCAAGTGGGAGGTGCGGACCGACTTCGCTTATGCGGGCAACCGCCTGTCGGTGTGCTATTTCGACGAATTGACCACCTCCGGCTTCCGCTACGTGGGGCACTACGCCCCCTATGCGTACAAGGATTACGACGAGGCGGCCATCGACGGCAGCGCGCTGCAAGCCCCGCCCGACCCCGCCACCGTGCCCTACGAATGGACGAGCAAGCTCGCCTCCTACCGCCAGCCCGCCAACGGCAGCCTGCTGAGGAAACAGGGGGTAGAGTGGCAGTTCACCTCGGAACGCATCAAGCCCCTGCGCACGGCGGTCAACTTCTCCGGGGCGTGGTTCAAGTCGGAGTACACCAACAGCCTGCCCGTGTACTACCCGGTGAACGACGTGGTAGACAACATCCCCGTGTCCGACCATTACGTGGGGATATACGACTGGGACGAGGGCCAGACCAACTGGCGGCTGTCCACCAACCTGATGCTCGATACCCAGGTGCCCGAATGGGGGCTGATATTCACCTCGGCGGTGCAATGCGTGTGGTACACCCGGCGGCAACTGCACTACAAGGATGGCATCCCGATGGCATACATCGACGTGGCCGACGGCCAGCTGCACCCCTACACCGCCGAAGCGCAGGACGACCCCGTGCTGCAACACCTGGCCATCCGGTACAACGAAGCCTCGTTCCTGCCCGTCACCGTGCCCATGGCCCTGTATGTGAATTTCAAAGCCACCAAGAAGATAGGCAAGCACCTGCGGCTGGCCTTCTTTGCCAACAAGCTGCTCGACTACACGCCCGACTACGAGCAGAACGGCTTCACCATCCGCCGCAACGTAAGCCCGTATTTCGGCATGGAGCTGAACGTGGCGTTCTGAGCGGTTTCCCGCAGATAACGCAGATGGACGCAGATTAAGGGCAGGAGATTTTCACCCATTCCAGCCGCAGGGCGTTGGCATTGGAAAAGGCGAAATGGCGTTTGCAAACCGTACCGGCCTGCACGTAGGGCGTTGCCCTACGCTGAATGCCACAAGGCCGTTGGCCTTGGGAGAAGGCGGAATGGAACTTGTAACTCGTCCTTGCACGTAGGGCGTTGCCCCACGCTAAAAGCCACAAGGCCGTTGGCCTTGGCGTAACCGTAACTCGTAACTTGTAACTTGTAGCTTGTAGCTCGTAACTTGTAACTTGTAACTCGTAACTGAATAATATATGAAACCGAACAAACTCATCTTGGCCGCCCTTTGCGTGGCGTGCCTGCATTCGTGCGAACAGCCCACGGGCGTGTTGCAAACCAGCACGGGAGTCACCATCCAATACCCCGACCAACTCGAAAGCGTAGAAGTGGTGGAAGAAAGCCTCGTATTCACCAACGCCACCACGGGCGAGGAGACAACCGCACCCGTGCGCGAACGTTTCTCCCTGCCCCAAGGGTTGTACAACTGCGTGTACACCGCCACCATCACCTACCGCACCACCTCCGAGGGGGCAACCAGCCAGCCTGAGGAAGGCGAGGCGGGCGACGCGCACACCCAGCAGCCCGAAACCGTGAGCCGCAACGGCCGCCTCACCGGCAAGCTGGAAGCGGTGGAAATCACCGGCGACCAGCCCGTGACACTCACCATCGAGACCTTCCTCACGGGGGCGAACGACGACTTCGTCATCCAGGAAATCTTCTTCACCGGCACGCTGCGCCCCTCCGGCTCGCAGTACTACGGCGACTCGTACGTCAAGATATACAACAACACCGACCACGTGCTCTATGCCGACGGGCTGGCCCTGTGCGAGTCGCGCTTCAAGTCCACCCTGTATTTCGACTACACGCCCGACATCCGCCGCGACACCTTCACCGTGTGGGCCGTGTACGTCATCCCCGGCAGCGGCACCGACCACCCCGTGCCGCCCGGCGGCAGCCTGCTCATCTGCGACACGGGCATCGACCACCGCAACGCCAATCCCAACTCATTCGACCTGAGCGGGGCCGACTTCGAGTGGTACGACATCTCCACCAGCCCCTCCAACATGGACATCAACAGCCCCACCGTGCCCGACATGGACAAATGGTATTGCTACACCCTCAGTTTCTGGGTGCTGCACAACCGGGGCTTCTGCTCGTATGCCCTGGCACGCATCCCCGAGGACAAGGAAACCTACCTGCGCGACTATTATTATACGTATGAATACACGCAATACCTGCCGGCGGGCACGTTCCACATGCAGCAGTCGGCCTACAAGATACCCAACGCCTGGATTGTGGACGGCGTGAATTGCAGCGTGGAGGCCGCGCGGGTGTGGGACGTGCTGCCTGCCAGCGTGGATGCCGGATGGACGCACTGCGGCACCATCGACCACGACAAGACGCGCTACTTCAAGAGCGTGCGCCGCAAGGTGGCTGGCTTCGAGGACGGACGGTGCATCCTGCAGGACATGGACAACTCCACCGAGGACTTCAACACCGAATGCATCCCCTCCGTGGTCGAGGAGCAGGGCACGGCCATCGACGCGCAAGGCACAAAGGCCACCACCCGCACGTGGGACGGCGTGCTGCCGATGGAGGCTGCGGACACAGGGGACACAGAGAAGACGTATCAAAATAAAATTTAGTACACGGAAGATACGGATTTACACAGATATTCCAGTTTGAACCTATCATGGGCTATCATCGGTATCTTCATCCGTGGTTATCCGTCTACTCCGTGTATTCCGTGTTCTTCCTTATTTCAACACACAGATGGGGCCATGTGGCTGACGAAGCATCACCCTATCCCGGCGCAGCGTGCCGGGACAAGCTATGTGGGCTTCTTTCCAAGGCACAAACGCCATATATACTATATGTACTCTGTGTCCCCCCACACACAACACGAACACCCTTATGAAACTGCTTACGAACATACTCCTGGCCTGCTGCCTCGCTGCCGCAATGCCCCTCCATGCCGACGGGCGCGACAGTGTGCCCGTGCTGGAACGGGTGGACGAGTACAGCACCTTGCGGGCAGGTTTCCACCACCTGCCCTATGCCAACCCGGCCATGCAATGGCGGCGGCACGCCCGTTCGCTCACCGAGGTGGAAGCCGGTGCCGACCTGCACCGCGAAAGCCGACCCGCCGTGATGCAACAAGGCGACGGCCACCGCCTGGCCACGGTGGACGTGCAGTCGTTCGCCAACCGCCCGGAGGGCAGCCTATGGGGGGAGGCCGGTTACCGCAACGGCACATACACCAACCTGAAATGGAACGAGACCTCGGACTACGACCTGCTCCACCCCTACGTCATGGGCGACAGCGTGGGAGGCGACCTGCGCACGGAGCAATACCGGTTCCAAGGAGGATATGCCGGGCGGGCAGGGCGCATCGTGTGGGGAGCGGAAGCCGCCTACCGCGCCACGCTGGCCTACCGGCAGGTGGACCCCCGCCCCCACAACATCGCCGCCCGGCTGCAAGCCTCCCTCGGCACGGCATGGGACGGGTGGACGCGTTACCGCCCGGGGCTGTCCGTCCGCGCATCCAAGTACAAACAGGAGAACAACATCAAATTCTACAACGAACAAGGCTCGCCCGCCCTGTACCACTTCACCGGCCTGGGCATGGACTATTACCGCTTCCGGGGCGAACGCAAGGAAACCTATTACAAAGGATATACGCTGGGGGCAAGCCTCGACCTGCTGCCACGAGGCGGCAGCGGATGGTCGGCCAGCCTGGCATGGGAGCGTTTTTCATTCGAAAAAATCATCTCCTCGCTCAACGAGCTGCCCATGGCCGGGGTGGTGGAGCACACCTGGCAGGCTGAGGCAGGCTACACCCGCCACCGCGACAACCGCTCGTGGGGCATGCGGGCCGATGCCGCCCTGCTGCACCGGGCAGGCACGGAAAACCTCTTCGGCACGCCCGCCAACAACATCTACCCGCTTATTGCCTCCGCCCGCCAATACGCCCGCCGGGAGGTGGCCAGCTCGCTCACAGGCTACTACGAGCGCGAGGCACGGGGAGGCTGGGCTTGGGCGGTGCATCCCCGCCTGTCGTTCCACCGGCAAACCGAGACCTATGCCTCGCCATCCCGCCACCTGCAATCCGACCACGCCGGGGCACACCTCACCCTGCAAGGCAGCAAGCGGTG
The DNA here is from genome assembly GCA_944321745.1 of uncultured Bacteroidales bacterium. Taxonomy (GTDB): domain Bacteria; phylum Bacteroidota; class Bacteroidia; order Bacteroidales; family Paludibacteraceae; genus QVMH01. The sequence goes on from CALUML010000090.1 coordinate 8,416, forward strand.
GCACCGCATCCTGCTCACCGCCCGGGCGGCAGGGGGGTGGTCGGCCTCGCTGCATCCCGTCCTCGCGCTGGAAGCTGGGGCGCAAGGTGCGGGTCTGGAAGCCCTGCATAACAACTTCGCCACCCTATCCGCCAGCCGGGGCGATGCCGGGGCATCCCTACGGGCCGACTTCGCCCTCCGCCCCCGGTGCAGCCTCTACCTGGCCGCCCGTTACGCCTACGCCCGCTACACCGATGGCAACCACGCGCACCAGCTCACGGCACAGGTTGGCGTGGCGTTCTGAGGTGGGGGAACGAACGCCTCACCCCCCGCGAAGATGCATCAAAATAAGAACGAACACGGATTTTGCGGATTTAACGGATTATCACGGATGGATATACAATCGATAGCCATCCGTATCTTCTTTATATCATTGTCTAATGAACATGGGCGGTACGTCCAAGGCCAACGGCCTTGTAGCCTTCAGCGTAGGGCAACGCCCTACGTTAGGGCGTGCACAACTAACCATCCCCCTCTCCCCCGGGAGGCTGTGTGAAAAGTGTCATTTTCATGTCATCCTCGTCATTTCGAGCGCAGGGAGAAATCTCACAGCGGCTTTGGGGAACGTTGTAGAAGGGGATTTCTCCCTACGGTCGAAATGACGGCGGGTTTGTTTCGTGGTTTTTACACAGCCTCCCGGGGAGAGGGGTGGAGGGATGAAGTCATTGGCAACCCGTGGACAATCTTTAACCCAAATCGGTCATTGTATATTATTTAATCGTTATACATTTGCATAAAGTTTCAACATCAAAGTGTGGAATA
>CALUML010000091.1 GCA_944321745.1 uncultured Bacteroidales bacterium
CTCGTCATGGAAAAATATGCCGTACACGCTGTAATTGTTCAAGCTGTGGCGTATGGGCGACACTTCCGCGTAGTCGATGACGCAAACCAACGGATGCTGGTCGGCACAGCCGAGGTAACGGCTGTAATCGGCGACATCCCTTACTTTCAATATCTTGCTCATCTTTCTTCACGTTTAGATGTTACAAAGATAAAGTATTCCACCGGCAATGTTTCAAGCAAATGGCAAATTCTGTGAAAATGGTACGCTTTGCCGACTTATGGTTACATGTCCCGCCCCTTTTCCGGCGTAACTTTGCATCAAATAAAAAAACAATGAAACGACAGTCGGATTTTCCGGAAGCGTTATGCGCGGACGAAGCGGTTTGTTTCATCGCAGACCGCCACCACGTCACGCCACAACAGCTCTTGCGCCATTTCCTTGCCGGGGCATCGTCCTCCGGGAGCGAGGCTTCCATACGTTTGGAGCAAAACGAAATAGAAATCCTGAAAGGACTATCGGACGGCGCAGCGGACCCGCCACGGGCGGATTGCGGATATTCGAAATTTATCAACATAAACTATAATGAAAACAAGAACATTAGGAAAAGACGGGCTGACGGTTTCCGCTGTAGGCCTGGGCTGCATGGGCTTCACGCAAAGTTATCCACCATACCCCGACCGCAAGGATGCGATAGAGACCATCCGCCGGGCGGTGGACTTGGGCGTGACATTCTTCGACACCGCCGGGGTGTATAGCTATGGCAAGAACGAAGACTTTATTTAAAATTTTATTCATATTGTCCAATTTCTTATCTTAAAAAAATGAAAAAAGCATTTGGAATAGTGGCCATTGGGCTGGCAGCGTGTTTGCCGACGATGGCGCAGACAACAGAAAATGCGGACAGGGCGGAAATGTGTAAGGAGAACTACCGCACCCTGTTCGGCGGCGAAGCCCTCACCGGGCAAGGCAACGACCCGGAGATGATGGACATCCTCCAGAAGTTCATATTCGGCGAAGTGTTCGCCACGGGCGACTTGACCTTGAAGCAACGCGAAATGATTACTTGCATTACCCTCGCCACGATGCAGACCCTTCCGCAACTGAAAGCTCACGCAGGCGCGGCACTCAACGTGGGGGTTACGCCCGAAGAACTGCGCGAGGTCATGTACCTCACTGCTCCGTTCATCGGCTTTCCCAAGATGCTGAACGCTGTGGGTACAGTTAATGAAGTGTTTAAGGAGCGGGGAATCAGTCTGCCTTTGAAAGCACAAGGCACGGTAACGGACGACACGCGCCACGAGGCTGGCAAGGCGATACAGGATACGCTTTATCCGGGTGGCATATCCGGCGCGATGGCCGGCATTCCGGGTGACATGGGCAAAGAAGTGGAGAAGTTCTTGACCGACTATTTTTTCGGCGAAATCTACAGCCGTGGTGCGTTAGATTTGCAGACACGCGAATTATTGGGCTATTGTGTACTCACGGCACTGGAAGCCGAAAGTCAGCTCCAGTCGCACTACCACGGCAACATGAAGGCGGGCAATACGCCGGAAGTGCTAACGGCTGCCGTCATCCAATGCCTGCCCTACATCGGTTTCCCTGCCGCTATCAAAGCGTTGCGCATTATTAAACAGGAATACGCCAAGCCCGCCGCCGGCCAGCTGGTGCGCCTCTCCAAAATAACCGTTGACCCGGCGCAGCTGGATGCCTACAACGCCTGCCTGAAAGAGGAAATCAAGGCCTCGATGCGCCTGGAGCCGGGCGTGCTGACGCTCTATGCCACGGCCGAAAAGGATGCTCTGCACCGCGTGACCATCCTCGAAATCTACGCCGACCGCGCCGCCTACGAAAGCCACCTGCAAACGCCCCACTTCCAGAAGTACAAGCAGGGCACGCTGGAGATGGTGCAGCAACTGGAACTGGTCGATGTAACACCGCTCATCCCCGACCTGAAAATCAAATGACAGGATTCATCCTTTGCGTTCTTTGCGCTCTCTGCGCTCTCTGCGCTCTCTGCGGTTAAAATCTTTGCGGTTAAAGTCTCTAAACCACAATAGGTACAATAGGAAGTTTGTCGCCCCGGGCACGGTCGTAGAGACGGGGCGTACCCCGTCTCCGGGGAGCACACATAGTCTCCCGTCTTGTAAGTGGCGGGCATCCATTGTCCCGATGTTCTATCCAGTTGCGCAATCCTTTGCGCCCTTTGCGCTCTTTGCGGTTAAAAAACTCTGCGGTTAAACTCTCTGCGGTTAAATCAAGGTTGCACGTCGGATGGCGGGAAGCCCCCTTCAGGGGGTTGGGGGTGGTCAGCGGGTTGGGGAGTGTCCTCCCGCAGCACGAACCGCCGGTAGTAGGAGATGATGAGCGTGGTGACGGGCAGGGCGATGATCATGCCCAACAGCCCCAGCAACGCGCCCCACACCGAGAGCGACAGCAGGATGAGGGCGGGGTTCAGCCCCGTGGCCTTGCCCATGATTTTGGGTGTGAGGAACATCTGTTCAAGCAATTGCACGGCCAGTATCACGATGAGGATGCCCAACAGGATTTTCCAGTAGCTCGTGCCCGTTTCGGCAGTTTGCAGCAGCCCCAGCAGCAGGGCGGGGATGTAGCCCAGGGCCTGCATGTAGGGGATGAGGTTCAATACTCCCATGAGCAGCCCCAGCACCACGCCGAGGGGCAGCCCCACGATGTAGAAACCGATGGCAAACAGGATGCCGTCGATGAGGGCGATGAGTGCCTGCCCGCGGAAGTACTTGTTCATGCCGTTCTTGATGTCGGTGGTAATCTCTACCACCAGCGGGCGGTACTTCTGCGGGATGGCCGCGATGAAGCCCGCGTTCATCTTCTCGTAGTCGAGCAGGATGAAGATGAAGTACAGGAACACGATGACGAACGCCACCGCGCCCAGCACGAAGCTGAGCGAGCTGTTCACCACGTTCCACAGTTTGGGTGCCAGGTTCTTGACAAGGGCTTTCGCGCTTGGGTCGTCCAGCAAGGTACGCAGGTCCAGTTGGGCGAAGAAATCGCGCAGCCATTCCTGCCATGCCACCGGCAGGAAGTCGTTCAGGTTGAAGTTGTGCGTGTACAGCGTGATGAGTTGCGAGAACTTGTCCACTTCGCGCCCGATGAGCGGCACCAGGAAGCCTACCACGCCGCCCACCACCATGAGCAACAGCACGATGGTGCACAGGATGGCCAACGCCCGGCTGCGTATCTTCAGCTTGTCCTGGAAGAATTGCACCACCGGGTAAAACAGGTAGGCCAGCAGCCAGCCTATGGCAAAGGGCAGCAGCACGGTGCTCAGCTTGCCCACCAGCCAGGCCAACGCCACGATGACCGCCAGTCCAATCAACATGCGCACCACGCGGTCAAAGGTGTAAGGTTTTGGATTCATATGGAGTTAGCAGTTAGCAGTTAGCAGTTAGCAGTTAGCAGTTAGCAGTTAGCAGTTAGTAGTTAGTAGTTAGTAGTTAGTAGTTAGTAGCGGGTAGTCTTGTCTACTTGTTTACTTGTCTACTTGTCTACTTGTCTACTTGTCTACTTGTCTACTTGTCTACTTGTCTACTTGTCTACTTGTCTACTTGTTTACTTGTTTACTTGTTTACTTGTCTACTTGTTTACTTGTTTACTTGTCTACTCGTTTACTTGTCAACTCGTTATAGCATTCCCGGCAGATGGGTTCGTATTCGCCCACCTCACCCAGCAGCACCTGCTTGTTGTCGTCCACCAGGCGGTGCGACACGTAGGCCAGCCCGCCGCAGCGCACGCAGATGGCGTGCACCTTGTACACGTCTTCGGCAATAGCGCACAGGGCCGGCATGGGGCCGAACGGCACGCCCCGGAAGTCCATGTCCAGCCCCGCCACGATGACCCGTATGCCCTGGTTGGCCAGTTGCGTGCACACTTCGGGCAGCCCGTCGTCGAAAAACTGCGCCTCGTCGATGCCCACCACGTCCACATCGCCCGTGAGCAGCAGGATGCTGCCCGACGAGTCCACCGGTGTGGAGCGTATCGACGTGCGGTCGTGCGATACTACCTCGTCTTCCGAATAGCGCGTGTCCACCTTCGGCTTGAATATTTCCACCCGCTGCCGGGCAAACTGCGCCCTGCGCAGGCGGCGTATCAATTCCTCCGTCTTGCCCGAAAACATGGAACCGCATATCACCTCGATGCCGCCCCGCCGTTGCTGCGCGGGGTGGTTCTGCTCGGAATAAATCATGTTAATTTTCTGCTAATAGGTTGCGTCTATGCGTCGTTTCTCTATCTATTGTTGTAACTTTACGCCGCATTTCAATCCGCGCCTCAAAGGACAGGCAAATGTAGTAAAATATAAACGAATATATAAGATACTATTGATAAAAGATGGAAAGAACGTTGATAGTGACCCTGTTGCAGAAGAGCATCGAGGAACTGGCCATGATGACCGACGGCTTCATGGAGATGACCGAATACCCCGCCCCCATACTGCGCCTTGCCCGTCGCAAGGCTGAGGATGTGCTGGAGTACTTGGGGCAGTTGGAAGAAGTCACAAGCTACGAGCCACGAGTTACGAGCGAGGATGCAGCTACGCCTCCCGTCATTTCGAACGAAACGAACAGTTTCCCACAAGATATAGAACCCGATGCCGGGATTTCTTCCGATGGTCGGAATGACGAAGAAGCTGCGGGCTACGAGCCACGAGTTACGAGCGAGGATGCAGCTACGCCTCCCGTCATCTCGAACGAAACGAACAGTTTCCCACAAGATATAGAACCCGATGCAGGGCTTTCTCCCGAGGGTCAAAATGACGAAGAAGCTGCGAACTACGAGCCACAAGCTATAAATAATGAAGATACGGCTGCGTCTCCTGTCATTTCGAACGATATGACCAATTTCCAACAAGACACAGAACCTGATGTGGAAATCTCTCCCGATGGCCGGGATGACGAAGAAGCCGCGAACCACGAACTGCAAGCTACGAGCGAGGAAGAAGTCCTTGAGGAGGCAGTTACGAGTGAGGAGACCTCCTCGCCCGTACAACCGCCTGCCGCTCCCCACACGGACAACACCATTGCAGACGCGCACTCCATGAAGAAGGTGGATGATATCCGCCAGGCCATCAGCATAGGCGACCAATTCCGCTTCCAGCGCGAATTGTTTGCGGGCAACGGCGAACTGATGCACAAGACCATAGCCAAGCTCAACCAGATGGGAAGCCTCGACGAGGCCATGAAGTATCTGCAAGCCAAATTCTCATGGAACGCCGAGGATGAAATCGTGGAACACTTCCTCCAAATCATCCGCCGCAGATGGTAACAGATGGTAATTGAAAGTTGATAATTGATAGTGAGCCGGGCTGTTGACAACTCCCGCTACTCGCTCCCCGCTCCCCGCTACTAACCACAAACTCGACAATATGGAAACGTTATTCGAACAAATCAACCAAGACATCAAGTCCGCCATGCTGGCACGCGACAAAGTGACGCTCGAAGCCTTGCGTGGCATCAAAAAAGAATTCCTCGAAGCCAAGACCGCCAAAGGCGGCGACGGCACGTTGCACGATGACCAAGCACTCAAGGTGTTGCAAAAGATGCTCAAGCAGCGCAAGGAGTCGGCACAGATATACACCGAGCAGAACCGTCCCGACCTGGCCGAAGGCGAGCTGGCAGAGGCTGCCGTCATTGAACGTTATCTGCCTGCCCCCATGACCGATGCCGAACTGGAAACCGTCCTCCGCGCCATCATCGCCCAGGTGGGAGCCACCGGCCCGCAGGACATGGGCAAGGTCATGGGCACCGCCACCAAGCAACTGGCAGGCAAGGCCGACGGCCGCGCCATATCCGACAAGGTGAAAGCGTTGTTGAAATAAGCAGGTAGGCCTTTGATATAAGAAATCAATCGGCCCGTTCGAAATATCCGAACGGGTCGATTGATTTATTGTATGTCAGCAACTTACTTGTCTTCACATGCCCAAAGTCCTTCCGGAAACTTGTCCCGATTCAATCGGGAATGAGTGAACCCCCAACCCCCTAAAGGGGGCTTTACCGCTTGCACAAAGAGGGGGACCTTTTGCCTAAGTCCCCTGTACCCCTTTTACCAAGTCCCTTGTACCCTTTTGCCTATCATCGGGAGGCTGCCGCATGGGGGAGAGGTTGGATGATTTCTAGACTGAATATCAATCCTCCCGGCTGGTCACTCTTTTGCTGCATGAACCAGCACATAGGCTTGGTATTTCGTGTGCGGCAGTACGGGGCAGAGGGGCAGGTAACCGCTGGCGATGCGTCCGTCCTCGATGCGGGGCGGGTAGGTGGCAGCCAGGTGGCGGTGTGCCTGGAGGGCTTCGCCTGGGGTGGCGTGGTAGTCGAGGGCAAACATGCCCTCGGCTTGCGGGGCGAGGTGGCGGTGTTGTAGCATGAGGGCCAAGTAACCCATGCTGTGGCGCAGGTTGATTTCCAAGCAAGGATGCAGACGATACCGCCCATTGTCGCGATACACCAGCATGTCCACCCCCACGGGGCCGGGATAAAACGAGGCGCACTTGTTGAAAAAGGTGACAAGATGCCGTTGCACGTCTTCCAAAAGTTCCCGACCGACGTAGGAAGCCAGATAGTTAACGATGCGTTCGTGGCTGTGGAGGAAGTGGCCGGTATAAGCTCCCCGGTCGTTGGTGGTGAAGTGCGAATAACCGATAAAAGAAGTGCGACCTGCTCCGTCGCACGCAAACTGCATGGAAAAGTCGGCCACCTTGTCCAACACCCGCTCTACGTACACGCGGCCTTGCTTGCGCAACATGCCCCGCAGTACGTCGCGGGTCTTTTCCGGCAAGTCGTGCCGGGGCAGCCACAGCAGCCCCCGTCCGGACGAGGAGTAGGGAGCTTTGGCCAGCCAGACATGGGCCGAGTGGTGGATTATGGCCCTCACCTCATCCTCCCGCCCGCAGGGACGGGGCAGCAATGCGGGGTCGATGTCGGGCAATGCTTCCAGCAGTGTGGACAGGCAGTCGCGGGCAGCGGCACGGCTGTTGAGGTATCGGTAGGCATCGTGCCAGGCAGGCAACCGCAGGGTCACCTTTTGTCGGCAGGCAATCCCTTCAAGGTGGTGGAGGGCTTGTGGCGAGATGCCCCAGGGGGAGGCTGTGTCATCCGTCATTTCGGCATCGGTCACGGGGCGGGGAAGGGTGGGGAAGTGCCGTTGCAGCAGGAGGGCATAGTCGGCATCGAGCGGGGCGGGCAGCAGCACCTGGTCGCCCGGTTCGGCGTACCAGGCGGGCAAGAAGGCCAAATCCCATTGCAGCTGCCGCACGTTGGCGGGTGGTATGTAGTAGGGCGATGCGTTGAGTACGGCCGCCTCATGTCCCGGGTTGAAATAATGAAGCATGGGGTGGGTTAGTGCGCTAAGACAGAAAGGCGCGTGGATAGTTTTTTTGTACGCTAAGACGGAAAGACGCGAAAAGGAAAAATCTTAGCGTCTTTGCGTACAAACAGCTTCAAGGCTGTCGGTCGAGCAGCAGTGAGATGTCCATGCGGTCGATGCCGCTCATGTCCACGGGTAGTCCGAGGTCGCCCGCCATTTCCGTCAGCGGGCAGAGCAGCGTGAGCAGTGTGTCGGTGAGGGTGCAAGGGGTTTCCACTCCGCCGAGTTCCAGTAGGCCGTCTTCATACGTGTAGGTGTAGGTGTCGGTGTGGTTGAGCGGGTTGGCTTCTCCCAAGGCGGAAGCCGAGAGGTAGAGGTGGTAGAGGCCGTTGTCCTCAAACTCCACCGAGCCGCTGTCTATCGACAGTTTCACTAAGGTGAACATGCCCTTTGCCAGGTTGACCGTCAAGGAGTCGGCGGCCTCCACCTCGCATGTCACGTCGCGATAGGTCCATGTGCCCACGATGCTTGGTGGGGATTGGGGCTGCGGTTCTTCATTTTCGCTTCCCGGTTGGCAGGAAGCAAAGCCTGCCAGTACGATTAGGCTCGTCAGAATAAAATATTGTGCTTTCATACTCGATTGCGAATAAGTGAAGGATTGAATTGCTAACTTTCAACATCCGCATTTTCCTCTTCCTTTTCCCCTTCCTTGACGAACAGGATGCTCAGTTCGTACAGCAGGTACAGGGGCAGGAACACTACCGTGAGGGTGAACGGGTCGCCCGAGGGGGTAATAACGGCTGCCAGCACCAGCAACAGCACCACGGCATATTTGCGGTATTTGCGGAAGAACGATTTGGTCACCAGCCCCATCTTGGAAAGCAGCCACGCCAGCAGCGGCAGTTCGAACACTACGCCCATGATGAATATCATCATCAGGAAGTTGCCCATGTAGGAGTTGAGCGATATTTGGTTGGCAATGGAGTCGCTCAGCTGGTATTCGGTGAGGAAGCGGAACGTGAGCGGGAACACCACCGTGTAGCCCACGGCGCATCCCAGAAAGAACATGAACGTCCCCGCCGTGAAGGCCAGCCCCACGCTTCGTTTCTCGTTCTGATACAACGCGGGGCTGACAAAACGCCACACTTCGAAGATGAGGTAAGGGAACGACAGCACGAAGGCAAACCAGAACGATGTGGTTATATGGGTAAGGAATTGCGAGGCTACATTAATATTAATGATGTCTACGTGGTAGCTGTCGTTGCAGAAGTCGGGCAAAAAGGGCAACCGCCCGCTCACGTGGCAGAACCAGCGGTAGAGGAAGAAGTCGGAACTGGTGGGGCCGAGCACGAAGTGGTCGAACAGGTAGGGCATGAGGCTGAACGATGCGACCATGAACAGCAGCAACGCCCCTGCCACGCGGAACAGCACCCACCGCAACTCTTCGAGGTGGTCCCAAAAAGTCATTTCCTTTTCACCCATATGATGATGGTAGTTACTTGCCGATTTCCTTGTTTTCCTCTTCCTTGTTGTCGGCGGTGTCGTCGTCCTTGTCGTTTATTCCGTCCTTGAAACTTTTCACGCCTTTGCCCAGGCCTTTCATCAGTTCGGGAATTTTCTTGCCGCCGAATATCAGCAGCACGATAAGCGCGATGATGATGATTTCGGGTGCGCCGATGTTGCCTAAAAATAAAATCGTGTCCATAGGTGTTTTGTTTAATATAGGATTTTACAATGAGGGAGCAAAGATAG
>CALUML010000092.1 GCA_944321745.1 uncultured Bacteroidales bacterium
AGATTTCTCCCTGCGGTCGAAATGACGGCAACCATAAATGTCCATGTCCCCCCTGCCCGTCACGCTCACAGCCGGGCCAGCACCTCGCACAGCCACCGCCAGCACCGCTGGGTGGAGGGGATGCTCAACCGCTCGTCGGGCGAGTGCACGCCGCGCATGGCCGGGCCGATGGACACCATGTCGAGGTAGGGGTACTTCTCGAGGAAGAGCCCGCACTCCAGCCCGGCGTGGATGGCGCGCACCTTGGGCTGCGTGCCGAACAGGTGGCGGTAGCTGTCCTCGGCCACCTTCAGGATGGCGGAGTCCAGGTCGGGCTTCCAGCCGGGGTAGCCCTCGCCGTGGGTCACCGACGCGCCCGCCAGGGCGAACACGGCCTCCACCTGCGAGGCCACATCGTGCTTGGCCGACTCCACCGAGCTGCGCTGGCTGGTGCATACCTCGACCACGTGCCCTTCCCGCATCTTGACGGAGGCCAGGTTGGTGGACGTTTCCACCAGCCCCGGCATGTCCTGGCTCATGGCCATCACGCCGTGGGGGCAGGCGTGGAGGGCGGCGACCAGGTTGGCGGACGACCGCTTGTCCATGACCTCGGCGGGGGCATCGTGCGACTCCAGCTCCAGGCGCAGGTCGGGCTCGGTGGCGCGGGTCTCCACCTCCACCTCGTGGGCGAAGAGGTTGAAGAGCACGCGCATCCGTTCCTTGTCCGCCGCGGGCAGGCAGCCCGTGGCCCCGGCTTCGCGGGGGATGGCGTTGCGCAGGTTGCCGCCGTCGAATGCGGAGAGGCGCAGGTCGGTGTCCCGGCCAAGCCGCCACAGGAAGCGGGCGAGCAGCTTGTTGGCATTGGCACGGCCCTTGTCGATGTCGTCGCCCGAGTGGCCGCCCCGCAGGCCGCCGACGGCGACGCGGAAGGGGAAATATCCCCCGGGCATCGGTTCGGGGCGGTAGGGGAGGCGCGCCACGGTGTCGATGCCCCCGGCGCAGCCGACGAATATCTCGCCGTCGTCCTCCGAGTCGAGGTTGACGAGGGTGCGTCCGGTGATGAAGCCCTCCTGCAGGGCCGACGCGCCGGTGAGCCCCGTCTCCTCGTCGACGGTGAAGAGGCATTCCAACGGCGGGTGCGGCAGGTCGTCGGCGGCGAGCAGGGCGAGCATCATGGCCATGCCGATGCCGTTGTCGGCGCCGAGGGTGGTGCCCCGTGCCTTGACCCAGTCGCCGTCTATATAATAATGTATGGGGTCGCGTGCGAAGTCGAACGCCACGTCGCCGCGCTTCTCGCACACCATGTCCATGTGGGCTTGGAGCACGACGGCGGGGTGGTGCGCGCGCCCCGGCGAGGCGGGTTTGCAGATGAGCACGTTGCCGGCGGCGTCGGTCCTGGTGGGCAGTTGGTGTTCACGGCCGAAGGCTTGCAGGTAGGCCCTTATCTGCCCTTCGTGCTTCGACGGGCGGGGGATGCGGGTTATCTCGTGGAAATAACGCCACAGGGATTGCGGTTCTAACGATAGCATGGTTCTGATGTATTGAAATGGATGATTAGGGCGTGTGACAGCCCGGTTGTTATCTGTAAAATAGAAAATTAGGAGCGAATGACGGCCCGGTTATCATCTGTCAAAACAAACGGCCGGGAGGGGTGCCCGGAAGTGATGCGCATCAGTTGCCAAAATGGTACGCATCACTTGGGGTAAGTGATGCGTATCATTTGCCCAAAAGATGCGCATCATTTTGCCCGAAAGATGCGCATCATTTTGCCAAGTGATGCGCATCGGTTTCGGCGGCGGTGCGCACCGGTTGTTTTCCTGCCTCTCACCCCTCGCCTCTCACCCCTCACTCCTGCCCGTAGGCGGTGGTGGTGATTTCGGTGAGGTGCTCGGCTTCGCAGCGGATGATGCGTCCGGGGTACTTGCCGGGCAAGGCGAGGTTGTGCGTGGCCATGACGACGGTGGTGCCGGCCCGGCTGATTTGGTAGAGGAGGTCGACCAGCCCGCTGGCGGTGTCGGGGTCGAGGTTGCCGGTGGGCTCGTCGGCCAGGATGACCTCGGGGGAGTTGAGCAGGGCGCGGGCGATGACGATGCGCTGCTGCTCGCCGCCGGAGAGCTGGTGGGGCATCTTGTAGCCCTTGGTGGCCATGCCCACCTGGCGCAGGACGTTGTCTATCTGGGTGCGGATGGCTTCCTTGTCGCGCCAGCCGGTGGCGCGGAGGACGAACTCGAGGTTGTCGTTCACGGTGCGGTCGATGAGCAGGCGGAAGTCCTGGAAGACGATGCCGAACTTGCGCCTGAGGTAGGGGACGTCGCGGCGGCGCATCCGGCGGAGGTCGTAGCCGAACACGCGCGCCGTGCCCGCCGTGACGGCCGCCTCGCGGTAGAAGGACTTGAGCAGCGAACTCTTCCCGCTGCCCACTTTGCCCAGCAGGAAGATGAACTCCCCGCCGTGCACTTGCAGGTGGATGTCGCGCAGGATGATGAGTTCCTGCTGGCAGATGTCCACGCCGTCGTATTCTATCAATGTCTGCACGATGATAACGGTTGGTGGTTAGTGATTAACGATTAACGGTTAGTGATTAGTGATTAACGGTTAGTCTGCCATTGCAGCGCAGCACTAATCACTAACCGTTAATCACTAATCACTAAATCCTATCCCTTGTGCCGGCGTTTGAGTTCGCGGGCGATGTCGTCGATGGAGTAGCCTTTGGAGGTGAGGAGCACGATGAGGTGGTACATGAGGTCGGACGCTTCGTAGATGAAGCCCTCGTCGGTGCCGTTGGTTGCCTCGATGACGGTCTCAACGGCCTCCTCGCCCACCTTCTGGGCCATGCGGTTCACCCCCTTGCGGAAGAGCGAGGTGGTGTACGACCCCTCGGGCATCTCCTCGTGGCGCCGCCGGATGAAATCCTGCAGGTAGTGCAGGAAGGTGTAGTCGGCCTCGTTCTTCTCTCCCCAGCAGGTGTCGGCACCGGTGTGGCACACGGGGCCTTCGGGGCGCACCTTGACCAGGAGGGTGTCGCGGTCGCAGTCGGCGGCGACGGACACCACGTGCAGCACGTTGCCGCTCGTCTCGCCCTTGGTCCACAGGCAGCCCCGGGTGCGGCTGAAGAAGGTAACCAGGCGGGTTTCCTCGGTCCGCGCCAGGGCTTCCTCGTTCATGAAGCCCAGCATGAGCACCTTGCCGGTGAGTTCGTCCTGGATGACGGCAGGCACCAGCCCTCCCATCTTTTGAAAGTCTATGTCCATGTTGATTGTTTCAGATTTCATATTTCAAATTACAGATTTCATATTTCAGATTATTTCCCGCAGATAACTTGCTCCTTGCCTCTTGCCTCTTGCTCCTTGCCTCTGTCGTCAGAAGCTGAACGCCGCACCGGCCATGACGTTGAAGCCTTGCGCCTCGTAGCCTGCCCATAGCTGGTACTTGCTGTTGATGAGGTTGTTCACCTTGACGAACGCCGACAGCCAGTCGAGGAAGGCGTAGGACGCGCCCAGGTTGATATCCACCTGCGCGGGCAACACGGCGGCGGGGAAGGCGTGCCGTCCGCCCGAGAGGTCGGCGGTGACGTAGGCCGACAGCTTGGGGGTGATGCGGGCGTTGACATGGGCGGCTGCTTCCCACGAGGGCATGTGCCAGGCATAATCCATGTCGCCCATGTACCAATGGTTGTACGCCCCGCTCAGGCGGATGCTGAGGCGGTCGTGGTAATTGTAGCTGACGCGCCCGCCCACCCGCAGCAAGCCGGCATTCTCCGTGCGGACGTCGAACAGGCTGCCGTAGCACACGAACGGATAGAACGGCGGCAACGGTTCGGCAGCGGGCGACGGCGCGCCTTCGTCGAAAACGGCCTGGTTGACAAAGAAGTATTGCTCCCGGTACTGGTAATTGACGAACGCATCCACCAGCAGCCCGGCCACCGGCTTCACCTTGAAGCCTACGCAGGCATCGACGGGGGTGTACGTGTTGCCCACTTGCGCGGAGGGGGCGATGAAAGGGTTTTCCCGGTAGATGTCGGTCAGCGCGTTGGCCTCGTAGCCGCCGCCTATCCCGGCATATACGTCGAGCCACCGGGGCACGGCCCGCCAGTCGAAGCGCACATCGAGTGCCGGGGCAAACATCACCCCGTCGTGGAAGGCTAACGCGGCCGACAGTCCCAACCGCAGGTCAAATGCCTCCCGCTCGAAGGTGTAGTAGGGGTTTACGGTCAGCAGGGAGTAATTGTCAAAAGATGCTCCGGACACGATCGTGTTGTAGAAAAGGCTTTGCGAACGGATGTCAACGCCCAGCCGGTTGCCGCCCACCTCGCCATCGAGGTTGGCCTTCACGGTCAGTCCGTGCTCGGTAACGCCCTGGCGGGAGTTGAACAGGTCGTAGTCCACCCGCACGCCGTAGCGCAGGGCATCGCGGTCGGTGCTGTGCAGCCCGGCGTGGGCGTTCATGCGCCACAAGTGGTTGTGCGCGGGCGGCAGGACGAGCGAGGGGAAACGCGAGGCCAGCGCGTCGCGGTCGAGTGCCAGGTGGTCGAAGCCGAACAAGTCGCCGTAATATTTATAGTATTCATGCCCGCCATCGACCCCGGCAAAGAGGTCGAGTGCGCGGAAGTTCTTGGTGAAGGCCAATGCCCCTTGGGTGGTGGCGTGCGCCTTGCGGTTGAACAGCCCGTAGTGGTTGAGCAGGAAATCCAGTTTCATGTCGGGCCGCTTGAGCAGCGGGTAGGCGAAGTCAGCCAGCGAATTGAATCCCGTGCCAAAGCCTGCGCGGGCAAAGCCTTCCTTGCCAGGCTCTCGCTGGTGCTCCAACTCGGCGGCATCCAGGTAATGGATATTGCGGTCCATCTGCAACGGCTTGCTGAAGTCGGTCGTGTAGCGGGGTGTCATTCGCGTCACGTTCGGCTCGGCCAGTTGGGGCTGCGTGTTGATTTTGCCCGCATCCTCTATCACCGGGCGGTATTCCCGCTCGATGGTAATGTCGCGGTTGATAATGCTGTCGCCTCCCACGGCCTGCGCGGCAAGCGGCAACGTGCCCGCCGTGAGAATGGCGGTTGATATGAGGAAGAAAGTTTTCATCTCTTATTAGTAGCTAACAGTTAGTAGCGGGTAGCGGGTAACTTGTAACTCGTAACTCGTAGCTTGTAGCTAATTGATCACATTTTCCTGTTCCCGCTGGCCGATGGCATCCAGCCGTTCGCGTATCATGGTCTGCACATCGTCATCGGCGGTATAGTTCTTTTGCAGGCTGAGCAGGTATTGCTTGGCCTGGAAGTCGTCATCGCGCGCCACGTAGATGTCGGCCAGCAGCACGAAGCTGCGTGCCAGCCAGTACTGGTAGGGCGTGTTCTTGCGGGCGAAGTCGGTGATGGCGGCTTCGGCCTCGTTCAGCTTTCCATCGTTGAGGTAAATCTCCGCCACGCGGAATTTGGCCTCCGCCCCGTACACCGTGCGGGTGTTTTCGCCCACCGCCTGGAAGTCCGGCAGAGCCTGTGCCGGTTGGTCTTGCGCCAGGTAAGCCTTGGCGCGGTCGTAGCGGGCTTCGGCCTTCACGTCATCGGAGGAGTGCGGGTTGTCCACGATTTCCCCGGCGATGGCGATAGTCTTCGCATGGTCGTTCAGCAGGTAGCTGCACCGCAGCACGCCGAGGCGGGCTTTGCCCCGGGTGTCGGCATCGCTGGCCACCTCGTCCAGCCGGGTAAAGTATGTAAGCGAGGCGGCATAGTCCTGCTGGTCATAGGTGATTTCGGCAGCCCGCATCACGACCGTTTCCATATACTTGTTGCCTGCCACGTCGGCCAGCTGCTTATATTCGGCCAGGGCGGCATCCTTGTCACCGGTAGCATAGTAGCAGTCGGCCAGGTAATAGCGGGCGGTGGTGCAGGCGGCGCTATGCTCCGAGGCGCAATACTTGTCCAGGTAGGACTTCAGTCCTTTGGCAGCTTCCTGGTAGTGGCGGCCCATGTATTGCCTTTCGGCAGCGATGAAGGTGAGCGAGTCCTCGCGGCTCATGGCCGCCGTCTGCACGGAGCCTCCCAGCGAGCGGGTGTAGGCCATGTATGCTTCCACGTCGTTTTGCTCGATGTAGGCGGTTTCAAGGCTTTGGAGCGCGGTGCGTGCCTCCTCGCTGCCCGGGTAGCGGGCGATGACCTGCTTGAACGACTCGATGGCCTGCGGCAGGTTGTTGCGGTTGAAGTGCACCATGCCCTTTTCCAAAGCGGCCTTGGGAGCCAGCGTGCTGTTGGGGTAGTCGGCCAGCAGGCGGTCGAAAGTCAGCAACGCCTTGCTGTCGTTGTTGAGCATCAGGTAGGAACGTCCCGCCTCGTACAGCGCATCGTCGGCATACTGCGACTTGGGGTAGTCGGCTATCAGCTTGTCCAGGGCGTTGATTTTGCTGGCGTATTTCTTTTGCAGGCCATTGACGTAGGCCGTCTGGAACAGCGGATAGTCGCCCGTGTGCGGCGAGGCCACCATAGCCGTGGTGTAGTTCTTTTCGGCTTCGGCAAACTGGCGGTTGTGGAAGTAACAGTCGCCTATGCGGTTCATGGCGTCGGCGTAGGTGGGGTCCTTGGCCGAAAGCCCGCCCGCCACGTAGGTTTCAAAGGCCCGCAACGCCTCGTCGTATTGCTTGAGGGCGAACCATGAATAGCCCCCCAGGTAGTACGAGGCCTTCAGGTTGGGGCTGGTCTTGGACTGCGGATTGGCGTAGAAGGCGCGCAGGTCGGCCAGCGCGCGTTCGGGCTGGTCGGTACGGTAGTAGCATTCGGCCCGCCAGTACAGGCTTTCGGCGGCATAGCCTTTGTCGGGCGTGCGTGCCAGCGCTTCGGTGAAGCGGTTGATGGCCTGGGAGTAGTCCTGCCGGGCGAAGTCCTCCGCCCCGATGCGGTTGAGCAGGTATTGGCGGGTGGCGATGAGCTTCTCGGTGGGGTGCTTTACCTTTTGGATGGAGTTGTAGGCCGCCGTGAAGTTCTGGGTGGTCATGTACACCGAGGCCAGGTAGTCATAGGCCTGGTCGGCATGTTTCGATTCGGGAAACTCGCTGAGCAACTGCTCGAAGGCGGTGATGGATTCGCCGAAGGCTGCGTCGGACTCGTAGGTGGCGAGGGCGTAGTTGTACAGAGCCTCTTCGCGCACGGTGGGGTCGAAGTGCGTGCCGAGGGCGGCCTCGTAGGCCATGCGGGCGTTGGCCTTGTCGCCCAGTTTCACGTAGGAATTGCCGATGTGCAGGTAGGCATTCTCGGCCATCTCGTCCTGCTTGGCCGTCACTTTGGACAGGTAGGTGATGGCATCGGGGTAGTCGCCCGTCTGGTAGTAGGACAGCCCCAGCAGGTACATGTCGTTGCGCAGCACCTGTGCCGACATGCTTTCATACCGTTTCAGCATCTCCACGGTGCGGGCGTAGTCCTGCTCCGCATAGGCGATTTCCCCCATGATGCGGTATATCTCGGCGTTGTTCGCATTGTCCGGGTCGGCGGCCAGCAGGCGTTCGGCGCGGGGCGTTATCTGGTCGTATGCGCCTTGCCGGTAGTATATCTGGATGAGGTAGTAGGACACGATGTCGCGGTATTCGTCCGCTTCCTCCAGTTCCACGAAGTAGGGCAACGCCGTGTCGAAGTGGCCTTGCCTGTATTCGCAATAGGCATAATAGTAACTGGCGGAGGTATTGTAGCGGGTGTCCTGCCCCAGCAGTTTGAGGAAGCCCTCGGTGGCCTGCGGGTACTTGTCGGTGCGCATCAGGGAGTAGGCCCGGCAATATTGCAAGGTGGCCAGGTCGTGGCGGTCCAGCTTGGCATCGTCCACCTGGCGGAATCGGGCGAGGGCGCGGCTGTAGCGTCCGTCCTCGAAGGCCGTCACCCCCAGCATGAAGTTCACCTGGTCGATGAACGGCGAGTAGGGATGCCGCCGCAGGTACTGTTCGAGCCTCCGTGCCGCGTCGGTGCGTCCCAGTTTGTAAGCCGTGGCGGCCAGGTAATACTCGGCTTCCTGCACCATGCCGGCCTGCGTGGGCCGGGCGGCTTGCAGGCAGGCCTCGAAGTAGCGGCTTGCCGCCGCGTACTTCCCCTCGTCGAACAGTTCCTTGCCCGTGCCGAAGCAGCTGGCGGGCGTGGTGGCCACGGGCGGGTTTTGAGCCGGAAGCCCGCCCACGCCCAGGCAGGCGAGCAGGCCGATGATGATGGTCTTCTTCATTATTATAATGTATGTCGTGTGTCCGCTTTGACCCGGCGGAGACAATGGATGTACGGCTTCTTATATGCGTATCCCCGTCTTGAGGATGTCCGCGTAAAGGGGGT
Source organism: uncultured Bacteroidales bacterium (assembly GCA_944321745.1). Taxonomy (GTDB): domain Bacteria; phylum Bacteroidota; class Bacteroidia; order Bacteroidales; family Paludibacteraceae; genus QVMH01. The sequence goes on from CALUML010000092.1 coordinate 8,264, forward strand.
TGTCGGCATCCTCCGTAAGCAATACGGGTTCTATAAGATTGCTTATTTCGCGCTTTAGTTTCCACAAAAGCGGGGTATCCTCGAAATAATTGTCGCTCAAACGCTCCACGACCACGGCAATGTCAATGTCGCTATCCTCCGTGTGGTTGCCTTTGCTATATGAACCGTAGAGGTAAAGGGCCTTCAACGGCAGCCGTTCGGCAACAGCCGTCTTGTAGCGTTGCGCCAATTTTATAGCTTGTTCTTTATCCATGCTCTCAGTTCGTCCGTTTGGTTAGTTACTTTGCCATCCATAGAGCTTTTTATTTCATATCAGATGCAAAAGTATGGATTTTCTTCGAGATACAAACGCCGGAGGACGAAAAAACGACTCCGTCCACTCCGTGTGTGCCGTGTACTTTCTTTTGTTGCGGAGGTGCTGGCGGGAGTGGGCTTATTGCTTGCATGTCATGCCTTTTGGATGATTGCGTTTATTCACAATACAAACATCTGTATTTAAATATATGTCAACAATATAAAATAAATGTTTATATATTTCTTTTGTTTGTATGATACATCTATTTTTGCGGTGTAATTACAAACAAGGAGTACTCCAACAGGGAACTGCCGGCAAAGTTACCTGAAACATGCAGTATCAAC
>CALUML010000093.1 GCA_944321745.1 uncultured Bacteroidales bacterium
GCATGAAGAAGCATTTCCCCACCTATGTCCACGCCACGTGCCGGCAGTATGACTTCATCTACGTGAGTGCCGGGCAGCGCGGCCTGCAAATCAAGGCCGCGCCCGCCGACCTCATCCGCGTGGCGCAAATGCAAGTGGCCGAGCTGGTGTGACAATCCCCCATGCCGGTTGCTTGCCTGCGGAATTTTGGCAGCGTGCCTGCGGAAATCCAACGCCGTGCCTGCGGAATTTTTGCCGCGTCATAACGGAAATAATCCCCTCTAACGAACGCTTCATCTTACTCTCCTTTCCCGGGAGATGGGTGAAGCGTGTTTCGTTTTTCCCGGGACATGTTTTCTTGTTTCTGCGGAGATGTTTCCCGAAACGTGCGGAGATGTTTTCCCGATTGTGAGCACAACTTCTACTGCCCACAGTTATGGGTCGTACAACCCATAACTGTGAGTTGTATAACCCATAATTGTGGGTCGTACGACCCATAACTGTGGGCAGTAGAAGTTGTGCTCACGAATTGGAAAACATCTGCTGAGAAATGGGAAAACCTGTGCTGAGGAATGGGAAAACCTGTGCTGAGGAATGGGAAAACCTGTATTTCCCGCTTACCGCGACACGTCCGGCGGCAACGCCACGCGGAAGGTGCTGCCCTCGCCCACTTGCGTATCATAGGCGATAGTGCCTCCAAACTGCTCCACGATTTTCTTGCTGATGGCCAGCCCCAGCCCCATGCCTTGTGCCTTGGTGGTGAAGTTGGGCGTGAACAGCTTGTCCCGCGCATCGGGCGGCACGCCGCTGCCGTTGTCGGTCACGGCCACCAGCACGCGCCCCCCTTCGCGGGTAAGCGACACGGTCACCTGCCCCCGGCGGTCGCGGGGAATGGACTGGATGGCGTTTTTTATCAGGTTGTTGAACACCTGGACGAGCTGTTTGGCATCGGCAATGACGTACACCGGCTGCTCCGTGCCCGCATAGCGCACGTCCACCTGCTCGCGGTTGTTGGCAAAGAGCCGCACCGCCTGCTGCAAGGTGTCGGCCACGTCCACCCGCGCGGGGCGGGCTTCGGGCATCCGGGCAAAGTCCGAGAACGTGGCGGCGATGCGCGACAGGTTGTCTATCTGCTCCACCAGCATGGCCGTGGTGTGTCGGAAGTAGTCGTCGAATCCCGCGTCGGCCATGTCCTTGCGGCGTTGCAGTTGCTGGATGGACAGCTTCATGGGCGTGAGCGGGTTGTTGATTTCGTGGGCCACCTGCCGCGCCATCGACTTCCAGGCCGACTCGCGCTCCGACTGCGCCAGCAGCCGCACGCTCTGCTCCAGTTCGTCCACCGTGCGGTTGTACTGTGCCACCAGCTGGCCTATTTCGTCGTGGTAGCGGTAGTCTATCTTCTCGTTGCGCCGCCCGATGCGCATTTCGCGCAGCTTGCGTTCGAGTGTGTGGAGCGGGGCGGAAATGCGCCTGCCCGCCACAATCGTCAGCAGGATGGCCAGCAACGTGATGCCCAGGTAAATGTGCACGATGACGGTGGAGAAGTTCTTGATTTCGGCCCGCATGTTCTCCTCGCTCAGGAACTGTGGCACGGCGATGTAGCCTATCTGCAAGTAGTCGCCGTTGTAGAAGTCGGTGTAGGCCGCCAGGTAGTCCAGGTTGCCGATGTGTTCGTACTGCTCCAGGTCGGGGCGGGCGGAGAAGTAGGGTCGCGATGCCATGCGGTTGCTCACCAGGTGGCGGTAGAAGAGGAGCGGCTGCGAGCTGCCCACCAGCACGCCCCGGTTGTCGTACACGTGGATGTCCGTCTGGTACGTGTAGGACAATTCCTGCAAATCGGCATTCAGGGCCGAGGTGTTGCCCGCGTCCAGGCTTTGGTTCCAATAATACAGGTTCTGCAAGGCTTGCTGGATGTAGCTGCGCTTGTTGCGTAGGTTCTCTATCTGCTCCTTGTGGTAACGCCGCCGGATGAAGTCCACGGAAAAGTAGAACACGCCCGTGAAGCACAGCACGAGCAAGGCGATGAACAGGTACTGGAAACGTGCCGCCAAGCCCGGGCGGAACCGCTCCGCTCCCGACGCATACCGCTCCGCCCGCACCGCGAGCCACGCCAGGGCGAAATAGACAAACGATAAATAAACCCAGAAACGCAGGTGGGCGGCCAGGCCGTCGCGCTCCTGGCGGGATACCACGATGCAGGTGCCGTCGCCCGGGCGGTACACGTAGTGCAGGTGGCCTGCGTGGACGGTCGCCACGTGGTCGCTGCCGGGCGGCGGGGCTTCTATCCAGGCATCGTCCGCCGGGTAACCGGCCGTGCCCAAGGCATAGGTCAGCCGGTGGCCGTCATATTTGGCTACCGACACGCCCATCTGCTTGTGCAGGTCGGCCGAGGCGGGGATGAGCAGGTCCGGGAAACTGTAGCTGCGGTATTGCCTGCGCGGGTAAAACTCCAGGAAGCAATACACGGTGTCCGCTCCGGCTTGTCCGCCTTGGAACACCCCGACGTGGGTCATGGCATTCTGCATGGAAGGCACGCGGTAGAAATGCGTGCGGCCTATCCGCACTCCTGTCAGCCCGATGTATTCCCGGTATTCGCCCAGCAAGTTCGAGGAGGCTGTGGCCGCCACCGGCTGCACGTCATAGTTGTTCCAAAATCCCCGGAAATAACGCTCGTCCAAGTAGTCTTTCAGCGCGTCTGTCGAGTCAGGCCGCGCCACCAGGCGTGCCACCTGTGGGTCGGCGGCCATGCGTCCGTCCAGCTCCTCCAGCAGCAGGTCGGCCATGCGGTCGTTTTCCACATTGCCGTTCACCGACACGTTTTGCGCCAGTACCCGGTATTTCGCCAAATCCTTGCCGGTGCCCAATTCCCGGAAATTCCCGGTCACGAACGCCGCATACAGCACCGTCCCCAGCAGCAGGACGGGCCATCCCTGCCGCGACTTGCGCCAGCGGCAGGCCGCGTAAAAGCCTGCCGTGAGGCACACATAGCCCAGTGCCCACAGCCACCATCCGTCGTTCCCGGCCAGCCATGCGCCCGCCGCCAAGGCCATCGCCGCCGCGCCGTCTGTCGCCCCGGCACGGCTCCACCGGCCCTGGCTTGCCGGCCCGCGGTGCGTGCCGAAAAACACCCACGCCAACGCTATGCCCCACAATCCTGCCAGGAGCAGCACCCACAGGCCTGCCCAGGAGAAATTGTCCGCATCCAGCAGGCTCGGTCTGATGGACGAGTGCAGCACCACGTTGCGCAACCCGGCACACAGCAGCAGGAAGCAGGCCGGATAGGCCAACTGCACCGCCACCGCTCCCGCCGGTGACAACCGCCCCGTGTGTACATGGCGGAAGAACAGCCAGGATGCTGCCACGATGAATGCCGTGAGCACCGACAGGTGGGCGGGGTTGGCCAGCATCCGCCCCCCGGAGTACAGGATGGGGCTGAACAGGCTATTGCCCAGCAAGGTATCGGGCACGCTGAAGCCCAAGAGCACGGCTACCACGCTCCCACCGCCTGCCAGCACCAGCAGGAACGAGCGCACGGACAGCCCCCGCCCGCCCCACCAACGCGGCAGGCGGGCATAGGCCACCAACGCCAGCACGAGGCACAACGCATACGCCGTCCCGCTCAACCGGCTCCACCATTCATTATAAACCGGCTCGGCAGGCTCTACCAGCGAAAACAGGTAGTGTCCCTGCCCGCAATGCACGGCATACGTATCCTGTGCATCGCCCTGCACCACGCCCACCCGCTTGTCCATGTCGAAGCCCCGGGCAAAGCGGTTGACCAGCAAATCGTTCTCATAAGGATAATGATGCTTCACCACCAGCAGGGCCACGTAGGTCACCCCGTCATATTCGTTGGCCAGTATCACGCAATAGGCGTTGGGCAGCTCCACAAAGTGCCAGTCCCGGAAGCGGTGCACATCCACGGCACTTATGTCGAGTCGGTTGTCCGACCAGAAAGTCAGTTCGCCGTCTTCTATTATATAATAAGATATGTCATCGTCAGCAAAGGGATAGCTCACCAGCGAGTCCGCTGGTGCCGTCCGCATCCGTTCGCGCAGGTCGAGCAAGGTGCGGGAGGCCGTCAGTTCCTTCCGCTCCAGCTGCTGCTGGAAGGCGGCCAGGTCGATGACCCGCCCGGGCGACGTGCGGTACAGCCACCCGCACACCACCCCCGCCACCAGCAGCGCGCCCATGGCCGCCACGAGCCGCCGCAAAGGACGATGTAGAATATCAGGTGCCACGCTCATTTGATACACATAATACGCATAGTCTTATCCACGCTGCGCGAATGAAAAAGCGCACATAGTTTGTCCCGGTAAGCTGGGACGGGAAATTCTTTGACCTGGTTGCCGTCATTTCGAGCGAAGCGAGAAATCTCCTTCGACAGCGCTCAAAAAGTTACTGGGAGATTTCTCCCTGCGGTCGAAATGACGGCGAATGTCATGGAATTGGTCGCTCTCACGCAGCCTCCTTGTTTTGGGAGTCCCTCTCACTCGTGATGGTACGGCTCTCCCCGGATGATGGTCATCGCCCGGTAGAGCTGTTCCAGGAAAATGACGCGCACCATCTGGTGCGAAAAGGTCATCCGCGAAAGCGACATCAGCCCGTTCGCACGCTGGTACACCCGCTCCGCAAAGCCATACGGCCCGCCCACGACGAACACCAGTCGCCGGGTGGATGCCAGCAGCTTCTGTTCCAGGAAGCCCGCAAACTCTACCGAGGTGCGCTCCCGCCCTTTTTCGTCCAGCAGCACCACTTCGTCGCCGGGTTCCACCTGTCGCAGCAGCAGGTCGGCTTCCCGCTCCAGCTGTTCCCCCTTCGGCAAATGCTTGGTGCCCTTCAGCTCGGGCACCACTTGCATGGAAAACGTCAGGTAGTGCCGCAAGCGGTTCTGGTATTCCTCCTCCAGCTTGACCAGCTGTTTATCAACCGTTTTCCCTACGACCAAGAGGCTCGTCTTCATGTTTCTTTTCCCTGCTTTTATGAAAATATGCGCAAATAGTTTGCTCCGCCCAATGTTTTACATTACTTTTGCGTTGGTAGAATGCCCGTTACGCCTTGCAAATATGGCATTTTTTCACGACATGGAGAAAGGTGGAACGCGAAAACATCTCTTGTGCATGAACAAAACACGAACGCATATGAAACGAACAATCCCTTGGGCAGTCCTGCTCGTGCTGGTGCTGGTCTGCCCGCTCGCAGGCACAGCGCAGTCGCCCGACATCCCCACGGCCATCGCCACCGCCCTGGGCCAAGGCGATGCATCGGGCTTGTCCGCCTACTTCAACGACAACGTGGAACTGGTGGTGGGCAGCAAGAACGACATCTTCAGCAAGCAACAGTCGCACGGCATCCTCTCCGAATTCTTCCGGAAAAACCGGGTGAACCGCTTTAACGTGCTGCACAAAGGGGAACGGGACTTGTCGTGCTTCATTATCGGCACGCTGGAAACCGACTACGCCACTTACCGGGTGTACGTGCTGACGCGCAAGAACGAGAACCAAAACCTCATACAACAACTCAGAATAGAACCATCCAATGAATAAGGACGATTACAAGCAATTCATTCCGTTGTGGTTTGCCGAAGACATAGGCGACGGCGACCACACTACCCTGGCCTGCATCCCGGCGGATGCCATGGGCAAATCGCAACTGATAATTAAGGAAGACGGCGTGCTGGCCGGTGTGGACGTGGCACGCGAGATATTCCATGCCTTCGACCCCGCGCTGCGCATGACGGTGTTCATCCCGGACGGGGCAGAGGTGAAGCGTGGCGACATCGCCTTCGTGGTGGAAGGCAAGGTGCAATCGCTGCTGCAAACCGAACGGCTCATGCTTAACATCATGCAGCGCATGAGCGGCGTAGCCACCCGCACCCGCCAGTATGTCAAGGCACTGGAAGGCACCCGCACCCGCGTGCTCGACACCCGCAAGACCACCCCGGGCTTGCGACTGCTCGAAAAGGAGGCCGTGCGCATCGGTGGCGGTACGAACCACCGCATCGGCCTGTTTGATATGATATTGCTGAAGGACAATCACGTGGACTTCGCCGGGGGCATCGAAAACGCCATCCGCCGCACGCACCAGTACTTGAAGGAAAAGGGAAAAGACCTGAAAATAGAAATCGAAGTGCGCAACTTCGACGAGATAGAACAGGTGTTGCGCACCGGCGGCGTGGACCGCATCATGCTGGACAACTTCACCCCCGCCGACACCCGCAAGGCCGTGGAAATGATTGCCGGACGATACGAGATAGAGTCATCGGGCGGCATCACCTTCGACACCATGCTCGATTACGCCCGCTGCGGTGTGGACTTCATTTCCGTGGGTGCCCTTACTCATTCCGTCAAAAGCCTCGACATGAGCTTCAAGGCGGTGGAAGATTAACACACGGAGAAAACGGATTTTTGTTTCCCGCAGATAGCGCGGATGGATGCAGAGGGATTTGCGTTCGTTCGCGCTATCTGTTTATATGGCATGTAATCTCATCCGATTTATTCTGTTTACAGTTCCGTTTTTAGTTCTTCATACAAGTCAACAGGTCCCAAATGCCAGTATTTTGTTTTCTCGGTCGATAGCTTCTTATAAAGTTTTGAATGATATATGCGGTTCAAACTTTCTTGCAAAGTGAAACCATAATCATTGCGCAGGTATTCTACCAGCCAACTCACCTTTCCGGGCAGAAGCAGGTGAAGATTGCTTTGATTTATCTGGAACATAACATTATTCAATTTTAGTTGCTTCAATAAAATGCAAGGCTGTCAGTGCTTCATCGGTGTGGAATAGGTACTGGTCAACCAGTTTGTAAGTTTTCAATTCACGGATAAGTGTTTCTATGCTGATGGCACCGGCCTCAAACAAACCAAACTGGAGATACACCCTGTCGTTGGCCACTGGGCCATATACAATGTCATAGTCGTGTGTAAAGCCTTTTAGAGTTCTGTTGGCCATAACAAACTCGACCCATTTCTTGCTCGGTTTTGAAAAGATTAGGCTTTTGAGTTCCGACAATTTCTTATCGTCAAATTCATATATGTTTACATAGCCACATTCAGCCTGCTTTTCGAGCATACGTCTTTCCACCCATTCCTTGGCTTGTTTCTCCGAGGTCGTGGTATAGAATCCTGCACCGTAGTCAAGTTTGCGGTTGGGCTGGAGTATTATAGGGTGTTCCACCACTTCTAAACTGCCGTGATATACCTTCATGATTTTTTATTTTTCCGTATGCCAATAAAATCATCTATCTCTTCTATCAGCCATTGGTGGCTTTGAGTATGAAGTGGCTCATAACACTTACTGAGATAATCGGTTACACCGTACTGAGAAAACAAGTCAAGAACCTGTTCTCCACTCATCCCTTTGGCTGCCCCATATTCTTCAATGCAGAATGAAACAAATAGGGCAATATTTTTGTCTTTCATGCTCATCGCATTTCTCCTTTCTGTGGCGTTGCCACACATATTTGTTCTGCTACCACACCGCTGATAAGGCGTTGCTTAAACTCTTTCAAGTAGTATATTTCCGCTTGTAGGTTGGCAATATAGGTTGTCTATTTTTCCATTGCACAAAAGTAACGAGAAATTTCATGAATATGGCAGATTATGCGATATTCGTTCTATTTACATATGTAATTCTTTTCCCAAATGAAGGCTCACGGCTGCTTCGAGAGGGTGAGGTCGGGCAGCACTACGGCGTATTCGGGCGAACCTTTTGGCGCGTCCTTGGGCTTCCACGCCACCACGAAGCGCACGGCGGCCGAGGCCACGGAGTAGCCCCGTTCTTCCCATGCGGTCAGTTTCCGTTGCATGTCGGTCGAGAACACAGCTACCGGTTGCCGGGTGGCGGGGTTGTATAGCTGCGTGTTGTCGCCGTGTAGCGCGTCGCCGCCGCGCAGGGCGAGCACCTCGTGCTTCACTCCTTTGAAAAAGTCCAGGTACACGTCCCGGTGGGTGAGTTGCAGTACGATTTCTTCGGGCATGGCGTATTCGGTGGAGTCCTGGATGTGGCGGTCGGCAGGCAGCCGGTCGAAGCAGCCGCCGTTGGTGTGGATGAACAGGCGGTTTCGGGCGCGGGTGATGCCCACGTAGTATTGGCGCATCAAGGAGGAGTCCTTCAAGGGGCGGTCGGCGATGAGCATGTACACGTCATCGAACTCCCGCCCTTTGGCCTTGTGGATGGTTGATACCACCACCTCGGCTCCGGCGGTGTCGCAGAAGTCCTCCACGGACGACTCGAACACGAAATCCTTGAAGTCGTTGAGGTATCGGGTCTTGTTGGTTTGCCCGAACACTTCGAGACAACGCTTCACGTAGGGCAGGCTCAGGCTTCCTGCGTAGGCGGTGAGGGTGGCTTGCCGGGCTTCGTCCCACAGGCTGTCGGGCACGAGGGGCGTGGTGGCGCGGCGGGCGATGTACTTCAGCAGGTAGCGCACCTCGGCCAGGTTGCCGAAGCGGAAACCGTCCATGGATTGTATCAGCTTGGCGCGGATGCCCCGTCGGTGCAGCAGGGCGGTGAGGATGGTGGCTTCGTCGTTTGTCTGGGTGAGCACGCAGGCGGTGCCCGTGCCCCGTGTGCGGGTCACTTCTTCGGCAAGCGGCAGGTACAGGTGGGGCGACTGGTGGCGGGTGACGCTTACCCAGCCGTCTTCCGGGCGCATGGAGGTGATGGGCGTGCGCTTCATCCGTTGCCCGAGGCTGGCGGTAAAGCCGTTGGCGAAGTCCACCGGATGGCGGGCGCTGCGGTAGTTTTCGGTCATTTCCACCAGGTGGCTGCCGGGCATGTGCGCCAGTTGGTACAGGTGGGCGGAGTCTGAGCCGCGGAAGGCGTAGATGTTCTGGTCATCATCGCCCACGGCTATCACGCGCATTTCCTCGTTGCGCGTCATGAGAGCTTGCACCAGGGCGTATTC
>CALUML010000094.1 GCA_944321745.1 uncultured Bacteroidales bacterium
AAAATGGTCTTGTCGGGCGGGATGGTGGCCCCGGCCATGTTGCCCCCCGCGGCGTTGAGCAGGGCATCGATGCGCCCGTAGGTAGCCAGGATGTCGGTGCGGTTCTGTTCAAGGGCATCTTTATTCAACACGTCGGTGGGGAAGAAGCAGGCTTCGCCCCCGTCGGCCTTGATGCTGTCCACCAGCTTCGCGGCGGCCTGTTCGTCCCGGTCCAGAATCACGATTTTGGCACCTTCCTTCGCCAGGTAGGCGGAGATGCCGCGTCCCAGTATGCCGGCCCCGCCGGTCATCACCACGACTTTGTCTTTTACGCTGAATAATTCGTTCATGTTTATTTCAAATTGAAGATTTCAAATTTCAAATTAGCACACGGAATACACGGACTGAATGGATTAACACGGAATGGCCTTTCTATTTTCCCCTTATCACTTTCATCTCTATCGCTTCCCGCAGATGGAGCAGATTTATGCGGATATTTCAGTTAATCCGTTATTCAACCTTCAGTTATTGGAGTCACGGCCTGTAATACCGGATGTTCTCCTTTATCAAAATGTCAATCGGCATGAGGTTGACGGGGGCGGGCACTTTTTTCTGGATGAAATAGTCGGCCAACGCCTTCACGGCCTCGTAGCCTTGCGCCTCGGGACGCTGGCCGATGAGCGCGGTGACCACGCCCTCGTGCAGCAGGGCAGTGTTGCGGGCGATGAGGTCGTAGCCCACCAGCCGTATGTGAGTCAGTCCCCGCCGTTGCAGGTACTCGCCCAGCAGGTAGCAGGTGGAGTTGAACAGGACCGCCCCCGACACGTCCGGATACCGGGCCAACGCCTCGTCGAGCACCGCGTCGTTGTGGGCCGCATCGCCGGGGCGCAGCACCACCTCGCGCACCACCCCGGCGCGCCCCGCCTCGCGCAGGTAGTCCATGAAGCCCCGGCGGCGGTTGTCGCCCTGGTGCGAGCCGTTGCGCCCCTTGCGCTCCAGCCGCGCCACGAGCAGGTCGCCCCGCGCGCCGGTGTGCTCGGTGAGCAGCCGGGCGGCGATGCGTCCGCCGTCGTACGAATGGGTGCCGAAGTAGGCCAGCTGCCCCCCGCCCTCAATGTTCGAATCGACATAGACGTAGGGCACGCCCCGATTGTCGAGCTCGCGCGAAAGGGCCGTCACCGAATTGTTGAACAGGGTGGCGATGAGCACGCCGTCGGCCTCCATGCCGGGCAGCGCGGCGGCGGCACGGTCGAACGAGGCGCGGTCGTACTGGTCGAACGCGAGCCGTTCCACCCGCACGTTGTAGGCGGCCAGTTCGGCGGCGGCGCGGTCGATGCCCCCGGCCATGGCTTCCCAATACTGCCCGGGTTCGAACGAGGGGATAACCGCCACGATATGGAAATGCTTCTTCAACGCCAGCGAGCGTGCCACCAGGTTGGGGCGGTAGCCCACCTCGTCGAGCACCGCCTGTATCTTGCGTCGGTTTTCAGCCGACACCTTGCCGCGGTTGTGTATGAAGCGGTCCACCGTGCCCGCCGACACACCCGCCATGCGGGCGATGTCGACAATGCGCACCGCGCCACCCGCCACCGCCCCGCCGCCGGACGCGGGGACGCCCCCGTTATGCCGTATATCTTCTGCCATGTCCACGTTGGTGTTTACCCGTTGCAAATATAATGGCTATTCCGCTCCCGTGCAACCGTGTGTGCGTACACACAACATAAGAACAGCACACCAATCCACTCAAAAGCAAGAAGATAAGGAGAGATATTAAAAAAGCATAAAAGAGGAGAGAGACCCCCAAACCGCGCAATCGCTGAATCGCACAATCGCTGAATCGCACAATCGCACAATCGCTGAATCGCAGAATCGCTGAATCGCACAATCGCTGAATCGCTGAATCGCACAATCGCACAATCGCTGAATCGCACAATCGCGCAATCGCTGAATCGCAGAATCGCAGAATCGCTAAACCGCATAACCGCTTAATCGTGCAATCGTTTTGTCTGCGATTCTGCGCCTTAACGTTTCCACACTTCTACAAGAAAACCGCAGGCAATCACAAAGACACGCCTGCGGCTCCTACTTCTCATTTCTCACTTCCTCCTCTTATTGGCTTGCGGCTTTCCCGCTCGCATCTGCCCCCTTTAGGGGGTTGGGGAAGCTATTTCCGCCAACAATTCGTCGAGGTCCACGAGCGACTGCTGGCCGGTAGCCATGTCCTTGAGCATGACCTTGCCGGCGGCCATTTCCGTCTCGCCCACGATGGCCACGTAGGGGATGTGCTTGCTGTCGGCGTAGGACATCTGCTTCTTCATCTTCGCGCTGTCGGGATACACCTCGGCGTTCACGCCCCGCGCCCGCAAGGCCTTGAGCCACGGCAGGCAGTAGAGCTTCTCGGCTTCGCCGAAATGCACGAACAGCACGCGCGTCTGCTCGGCCGAGGTGGCGGGATAGAGGCCGAGCTGGTTGAGCACGTCGTAGATGCGGTCGGCGCCGAAGGAGATGCCCACGCCCGACACGCCGTCGAGCCCGAACACGCCCGTGAGGTTGTCGTAGCGGCCCCCGCCCGTAATGCTGCCTATCTGCACGTCGAGGGCTTTCACCTCGAAAATGGCCCCGGTGTAGTAGTTCAGCCCGCGGGCCAGCGTGAGGTCGAGCTCCAGGGGCGTGGCGATGCCCACCCGGTCGCACAGCGAGAAAATCGTCTCCAGCTCCCCGACGCCCTTCAGGCCGGTTTCGGACGAGGCCAGGATGCGGCGCAGGTCGGCCAGCTTCGCGGCGTTCGACCCGCTGAGCTGCAATATCGGCTGGAGCTTCTCGACAGCTTCGGCCGAAACGCCCTTGGCGGCCAGCTCCTCGTTCACCTTGTCGAGGCCTATCTTGTCCATCTTGTCGATGGCCACGGTGATGTCGACAATCTTGTCGCGCTCGCCGATGACTTCGGCGATGCCCGACAGCACCTTGCGGTTGTTTATCTTCAGGCACACGCGGATGCCCAGGCGGCGGTACACCTCGTCGACTATCTGGATAAGCTCCAGCTCGTTGACGAGCGAGTCGCTGCCCACCACGTCCACGTCGCACTGGTAGAACTCGCGGTAACGCCCCTTCTGCGGGCGGTCGGCACGCCACACGGGCTGTATCTGGTAACGGCGGAAGGGGAAGGTGATTTTGTCCCTGTTCTGCACCACGAAGCGGGCGAATGGCACGGTGAGGTCGTAGCGCAGCCCCTTCTCGCTGATGCGGCTGGTGAGGCGCGCGCTGTTGCGGGCCAGCAGCTCGTCGTCGGCGAGGCCCGCCAGGTAGTCGCCCGAGTTGAGCACCTTGAACAGCAGCTTGTCGCCCTCGTCGCCGTATTTGCCCATGAGGGTGGAGAGCGTCTCCATGGCGGGCGTTTCTATCTGCTGGTAGCCGTAGAGGCGGAACACGCTCTTGATGGTGTCGAAGATGTAGTTGCGCTTCGCCATTTCGTCGGGCGTGAAGTCGCGCGTCCCTTTCGGGATGGATGGTTTCTGCATAATTGATTTCAAATTTCAGATTTCAAATTCCAAATTTCTGTTTCCCGCAGATTTCGCAGATTGACGCAGATTTTTCAGATTTCAAATTCCAGATTTCAAATTCCAGATTTCGTTACTGCGGGCTTCCGGTTGCGTTACTGCGGGCTTCCGGTTCCCTTACTGCGGAATTTTTGATTCCATATTTCAGATTTCAGATTCCGGATTTCAGATTTCGGCTACCCGCTACTCGCTACCCGCTACCCGCTACCGGGGCATCCGGCTCCACGGGTTTGCTGCCCAGGAAGCGTTTGTGCGTCCACAGCCAGCGGGAGGGCTCGCGGCGGATGTTGTCTTCCAGCAGGCGGGTGAAACGCTCCGTGACGGCCCCGGGCGGGAGCGCGGCGTCGGCCTCGGGGTCGTAGATGAGGACGGGCGTGAGCTCGTAATGTCCGCGCGCGCGGCAATGTATCTGTATGAAATAGACCGGATAGCGGAAGCGGACGGCCAGCTGCTCGGTGCCGGCCAGCATGCCGACGCGGCGGTTGAAGAACGTGACCTCGTAGCGGGCGGCCTTGCGGCGCGGGCGCTGGTCGGACAGCATGGCGTAGAACGTGGGCGCGGCATCGGGGTCCTTCCGGCGCGCAACCATCACGCGCAGCAGCCCGTCCATCTCCACCAGGAAGCCGCCCCGGCTGGCGCGTATCTCGCGCATCAGCCGGTCGAAGAACTTGTTCGAGAGGCGTTTGTACACCGTGCCGCAGTCCAGCCCGAAGTCGGCAAACTGGTTGGCGTAGTCCACCATCCACTCCCAGTTGAGGAAATGGCCCAGCATGACCAGCCCCCCGCCGTGCCGCTTGCACCGCTCCGCCATCTCCGCCTTGTGGTTGATGGTCACGAAACGCCGCATGTCCCGCTCGCCGATGCGCCGCCCGGCGAGCACCTCCATGATCATGTCGGTGAAGTTCAGGAAGAACGACTTCTCCAGCCGCCTTCTCTCGGCGGGGCTTTTCTCGGGGAAGGCCAGGGAGAGGTTGCCCTCCACCACGCCGCGCCGGTAGCGCACCACGTGGTAGCACAGCGGGAACAGGAGCCACCTTGACAGGAAATGGCCCAGCCTAAGACGCAATATCGCTCCGCTGCCCGACATAAACATTTGCAAAGGTACAATTTTTTGTATCAATATTAAACATTACCTTTGCACGCGAAAAAAAACGGAGCATGGAAAATCCCTCTCGACACATGGACTGGCGCAAGCTCGTATCGTACCTCCAGGTGGCCTCGCTTTGGGTCTTGATAGTCGCCATCCCCTTCCGCATGGGGCCTTTCCCGCTTTGGGCCATGATCGCGGCAGGGGCGCTCTTCCTCCTGGAATACGCGGTCGACCGGCGTTGGCGCACCTGGCGCTGGGAGCGCGACAAGTGGCTCTACGTGGCCATGATAGCCTTCTACCTGTTCATCCCCATCTGGCAGATATGGAGCGACACGCTGACCTGGCGTTTTTCCTTCGTGCTGGGGGAACGCCTGCCCCTGGCGTTGTGCGGCATCATCGGGCTGCTGGGGTTTTCCGGCAGGGTGAGACTGCGCCATGCGTGCTACGCGTTCATCACGGGGTGCGTGCTGACATCGCTGTACATCATCTCCGGCAGCGGGGGGCTTGCCTTCTTCGCGCACGGGCTGAAGGAGCAGTCCGAACTTTTCACGCTGGCGCGCATACGGCTGGTGAACTCGCACATGATGTACAACCTCTACCTGAACGTCAGCCTGATATTCGCCCTGTACCTGCTCCGGCAAAAGGACGCGGGACGCCGGGTGCGGATACTGGTCATCGCCGCATGCTTGTGGATGTTCTACCTGCTTTGCATCACCGAGGGGCGCATAGGGCTTTTCACCGCGCTGCTGATCGGCGCAACGTTTTTGCTGGTCTATGTGTACCGCCGCAGCGTCAAGTGGCTTGCCGTCCTCATAGCGGTGTACACGGCCGCCGGCGCGGCGTTGGTGGTGCTGAACGGGCGTTTCGGCGAAGAGAACATGAAGCGCGAACCCCGGTGGGGCATCTGGCAGGTCTGCTTCGAGATGATAAAGGAAAAACCGCTGACGGGGTATGGGGTGTGCGATGCCCGGGAGCTGTTCATCAAGAAAGTGATGGAGGGCGATGGCGAGCAGCTAAAGGTCTACCAGGACCGCGTACGCTGCGTGCACAACGGCAACCCGCAAAAAGTACAGCCCCACAACGCTTTCCTTGAGACCTGGAGCGAGTTCGGCATCGCCGGCGTGGCGACGCTGCTCTTCATTTTCCTTTTCCCGCTGACGATGCAGCCCAGGGAACACCGGTTTTACATCCTGCTGGTGGTGGGCTGCTTCCTGATACAGTGCATGACCGACTCCTTTTTCTCGCCGCTGCTCTACTGCCTGGCCATCATACTGCTCACTTCTCGAAGCGCGATTTCAGGGGGAGCCGCTCCTCGAAGGCCCGGTGCAGCCTGAGCCGCATCCGCTCCTGCTTGCCGGCACTCATGGACACGTCGTTGATGCAGACAATGGCCCTGGACGGGTTCTGTATCTGCCGGGCGAGGGCTTCGGCCGAATAGACCGCCATGGAGCAATGCTTGGTCGGGATGGGGCGGTCCACGGTTTTTCCCGTGTAATACAGGTAGTCGGTATAAACGTATTGGTTGACATTGCCGTTGGCGCGCAGCATGGTTATGCGCTGCTCCAGCGGCGTTTTTATCTTGGCATACACCGCCTCGTTGCTGGAGCGCAGCATGGGCGTGCACGTGTGCTGCGGGCGCACGAAGGCCACGCCCTTCCCCACCCCGGCCGCCAGGCGGGCCAGCCGGTCGGACTGGCGGGTCTGCTTCTTGTACATGCCCGATGCCAGGAGGTGGCGCGCGAAGCGCATCACAATCTTGCCGTCGCGGAAGAAATCCGTCCTCTCCAGCGGTGCCAGGGGGAAAAGGTCGTCGTTGAAATAGACGAACTCCTCGCCCAGCCCGGCGATGCGGTGCAGGAACAGCTCGATGGTGGTGCTGTTGAACGTGGGCAGGAACCTTTCCGGAATGATATCGCGGTGGTGCACGATATGAAGGTTGCCGGTGTCCGCCCAATCCGGCACCTGGCTCTCGCCCGACACCACGAGGAAAACCCTCTCTATGAAAGGCATATAACATTCTATGCCGCGCAGCAGGTAAGGCAGCAGCCCCCAGTCGCGGTACCGCTTGGCCAAGGCGGGGCGGTTCGTGGCGCGGCTGTACTCCTGCTGCCAAACGGGGTCCAGCCCGTTAACGTATGTAATGACGACATCCATCACTCACGGCTCGTTTTTATCAACAAATCTTCCCATTGGGACACTATCAACCCGCGGTCGTAGCGTCTGATGCTTTCACGCGCAGCGTTCCCCATGCGGCGCAGGCGCCCGGGGTCGGCCATCAGGCGGTCCAGCTCCCCGGCCATCGACTCGGTGTCGCCCGGCGGCACGAACACGCCCGTCTGGCCGGGCAGGATGATGTCCCTCGGGCCCGCGCCGCAATCAAAGCTCACGACGGGCAACCCCACCGACATGGCCTCCAGCAACACGTTGCCAAACGCCTCGGAGCGCGAGGGCAGCACGAAAATCGAAGCGCTCCGGTAGTGCGGCTCCACGTCCGACGTGGCGGGGAAGAAGCGCACGCCGCCAATCCCCCTGTCGCGCACCATGCGCTCCAGTTTCTTTTTCATCTTCCCGTCCCCCACCAGGTGCAGTTCCCAATCCTTGTGCGCCACCCGGCTCCAGGCATCCAGCAACAGGTCGAAACCCTTCACGTAGCTCATGCGGCCCAGTCCCAGCACCACCTTGTCCTGCAACGGGGACGGCTGGGGCGCGGCGAAAGTAAGGGGGTTGGGGATTACCACCGCCTTTTTCGCCCCGTAGCGTTGCCTGTACACCCGGGCGTCGTATTCGGACAAAGCCACGATGGCCTGCGCATGCCGGGCCGTCAGCCGCCGCGAAAGCGACGACGTGAGCTGCGAGCGGTGGTCGATGGAAAAATACTCCTTGGCCACCACGCGGTAGCCCCGCGTGGCCGGCACGTTGACAAAGGCCCGCGTGGTGCCTATCACCACGATGACATCGGGCCGCAAACGCGCGTACAGCCGCCGCAAAAGGACGATGCGGCGGCATTCGCGCAGCAGCACCGGCCAGCGGTCGCGCCCGGGCGACAGGTAATAGCGGTCGATGCGGGGGTCGATGTCAAAAAACGGCTCCCCCCCCCGCCCCGTGTAGCTGACGATGGACACCTCGTGCCCCCGCCCGGCCAACGCATTCGCCACGGTCGCGGTGGAACGCTCGGAACCGCCGCCCAGGTTGATTGACTTGATGGTGAAAACTATCCTCATCCTCCAGAAAAAAACATTCCATGCCAAGGAAACCGGCGAAGCGTCCCGGCCCCCCGGTTCCGCAATCAAAAAAGGCCTCCCAAGCCGCAGCCCGGGACGCCTTTTCCAATGACCTTGACATGCGAGAAAGCGGTTACTTTCTGATGCCCAGCTCGGCGATGATTTTCCTGTAGCGTTCGATGTCGCGCCGCTTCAAATAGTCGAGCAGGCGGCGGCGTTTGCCTACCAGCATCACCAAAGCACGTTCCGTACTATAATCTTTCTTATTTGACTTCAAATGTTCAGTCAAATGGTTAATACGGTATGAGAACAATGCTATCTGGGCTTCAGGCGACCCAGTATCAGTGTTGGACTTCCCGTACTTACCGAAGATTTCCTTCTTGATTTCAGGATTTAAATACATGATTGATATATTATTGATTGTTTTGAGCGTGCAAAGATAATGCTTTTATCCCGACCGGCAAGCATCCGGGGGAAGAAAAATCTTTTTTCCCGTCCAAACAGCCGGGCGTTTGGCACAATCCGAACTTTTCCACTATCTTTACGACCGCTTTGCCCGCTTGGGGCGAGCGGTTCTTTTTTTACCAACTTATCCCAATCAAACAACCACATGAGAAAAACATTCCTGAAGCTGTTCATGCTTTGCCTGCCGGCGGTGCTGCCGGCGCAGACCGCCCGCTACGACGTGGTGGTCGTGGGAGGAACGCCCGGCGGCATCATGGCCGCCATCGCCGCCTCGCGCGAGGGGAAAACCGTCGCCCTGCTCGAACGTAGCGAACACATCGGAGGCCTGCCCGCCAACGGGCTCGGAGCCACCGACATCGCCACCCGCGGAGCCACCACGGGGCTGTTTGCCGAGTTCGTCGGGCACGTGCGCAAGCACTACGCCGACACCTACGGCCCCCAGTCCGAGCAAGTGCGGGCGTGCAGCGACGGCTACCACTTCGAGCCGCACGTGGCCGCCCTCGTGCTCGACCGCATGCTGCAACCCGAACGCGACCGCGTGACGGTGCTCACCCGGCGGCAATTCGACGCCC
>CALUML010000095.1 GCA_944321745.1 uncultured Bacteroidales bacterium
AGTTATAAGTTAGCTACAAGCTACGAGCTACAAGCTACAAGTTATGGGTTACGAGCGTCCTGCGGAAGTTCCTCAATGCCCTCCAAGGGGGAGGCTTACCCCCAACCCCCTGAAGGGGGCTTTCATACGGGCGGGCAGCTCCCCTTTAGGGGCGGGGGGGTAGGGCTTTTGGCGGTTTTCTTCCGGTCATACGCCTCCACGATGCGCTGCACGAGGCGGTGACGCACGATGTCGCGCACGTCGAAGTCCACGCGGGCAATGCCCTTGATGCCCTGCAGGGTATCGAGCGCGTCGATGAGGCCGGAGCGTTGCGAGGCGGGCAGGTCTATCTGCGTCACGTCGCCGGTGACAATCATCTTCGTGTTCAGCCCCATGCGGGTGAGGAACATCTTGATTTGCTGCGTAGTGGTGTTCTGCGCCTCGTCGAGTATGACCACCGCGTCGGCCAGCGTGCGCCCCCTCATGAAAGCCAGCGGGGCAATCTGGATGATGCCCCGTTCGAGGTAGTCGCGCAGCTTGGCGGGCGTAATCATGTCCTGCAGGGCATCGTAGAGCGGCTGCAGGTAAGGGTCGATTTTCTCCTTCATGTCGCCGGGCAGGAAGCCGAGCTTCTCGCCTGCCTCCACGGCGGGGCGGCTCAGGATAATGCGCTTCACCTCCTTGTTCTTGAACGAGCGCACCGCCAGGGCAATGGCCGTGTAGGTCTTGCCCGACCCCGCCGGGCCGATGGCAAAGAGCAGGTCGTTCTCCTCGAACTCCCGCACCAGCCTGCGCTGGTTGTCCGTGCGTGCCTGGATGGACTTGCCGTTCACCCCGTGCAGGATGAGGTGTTCCACGGCCACGCCCGCCGGTTGGCTGCCATGCTTCAGCAGGTCGATGATGTGGTCCTCGGTGAGCGTGTTGTGCTGCAACGCGAACTGCTCCAGCTTGCGCAAGGCATCGGCCACCTTGGTCGTGGCCTCCTCGCTGCCGGTCACCTTGACCACGTGGCCGCGTGCCATGATTTTGGCATCAGGGTAGAGGTCTTTCACCAACTGGAGGTTGCGGTTGTTCACGCCGTAGAACACGGTGGTATCCGTATGTTCCGATAATTCAAAGACGTATTCTGCCATAGTTTCCTGTGTGGGAACGCAAGGGACGCGAACGGGCGGGACTTCTCCATGCAGGCCATGCACCATCCGCCCGTCCGCATCCCGGATGTTCCGCTTGTTTTAATACGCGAACAAGGGGTAGGCGGCCATCGTCTTGTTCACCCGTTCGCGCACGGAGGCGATGACCGCCTCGTTGTCCACGTTGGAGAGCACGGTTTCTATCATTTCGGCTATTTCCTCCATGAGGTCTTCCTTCGCGCCCCGGGTGGTGATGGCAGGCGTGCCAAGGCGGATACCCGAGGTTTGGAAGGCCGAACGGCTGTCGAAAGGCACCATGTTCTTGTTCACCGTGATGTCGGCGGACACCAAGGCCTTCTCGGCCACCTTGCCGGTGAGGTCGGGGTATTTCGAGCGCAGGTCCACCAGCATGGAGTGGTTGTCCGTGCCGCCGCTCACGATGGTGAAGCCCCGCTTGACGAGGGCTGCGGCCAATGCGGCGGCGTTCTTCTTCACCTGCATGGCGTATTCCTTCCATTCGGGTTGAAGGATTTCACCGAATGCCACGGCCTTGGCGGCGATGACGTGTTCGAGCGGACCGCCCTGTATGCCGGGGAACACCGCCGAATCGAGCAGGGCGGACATCATCTTCACTTCGCCCTTCGGGGTGGTCTTGCCCCACGGGTTCGGGAAGTCCTTGCCCATCATGATGACACCGCCACGGGGGCCACGCAAGGTCTTGTGCGTGGTGGAGGTAACGATATGTGCATACTTCACGGGGTTGTCGAGCAGCCCGGCGGCAATCAGCCCGGCGGGGTGTGCCATGTCTATCATCAATATCGCGCCTATCTTGTCGGCTATTTCGCGCATCCGCTTGTAGTCCCACTCGCGCGAGTAGGCCGAGCCGCCGCCGATGATGAGCTTCGGGCGTTCGCGCAGGGCGACTTCTTCCATCTGGTCGTAGTCCACGCGCCCCGTTTCCTTGCACAGGTTGTATTCCAGCGCATGGTACAGGATGCCCGAACTATTGACGGGGGATCCGTGCGACAGGTGTCCGCCGTGGGCGAGATTCAGTCCCAGGAACTTGTCGCCGGGATTGAGGCAGGCCAGGAACACGGCCGCGTTGGCCTGCGCCCCCGAGTGCGGCTGCACGTTGGCCCATTCCGCCCCGAAAATCTGCTTGAGCCGTTCGATGGCGAGGCGTTCACTTTCGTCCACCACCTCGCAACCGCCGTAGTAGCGTTTGCCGGGGTAGCCTTCGGCGTACTTGTTCGTCAACACCGAACCCATGGCTTCCATCACCTGGTCGCTCACGAAGTTTTCGGACGCAATCAGTTCGATACCCTTCATCTGCCGCTGCCTTTCGCGGGCGATGATGTCAAAAATAGCTTGGTCTCTTTTCATTTATTCAATATGCTAATGTGATAATATGCTAATGTGCCCATGAGCCTGCTGCAACAGCCCGCAGAGGCCGTCCGTCCACTGCCGATTTCCAATTCTCAACTGCCAACCATTCCATTACTTCCGCTTCCGCACGCTCCAGCCGAACTTGCCTATCTCCTCGCCCAGCTTGTGGTAATGGCCGTGCGAATAGGCGATGAGGTGCGCGTCGGCCAGGCGGAACTCGCCGGTGACGGGGTCGATATAGCGCGCATCGGCCCACACGTTGACCACGTCGGCCAGGAACATGTCGTGCGAGCCGAGCGGGATGATGTCCCGCACGCGACACTCGATGCCCACCGGAGCCTGCAGCACACGGGGAGCACCCACCACGGCACATTCGGCAGGCGTGAGCTTCATCTCGCGGAACTTGTTGCAGTCGCGCCCGCTGCGCACCCCGCACCAGTCGGCGGCGCGGGCCAGTTCCTCGTTCGTCAGGTTGATGACGAACTCCCGGTCGCGCTTGATTATATCATAGGAATAACGCTCGGGGCGCACGGAGATGTAGCACATGGGCGGGTTGGTACACACCGTGCCCACCCACGACACGGTGAAGAGGTTGTACTCCTCCACCGTGTTGCCGCACGACACCAGCACCGCCGGGAGCGGATACACCATGTTGCCCGGCTTCCACCGCACGTGTCCTTCCCCCAACTGCCCCCCCAACCCCCTAAAGGGGGCTTTCGATGCGGCCTGGCTGTTGCTTTGTTTTTTGTCTTTCTCCATTGCTTGTATGCAAGTCCCCTTTAGGGGATTTAGGGGTGAATTGCTGGGGTGCAGCTTACTTTATCTTCACTTCCTCCTGCCGCACCTCGCGCTCGCAGTAGTGGCAGCGCAGGCGCACCTCGCCGTCTTCCTTCACCACCGCGAAGCGCGTGGGCACGGGCTGGTGGTTGGTGATGCAGTTGGGGTTGGCGCACTGCACGATGTCGCGTATTTCGTCGGGCAGGGTAAGCGGACGCTTTTCCACCACTTCGTAGTCGCGTATGATGTTGATTTTGGCGTTGGGGGCGAGCAGGGCGATTTTGTTCACTTCCGATTCCTCGAACACGCGGTCGGATATCTTGATGATGCCCTTCGAGCCGAGCAGTTTGCTCTCCAGGTTGTTGCCCAGCGTCACCTGGTGGGGGCATTTTTCCACCTCCAGGAGGGCGGCCACCTTGAACAGCTTGTCGGCCGGGATGTGGTCGATGACCGTGCCGTTGCGCAGCGCGGCGACTTTCAGTTCTTTTGTACCTCTTTCCATGTTTCTTGTGGTTTGGTGAACGCGAATGAGACAAATCACGCGAATTTACGCAAAGGCTGATTGGCACTCAAGCAGGAATGCCATCATCAATTTGCGGTCATTTGCGGCATCCGCGTTATTTGCGTTCTAATCACGACAGCACTTTGCTGATGATGGCCTGCCGCACGTAGAGCCCGTTCTGTGCCTGGCGGAAGTAATACGCCTTCTCGTTGTGGTCCACGTCCGGGTCTATCTCGGTGACGCGGGGCAGCGGATGCAGGATGCGCAGGTTGGGCTTCGTGCCGGCCAGCATGGCGTTGTTGAGCGTGTACACGTTCTTCACCCGTTCATATTCCATGAGGTCGGTGAAGCGTTCGCGCTGCACGCGGGTCATGTAGAGTATGTCCGCGTCGTTGAAGTTGTCCGTCAGTTCGCGCGACTCGGTGAAGGGAATGCCGTGCTTGCGGCAGAAGGTCTTGTACTCCTCGGGCATACGCAGCTCGTCCGGCGCGATGAACTTGAACGTGGGGCGGAAGTGCGACATGGCCTGGATGAGCGAGTGCACCGTGCGGCCGTACTTGAGGTCGCCCACCAGGCAGATGTTCAGCCCTTCGAGCGTGCCCTGCGTCTTGAGGATGGAGTAGAGGTCGAGCAGCGTCTGCGAAGGGTGCTGGTTGGCCCCGTCGCCCGCATTGACGATGGGCACGGGCAACACCTCGGCGGCGTAGCGTGCCGCCCCCTCCAAGTAGTGGCGCATGACGATGACATCGGCGTAGCAGGAAACCATCTGGATGGTGTCGTGCAGCGTCTCGCCCTTGGACGACGAGCTGGTGGCTGCGTCCGAGAAGCCGATGGTCTTCGCCCCCAGGCGGATGGCAGCCGTCTCGAAACTCAGCCGCGTGCGTGTCGAAGGTTCGAAGAAGAGCGTCGCCACCACCTTGCCCGCCAGCGTGGTGCGGTTGGGGCAAGCCTCGAAGTCGGCGGCGGAGGCGAGGATGGACAGGATGTCGTCCTTGCTGTAATCGGTAATGGAAACCAAGCTTTTGTTGCTCATGATGTGACAGAATGAATGGATGAGCGCGGTGCGGAGCCGTCCCGCCCGCCATGTGCGCAAAGGTACGGGTTTTTATTGGAAAAGGGGCAAGGCGAAAGGGAAATATTTAAGAGGGAACGGGAGGGGGGCTGGGGGGGACACAGGGCGCACAAAGGTTGCTCCTTGTTTCCTTATAAATTAAGAACACACAGCCTGTCACGCCACGCAAAGAGCGGGACGGCATACGACTGCCATTTTCATGGTTTCCCGCCATTTCGGGCGCAGCGAGAAATTCCCTTCCGAAAACCGCCAAAAGCCTACGGTGAGATTTCTCGCTGCGCTCGAAATGACGGCGGGACGGTATCCCCGCTCAGGGGGACACAGAGCGCACAGAGCTTGTCCCTTGTTTCCTTTATAAAAAAAGCACACATAGCTTGTCCCGCCCCTTGCGGGGCAGGACGGGGGATGAGTACCATTTTCATGGATTCCCGTCATGGCGAGCGCAGCGGGAAATCCCCTTCCGCAAAGCCCCAAAAGGCTACGGGGAGATTTCTCGCTGCGCTCGAAATGACGGCGGGGCCGTGTCCCCATCCCCCGCGTCAGCATTCCTCCAGCAACTGGCGGTAGCGCGGCAGGGCGCGGCGGAATTTGTCCACGGCTTCCTCCAGGGTGGTGTAGCTTTCGCCCCCGGCGGCGTTCAGGTGTCCCCCGCCGCCAAACAACTCGCTGGCCACCTTGTTGGCCGGGAACGCCCCTTGCGAGCGCAGCGAAATCTTGATTTTGTCCGTGTCCTCGCGCATGAACACCGAAAACACGATGCCCTCGATGGAGAGCGGCTCGTTCACCACCCCCTCCGTGTCGCCCGACTTGTAGTAAAACCGCTGCAACTCCTCCTGCGACAGCGTGATGAGCGCGGTGCGGTACTTCGGGTACAGCTTCATCTTGCGGTAGATGCAATACGCGTTCAGCTTCAGCCGCCCGGGCGTGAACGTGTTGAACACGCGGCGGTAAATATCGTCCTTGTCGATGCCAATCTTGATAAGCTCGCCGATGATGGTGTAAATCTCCGCCTGGTTCGAGTTGTAGCTGAAGCCGCCCGTGTCCGTCATCATGCCCGTGTAGATGCACTGGGCGCACGCCAGCGTGATGCGCTCGAAGTGCCCCATGCGGCAGATGAGGCGGAAAATCAGCTCGCTGGTCGACGAGATGTCGGGATACGAGATGGTCAGTTGCGCGAAGCTCTCGGGGTTCAGGTGGTGGTCGATGAGCACGCGGGGCGCGGCGCATTGCAGGAACAGCGGCTCCAGCCTGTCCAGCCGGCGCGTCTCGTTGAAGTCCAAGGCGAACACCAGGTCCGCCCCCGCAAACGCCTCCTCGGCCCGGGCCGCGTCGCGTTCGAACACGATGATGTCTTCCGCGCCCGGCATCCACGCCAGGAAGTCGGGGAAGCGGTTGGGCACTACCACCGTGGCCCGCTTGCCCAGCCCGCGCAGGTAGTGCCACAGGGCAAGCGACGAGCCGAGCGCGTCGCCGTCCGGCCCCACGTGGCAGGTTATCACGATGTCCTCCTTCACGGCAATCGCCTCGCGGGCGCGGCTCACGAGGTCCTCGGCAATAATCTTCGATATCATAGGCCTTTTCCTTTGTCTTTCAAACGCCCGCCCGGTCACATGCCCGGCAAGGCGATGGCAAAGATAACGAATTTCCGGGGAAACGGGAAACGCGCCCGGCTTCGGCGGTGTCACAACCCCGTGCCGACAGCGCACCTGCACCGTTCGGAGGATGCCATGACGCGGCGAAAATTCCGTAGTAACGCAACGAAAATTCCGTAGTAACGGAAATAAAATTCCGTTATAACGCAGCGAAATTTCCGCACCGACGCAGGCAAGCCGCCACCCGCTCCGCATCCCCCACCCCACGCACCGGCACAAAAAAGGGGGTGTATCAAAATAAGAACGAACACGGATTGACCGGATTTAACGGATTGCCACGGATGAGGATACTGTTGATATCCGATGGCATCCTTGGCAAGATATCCGTGCAAATCTATTTGATCCGCATAATCTGTGTTCTAAATCCCATTTTGATACACCCTCTTGACGGCGCGTGCGTGCCCCGTCAGCGCACGAGCACCTTGACGGCTTGCCCGCCGCAGCGCACCACGTACAGGCCGGGGGCGGGAGCGGCCAGGGTGGCGCGTCCGCCGGTGGCCGTGGCCGTGGCGACCATGCGCCCGTTCAGGTCGTGCAGGGTGACGACAGCATCGGACAGGCGTGCCAGGCGGATGTCCGCCCCGTCCACGTATGCAACGGGCGCGGTGGCCTGCACGGCGGCCTGCACAGCGGTGGGAGCGAGGGGATTGGGGGAGTAGAAATACCTTTCCTCATGCCGTGCCACGCCCATGCCGGAGTATTGCTTGAGGATAATGTTGCCATACTGGTCGTATGTGTACTCATATATAAAGCGACTTATATGCACATACTCAAGCCTTATATTGTCTTTACCATAAGTATCTTCGAACGTGAGGTTGCCGTGTGCATCGTAGGTGCTTGTCCTTTCATAATAAAGTTCCCATCCTTGTTCTTCCACCATCCATTCATAGTATTGAAAGAATGTTTCATGCCCGGCCTCATCGTAGGCATACACATAGCGCAGGTTGCCGGAGGGCGATTCCCAGCGGTTATCCACCGCATTCCATTGGAGGAAGGACGATACCAGCGAGCGACCCTCGCTATCGTTAAGCGACTCGGATTTCGTGTCGGGCACCCATTGGCCGTCCATGTAGTTGTACTGGGTCTCGGTCACCACGCCATTGTCGGCATATTCGTAGGTGGCTTTGTACGAGTATGCCCACACAGGTGCATCGGCGTACCATTCCTCGCAGGCGTATGCGGCAAGGCGGCCTTGTGCGTCATACTCGTTGGCGTAGCGGTATTGCTCCAACAGTTCCCACGTGCCATCGGCATTTTTCGCAGACAGGACCTCCGAGGTTTCCTCCCCGTGGTCGTCCCACGTGTACACGGTGCGCATGTGCTGCCATGCGTCTTCCTCCAGGTAGCTGTAATAGACGGTGTCCACCAGGCCCGTGGCGGGGTTAATTACCCACTCCATAAGGTCGTATTCCGTCCAACTTTGCGTGGCGGCATCCCACGAGTAGGTCTGCTCGGTGAGCGTATTGCCGCGGTCGTCGTAGGTGCGTGTGGTGCGGTATTCGCCTACCCATGCCTGCGCAGTGGCATCCCAGTTGTACAAGGCATCGCCCAAGAGGTTTCCTGTGGCATCATAGGAGGTTTCTTTCTTGTTGCTGTACACCCATTGGCCGTCCTGCCAGTTGGAATAAGTTTCCGTCACCTCCCTCCCATCGGCGGAATAGGCCCAGTCCCAGCGGTTGTTGCCTTGCCAAGTGGAGGTCTCCGCGTCCCACCAATAGTTGGCTTGCAGGGTGAGGCGACCTTGGTCGTCGCTGGCGGTCTCCGTCCTATTGCCGCCTGGCTTCCAAGCAGAGAGGTAGGCTTGCTGCTCGTCCGACCATCTCACGATGAAATAATAGGGGGTCTCGATGCGCTTGCGCTCGGCATCGACATACTGCACCAGCGTCTTGGAGGCGTAGTTGCCTTCGTGCGTATACTTCACAATGCTGTCCAGGCGCAGGCCTCCCTTGTCGGCCGGGGCGAGCTGCCACTGGGCGGCTCGGGGCGCGGGGGCTTCGCGGCGTTCCACGGCGGAACGGCGTTGGTGCTTCACCTTGTCAGACACTCGCTGTCCCGGCATCGCCCAGGCAGCGGTGGCCGTCACGAGAGCGGCGGCCACGAGAGTAAGTTTTGCGTTCATCTTGTTGCTTGTAAGTAGCTATTTAAGTGGCTATTCAAAATTAAACGTATCTGTTAACACCCGTGCCGTCTGTTTACTTTATTATCCTCTTGCCCGCTCTTTTGGAGATGTTTTTCCCTGTCTCATCGGTCGCGTAGCCCGCTACACTCCCTCTTCGGACAGGAAAAAACATCTCCAAAATAACGGGCAATATGATAATAATTAATTTTG
>CALUML010000096.1 GCA_944321745.1 uncultured Bacteroidales bacterium
AACAACACGCTGCATGACCCCTTCTACGAGCAGGGGCTGCTGACGCTCATCCACGAGAAGCGCGGCCAATGGGGCTTCGACCTGCCCATCACGCCCGACACGCGCAAGAAGCCGGAGAAGTGGGAGCGCATCGAGGCTACGCTGGAACCGCTCGACCGGCTGGGTCGCCTGGTGTTCAACGAGGCCGAGCTGGAAGACCCGCACATGATGCGGCTGCGGGCGCAATTCCGCAACGCCAGCCGCAAGGCACGGCGGCTCGACGGCCCCGACATGGTGGAGGGCGGCGTGTTCATCCTGAAGAACACCATCGAGCTGGATGCCTGCGACCTCATGGCCGTGCCGCGCCGGAACAACAAGAAATGGTAAAAGAGCTACAAGTTACGAGCTACGAGTTACAAGTCGTATGCTCCGAGGCTTTCGCCGCATCCCGCATGGCACTCGTAGCTCGTAGCTCGTAGCTTGTAGCTAACTTTCAACTTTCAATTAAACAACTATGTTGGTAAGCATTGACGAACTTGGGAAAACATCCCTCTACCCGGAGGTCATCCGCGCCATCACGCGGGGCGACCGTTCGGCAGCCGAGCTGCAAGTGCTGGCCGCCGAGGACTTGTGCAAATCCTACCTGACGAAGTACGACCTCGAGGCGGCCTTCGGCACGGAGGACGCGCCGCCCGCCGTCGTGTCGCCCCTGCTGAAAAAGCTGGTGAAGACCATCGCCTCCTACTACCTGGTGCGCATGGCCAACCCGAACGTGGACATCGAACTGTACCGGCAGGACTACGAGCACGCCCTGGAACTGCTTGAGGACATACGCGACGGGCGCAACAGCCTCGCCCTGCCTTACGCCCCCGACGACCCCTCCACCCCGGAGGACGAAAGCGCGGGCAGCATGGCCTGGCGTTCGGAAACCAAACGCACGAATTACTTCTGAGCGCAAGGATGCAAACCCGCCCGCATGGCCCCGCAAACTCACGCGCCCGGTTCGCCCGGTTCACCAGCGTGTTTCCGCCCATTCACCAGCGTGATTCGCCCGGTTCACCAGCGTGATTTTCAAGGTTTACGAATATGTTGTTTTTCAACTAAATACACATGGCAAAGAAAAAGAACGACACGGGGAAGAAGCCCCGCAAATACCCCCAGGGGACCATCGTCGTCAACCAGATGACGCACGTCGCCCCCGACCGCGGCCGCAAGGACACGGGCACGCTGCGGCAGTCCGTCGAGGCCGCCGAGCGGGTGCACCTGCCCAACCGCTCGCGCCTGTACGACCTCTACCACGACGTGCTCACCATCGACGGCCACCTCTCCGGCATCACCGGGAAGCGTACCGCCGCCGTCACCAACAAGGAGCTGCGCTTCGTGGACGCGGGCGGCGCGAAGGTCGATGCGCTGGACTCGCTCATCCGCGGCGCGAAGTTCGAGCGGCTGGTCGAATTGATTATGGAGAGCCGATACTGGGGCGTGTCGGGCGTGGAGTTCCTCGTGGGGCGGGAGTTCGACTTCCTGGAAATACCCCGCAAGCACATCCGCCCGGAGGCGCGGCAAATCACCCGCTCGCAGTACGACATGGAGGGCACGCCGCTCGACGACCTGCCCTGGTGCCGCCTCTTCGGCAGGCCGGACGACCTGGGCCTCCTCCTGCGTTGCTCCATGTACGCCCTCTACAAGCGGAGCGGCTTCGGCGACTTCGCCCAATACGTCGAGATATTCGGCCAGCCCGTGCGCGTCATCCGCTACGACGCCTACGACAAGAAGACGCAGGAGGAGCTGCGCCGCATGGCCGACAGCGCAGGCGCCTCGCTGGTGATGATGCTGCCCAAGCAGGCCGAGTTCGAGATGCTCGACGGCAAGTCGTCCAACGGCACGGGCGAGCTGCAGGAGCGGCTCATCCGCTGCTGCAACCAGGAAATGAGCATCGCCATCCTCGGCAACTCGGAGACCACCGTCTCCTCCGCCTCCAGCGGCTACGCGCAGGCCGAGGTGCACGCCGACCAGCAGTTCGAGGTGACGAAGGGCGACCTGCGCTTCGTGCAGAACGCCCTCAACGAGCCGGGCCTGCTCGCCATCCTGGCCTCCTACGGTTACCCGGTGGAGGGCGGGCGGTTCGAGTTCGTGCCCGAAGCCGACCTGGGCAAGCTGAACAAGCGGCTCGCCATCGACCTGAAGGTGGCCGAGCGCGTGCCCGTCGCCGACGACTACTGGTACGAGACCTACGGCATCCCCAAACCCCAAAACTACGAGGAGCTGAAGCGGCAGAGGGAGGAGGAACGGCAGGCCATGCAGGGAGGGCAGCCCTCCACCCCGCCCAGGCGGAAACTGCTCGATGGTTTTTTCGGGAAAGCCCCGGCGGGCGGGGCGAGGAAATAGACCGCGCCTATTTCGCGGACGGGCGGCCCGGCCTCGCCTCGTCCGGCATCGGGTTCACGCCCGAAGTGGTGGCGGCAGCCTTGGAGAACATTTACCGCACCCGCTTCGACCTGCGCCGCGAGCTGGAGCCGCACCTGCTGGAGGCCACCCGGGGCATCTTCGCCGGGGCGGTGGACGAGGGCGCCGGGGACTCGCCGGACATGGACGGGGAGTTCCGCCGCGCCCTCGTGCACTCGGCGGACGTATTCGCCGCCTTCCGCGTGCACCGCACCCAGCAGGACATCGCCGCCCGGATGCTCGATGAGGAGGGGCGGCTGAAAAGTTTCTCGCGCTTCGCGCGGGACGTCCAGCCCTACCTCGCGCACCAGAACCGCGCCTGGCTGCGCACCGAGTACGACACCGCCGTGCAACGCGCCCACCAGGCGGCGCGGTGGAAGCA
Source organism: uncultured Bacteroidales bacterium (assembly GCA_944321745.1). GTDB lineage: Bacteria > Bacteroidota > Bacteroidia > Bacteroidales > Paludibacteraceae > QVMH01. Next base: position 2,807 of record CALUML010000096.1, read on the forward strand.
GTTCGAGGCCGAGCGCGACGTGCTGCCCAACCTGCGGTGGGAGCCATCCACCAGCCCCACGCCCGGAGCCGACCACCGCGTGTTCTGGAACACGGTGCGCCCCATCGACGACCCCTTCTGGTCCGCGCACCGCCCCGGCGACCGCTGGAACTGCAAGTGCTCCCTCGAAGCCACGGACGACGGGCCCACCGCCCCGCCCGCCGATGCCGGGGAGGCCGACCGCCCCGCGCCCGGACTGGACAACAACCCCGGACGCGACGGCACGCTCATCAACGACCGCCACCCCTACTTCCCCCGCAGCTGCGCCGCCTGCCCCCTGGCCAAGAACCGGCTCGCTGCGCTGTGGGCAGGGCTGAAGGCCGGGGCAAGGAAGGACTGCATGGAGTGCCCGTGGGTGGACCGCGCCATCAACCGGGCGGAACTGATGCAGCTGAACGTGCAGGCCGACAAACCGGCTTTCCGGAAAGCGCAAGGGGAAACCCGCAACAAACTTGGTGAAACGGGCAAGGTGGTCATCGATGACAAACGTTATTACTCAGGGCACCTGTACTTCGGTGAGAAGGAGATGCGCAGCATCGTGGCGCACTGCTTCAACGCCTTGGAACTGGAAGCCGCCAGGCAACTGCCCGCCATGCTGCCCAAGCTGAAAAACGGGCGGTACGAACCGATAAACATGGGGAGGAAAAACTACCGCAAGAAGATAAGGCAGGGCGTGCGCAACTTCGTGGTGTACGAACTGAAGATAGGCGGGGATGCGTTCGTACTCAAATGCGAGGCCATCAACCACGCAGGGATTATGAAAGAGCACCCCTACTCCTTGATGATGAAAAGGGAATGAAGCAGCCGCCGGTGCGGTAGACTCTTCCGCTATGGACAGACGCTGCATCACTCCCTTTATGACCACAAATGTAAGACATTTATTCCAATGCACAATCGTTTTCAATTTTCAACTCTCAACTTTCAACTAAAATGACACCGCAAGACTTCGAACAACTCATCCGGCGGCACGGGCGGCAACTCGTGCGGCTCATGCAGCGCGAGCTGCCGGTGAAGGCCGGGGCGATGGCCCGCGCCCATTTCCGGCAGAACTTCCAGAAGGGCGGCTTCGTGGACGACACCCTGAAGCCCTGGAAACCCTCCAAGCGCATCGGCACGGCCAAGGGCGCGGAGGGGCGGTACAAGACCCTCATGTCCTCGCGCAACCACCTGTACAACTCCATCAACTACAAGACGGCACCCTACCGCGCCACCGTGTACACCAACGTGCACTATGCCGACGTGCACAACGAGGGGCTGCGGGCTGGCCGGGGCAAGGGCTTCCAGATGCCCAAGCGCACCTTCATCGGGCCGAGCAAGGCACTCGACCGCAAGGTGCTCGCCCTGGTGGAAAAAGAAGCGTTGAAAACCCTCAAAAATAATTGAAAATGGAAGGAATGGACTTTTATTCGAGGCTTTTCCTCGACCTCAGCGACCGGCTGGCCGCCGAAGTGCCCGACCTGGCATGGATAGACCACGACTGGGGGCAGGACCAGACGGAGCTGCGCCCCGCGCTCGCCTATCCCGCCGCGCTCATCGACTTTTCCGGTACCGCCTACGAGGCGATGGGCGGCCTCTCGCAATGGGCCACCGCCACGCTCACCGTGCGGCTGTTCATGGACAACTATTCGCAAAGCCACGTGGAAGCACCGGACGAAAGCCGCCGGCAGGCGTTGGCCTGCTACGCGCTGGAGCGGCAGGTGGTCGAGGCCCTGCACGGGTGGTCGCCGCCCGGCGGCTACTGCCAGGAGCTCACCCGCACCGCCGACGGCGCGGAAAACCGCAACGACATCGGCCTGCGCGTCCGCACCCTCACCTTCACCACCGCCTTCGAGGACGTGGCCGGGTAAGGAAGAAAAAAAACGGCACCGCCCCGGAAACAACCAAGGTTTCCGGGGCGGTGCTGTTTAAAGGGCGTTCAAACGGTGCTTAATCTAAATTTAATTACGACTGATAATCTCTACCACGTATTGATTTTTGTTATAAAAATCGGGATTTGCTCCGGAAGCCCATGCATCCCAACTGTAAGGTGTTCCGGAATTATCTATGGTGGAACCACCCCATGATACAGGAAATTGTTCATACATCGTATAACAGCCATATTCTCCATAATCCGCACTTTTAATCATTCCATTTCCCGCATTATAACCAATGAAAGTGACGCAGTTGAACGGCAGAGGAGAGCCATAAATACTTGTGGAATAAATGGTGCTCTTTCCGTATGACATGATTATATAATCAACAGCCGGATCTGAGAAGAATTTGTCCACGACATATTCGTAAATGGTTTTATCGTCCAACCAAGTATATTCATATACATTAGGGGCAAACAAAACCAAACTGTCCGGCCATGGATTTTTATCCACTTCCACCGGAACTTCCACATATTTTATTTCTGGCTCACAGGAAGCCGCAGCGACCGCCAGCGCAGCCAACGCGATAAAAAGGTACTTTTTCATTGTTCTGTCGTTTTAGTTGTTGCAAATTTAGGCATTTTATTTCAGAACAAGGACAATTGCCGCCTGTCATCCGGGGTGTCCTCCTTCAGGTACCGGAAAAAGGTGGCTGCGGATATTCCGTAGCGTGGCCGCACGATGGTGCGCCACACCCACATTTTGCAGCGATCCTGTCGACCCGGCTCGTAGTGCTTGGCCACAAGCTCGCGCACCTCCCTTGCCCTTAATTCCGTACTCCTATTCATTGTTTGCACACTTCGGGGAAATAACTTACCTTTGTGGTACTTCTCACTTCCACAAAGGCTCGGTGTGTTTCCCCAAAGGGTGTGCGCCGGGCTTTTCCTTTTTTGCTCCTTCCGGGGCTGGCGGGTTACCAGCCTATCGCCCGGTCTATCTCGTCCTCGCGTGTCGGGAGGCGTTCGTGCACCAGGGCGTATATCTCCTCCCAGGGGGGCAGGGGCGCGAGGCCCCGGTCGTCGATGTACAGGTCGGCCCCCATCTTGCGGGGGTCGCCGCCGTACTGCACCACCCGGCAACGCAGGTTGGCGTTGACGGCCTCGAAGCGGATGCCCGCCTCGGCGCACGCCTTCACGGCCTCGGCCAGGCGGCGGCCCGTGCGGCACGTCCACAGCACGAGGATGTACCCCTCGCGCCGCAGGCAGCGCAGCACCTCCACCGCGCCGGGGCGGAAAGGGCCTATGGCCGGATAGCGGTCCTCCACGATGGTCCCGTCAAAATCTACTGCAATGATACTCATAAGTTCCTTATCTTTTCCCGGAGGGCATCCAGCCCGTCCGGCGGTTGGTTCTTGTCATTCTTATCGTTCTCGTAATGTTCCTCGGCCCACTGGGTGAGGGCTTCGGCGGTCTTGTTGCTCGCCACGGTGCGGTAGCGGGTGCGCCCGTCCGCGCCGGGGGTTCTTTCACATATTGCGCCGCGCTCGGGGGCGAGGACGAAGCACACGGCGTAGGCGGTGCCGCCGTCGCGGAACACGGCGCGGACGGAGAGCACCCGCCCGCTTCCGCCACCTGGTTCCATCCCTCGAACCGCCACCGCCCCGGCGGGCGGAAGGCGGCGAAGAAGCGGCGGGCGGCCTCCAGCTTCTGAGCCTCCGTGCGGGGCGGCTCGCGTCCCCAGGTGCCCCGCGAGGCGGGGCGGTCAGCCGTGGCGGCCATGCGACGCGTTGTAATACGGTTCGACGCGCACGGTTATCTCCTTGGTGACGCGCACCAGCCCGGTGCCGCCGCACACTTCGCACGCCGCGCCGCTTCCGTCCTCGCCGCTGCCCCGGCAGATGCGGCACGCCTCCACGGCGGGGTGCAGCTGGTAAACTTTCTCTTTCATTATCTCCTCCTTTGTTTAATCGATCAGTAATTGTACCGCGTAACCGAAGCGTGTCCGCAGCTCATCGTACCAGCGGTTGGCTGGCGGCACGTTGCCGTGGATGATGAAGAACGTCCGCTTCTTGGTGTCGAGCACCAGTCCGGCACGCCTGCACTTGTAATGCAGGTAGTACTTGTGTTGCCGTGTCTTTTTGTCCATAGTCCGGTTATTTTTGGAAAAGGGCTGGGGAGCGGCCCGGCACACTCTCACTTTGCTTGCAACCTGTGCCGCCGCTCCCCGCCGCCCGACGCTTCGGCGCGGCTGCCCGTAACCTTTACTTGCCGCCCGGCCCGTAGGGGTACACGTCCATGATGGCGGTCTCGGCGATGGCCGTCACCTCATAGTCGGCCAGCAGGTTCATCCCGTGGCGGAGGGAGGCCAGCGCGCCGTCCAGGCTCGCGGCCTGCACGAGCATGGTGGAGAAGGTGCGCTTCTCCAGCCCGGTCTTTTCATTCAGCGTGGTGAAGGCCAGGCGGCACCGCCACCAGCGGTCGGCATCGGGGGCGTCGTCGGGGAACAGCTCGGCAATGCGCGCCCGCTTGACGGCGGACACGGTGAAGTCGCCGCTGATGAAGGGCTTCATCTCCTCCACGATGCGCGCCTCGGCCTCGGTGAAGGAAAGCGCGTCCACCAGGTAGTGTTCCGAGGCGGCGACGGTCTTGCCCGCCTCGTTCACCTTGTGGTACTTGACCGTCACAAAAAACCATTCGTTCATACCGCCTCCGTTTCTTCCTTTTTCAACTCGATGAAGAAGGTCTCGTCCTGCACCACTTCCACGCCGATGCGGGGCATGAGGGCGGCCACCTCGGGGGTGTCGCGGTCGGCCAGCAGGCGGTCCTTGGCCACGTCCTCGCTGGTTCGGATGTACGAGGGGGCGGTGCCGCGCAGCAGTTCGAGCACGGCCGCCCAGGTGAAGCCCCGGCGGGTCTTGAGCTTGGGCGTGCCGGTGCGGAAGCCGAAGGTGCCGTGGCTGTTGTCCAGGCTGCGCCTTTTGGCGAAGAGGGTGTCGCGCTGCTCGGTGGCGTAGGCCTGCACCGTGTCGAAGGCCTGCTGCTTGCGGGCGGCCAGCTCGGCGAGGCGGGTGGAATACTTCTCGCGGATGGCGGTGAACTGCACGTCCATCGCGGCGTTGATTTTCGCCATTTCGGCGTCGGCGGAGGCGTAGGCGGCCATCGCGCCCTCCATCTGCTCGGACGTTACGCCCGACAGGATGACTTTCTTTTCTCTTTTTGCCATAATCGTTCAATGTTTAATGTTCAATGTTTAATGCCGGCCTCGTATTGCTCCAGCCTGCCGGTGGCCTTGTCGAGGAGGTACTGGTTGAGCAGGTTGTGGGCTTCGCGTAGGGTGTCGTCGCCCATGGTGGCGTTGATGTAGATGCCGTATACTTCCCCCGAATTGCCCTTCACGGAGATGAAGTCGTCCCCCACGCGGGCCATGACCACGACGGTGTCGCCCTGCTCCGTGTCCAGCAGGTCGAACATTTGCCCGATTGCCGCCTGCACGGCGGACTTGCGTTCGTTTGTTTCCATAATCTTTTGTTGTTTAGTTGTTAATTATTGATTGTTGATTGTGTAAAAGTTCTTTTGTCAATTCCTCCACATTGTCGAGGGCCTTGCTGCCGTAGCGGAAAGCGTTGTAAAGCTGGTTCAGCTTGGTAAGCGGAATGCCGTTGAAGGAGTCCGCACGCGCCGCCCTGCAAGCCACGGCGCATATCAGGTTCCATTCGCGGGGACCCCACCCGGAGGGCGGTATCTTCCCCATTTTGGCCAGGTATGCCCCCACGGCGGCCTTGACCCGGCTCCGGGCCGTGTCGATGGGCTGCTTGCGGGGCTTGGGTTCCAGCCCGGCGCGGCGCAATTCGTCGCGCAGCTTGCCGTTTATCTCCGCCAGGGAAGCGGCAGGAAGCTCCTTGCTGCTTTCCACGCCATAGGCCGACAGAATGGCCTGCTTGCTGTCGTCGTTTATCCCGCAGCGGTGCAGCAGGACGTGGAATTCGCGTATGAGTTGTTTGGTCGTGTCCATTGTTTAATCGCTTAATCGTCTGATCGCTCAATCATTTCCGTGTTTCACTTGTCCAGCCCCCAGTATTCGGCGGCCAGCCGGTGGTCGATGGTCAGGGGCTGGCCGCC
>CALUML010000097.1 GCA_944321745.1 uncultured Bacteroidales bacterium
TGGCCAAGCCGGTCACCCTCGTGCCCTCGCCCTACGTGGCCAAAGACCACCATACGAAGAACGCCGAGGCCGCCGTGCGCCACGACGCGGCGGTGATGATACCCGACGCCGACGCACCCGACCGCCTCGTGCCCGAAGCCCTCGCCCTGGTGGCCGACCGGGCGCGGCTGGCCGACCTGTCGGCCCACATAGCCGCCCTGGCGCAGCACAACTCCGCCGCCCGCATCGCCGACGAGGTGGCGCGGCTGCTGAAATAGGACGGGGCAGGAGCGGAGTGCGTATGCGCCGAAACGTGCAGTATATCGGCGGTGAAATTCTGTTATACCGGAAATATTTTTCTGATATACTGGAAATATTTTTCTGATATATCGGAAATTTTCTTCCGCTATACTGGAAATTTTCCTTCTCCCTGTCGGGGAAGTTGGAGTGTGCGAACTCATGTCGCCGTCATTTCGAGCGAAGCGAGAAATCTCCTCCTACAGTGTGGGAAAAGCCATTTTTAGATTTCTCCCTGCGGTCGAAATGACGGGGGACACGTGAAATGGGTGAAAGTCATGCACTCCCTTTCGGGGATGGAAACCGGTTCGGTGGAACTTTTTCTCCAGTCCCGGCGCGGGATACCGGAAGGGCCATGTGCCCAAAACAAAACAACTGACATGGACAATTTTTTCAAATACTATTTCCTGGGCATCGGCGGCATCGGCATGAGCGCGCTTGCCCGCTACTTCAACGCGCAGGGCTTCCGCGTGGCGGGATACGACCGCGCGGAGAGCCTCGTCACCGACGGGCTGGAGGCCGAGGGCATCCAGGTGGTGACCGACGAGCGCGTGGCCGCCCTGCCCGCCGCCTTCATCGACCCGAAGGCCACGCTGGTGGTGTACACGCCCGCCATACCGGCCGACCACCCGCAGCTGCTGTTCTTCCGCCAGCGGGGTTTCGTCGTGCGCAAGCGGGCGGAGGTGCTGGGCGACATCACCCGCCGCCTGAAAGCCCTGTGCGTGGCGGGCACGCATGGCAAGACGACCACTTCCACCATCGCCGCGCACCTGCTGCACCAGTCGCAGGTGGGCTGCAACGCTTTCCTGGGAGGCATCTCGGCCAACTACCACAGCAACCTGCTGCTGTCGCGCGACAGTTCGCTGGTGGTGGTGGAGGCCGACGAATACGACCGATCGTTCCTGCAGCTGTCGCCGTTCATGGCCGTGATTACCTCCGTGGACGCCGACCACCTGGACATCTACGGCACGCCCGCCGCCTACCGCGAGGGATTCGAGCGTTTCGCCTCGCTCATCGCACCGGGCGGCAGCCTCGTCGTGCACACGGGCATCGACCTTGACCTGAAACCGGCCAAAGGGGTGCGGCTGTACACCTACTCGCTGCACGACGGCGGCGACTTCCATGCCGAGAACGTGCGGCAGGCCGAGGGGCGCATCTACTTCGACTTCGTGGCTCCCACCGAGCGCGTCAACGACCTGTACCTCAACGTGCCGCTGATGATCAACGTGGAGAACAGCGTGGCCGCCCTCGCCCTGGCGTGGCTCAACGGGGTGTCGAAGGAGGAACTGCGCACGGGCATATCCTCCTACGCGGGCATCTACCGCCGCTTCAACACGGTGTACCGCAGCGACCGCGTGGTCTACATGGACGACTACGCGCACCATCCCGCCGAGCTGGCGGCCAGCATCCGCTCCATCCGCGGGCTGTATCCCGGGCGGCGGCTCACGGGCGTGTTCCAGCCCCACCTCTACAGCCGCACCCGCGACTTCGCCCCGCAGTTCGCCGAGGCGCTCTCGGCCCTGGACGAGCTGATATTGCTGCCCATCTACCCGGCACGCGAGCGACCCATCCCCGGCGTAACGTCCGAATTGATACTGAAAGACGTAAAACTGCCCGACAAGACCTTGTGCTCCAAAGAAAATCTCTTACCTTTGCTGAGCCAAAAGCCGTTGGACGTGCTTGTCACCTTCGGCGCGGGCGACATCGACCGCCTCGTGCCCCGGATAGCGGAGATGCTGAGGACCCCCAACCCCCTAAAGGGGGCTGCCGGGAAGGGCGAGGCAGGCACTATTTGAGGAATATGAGGAAAAAACAAGCCGATACAGACCAAAACCTCCTGCAAGAGGATGCAAAAGCCCCCTTTAGGGGGTTGGGGGCAGTCATCGCTACCTGCCTGGCCGTGGCAGTGGCAGTGGGCTACCTGGTGTGGGCGGCGTGCGCGTTTGGCGACCGCCAGCGCGCCGTGGTGTGCACGAACCTCGAGATGACCTTCCTCGACGGGGGCGAATACCACCTGGTGGACAGCACCTACGTGAAGCAGTACCTGGCGGCGGACGGCCTGAACCCGGTGGGACGGAAGCGCGGCGAGATACGCACCGAGCAGATGGAGGCGGGGCTGCGCGGCAGCGAGTTCGTCAAGTCGGCGGAATGCTACCTCAGCCCGTCCGGGGTGGCGCACATGCGGGTGCGGCAGCGCACGCCGAAATTCCGCGTGATGGCGGGTGCCGACGATTACTACGTCGATGCCGACCGCCACGTGCTGCGCCCCGCCGCCGGATACGCGGCCTACCTGCCCGTGGTGTCGGGCAGCGTGCCGCCGGAGATGGCCACCGGCCCGCTGTTCGACTTCGTGTGCTTCCTGGAGGAAAACGACTTCTGGAACGCCCAAATCGAGCAGATATACGTGCGCCCCGACCACAAGGTGGAACTGGTGCCGCGCGTGGGCGACGGCATCATCCTGCTGGGCACGCTCGACGGCTACGAGCAGCGGCTGGCCAAACTGAAAAAGCTCTACACCGAGGCTTTCAATGAAATAGGGTGGAACCGGTACAAGCTCATCGACCTGCAATACGAAGGGCAGGTGGTGTGCACCCGCGCCCGCTGACGCATCGGAACGAATGAAAAGAAAGGAATAATATGATACAAGTGGTAACCGATATGGGCAGTTCGCGCATCGCCGTCATGGCGGCGGAAGTGCTCGAAGGCCGCCAGGTGCGGGTGCTGTCCGTGGAGTCGAAGCCGTCCAAGGGCGTGCGCTACGGCTTCGTGGAGCAACCCTCCAAGGTGGCCTATGACATCGGCGAACTGGTCCGCCAGTTGCAGAACAGCGCCCGCCTGCCCGAGGCGAGGCAGTTGTGCGTGAGCCTCAACGCCAAGACCATGAAGCAGGTGCCGCTGCGCGTGACCCGCTCGCTGGGCTTCGGCAGGACGGTGACCGCCCCGCTGGTGGACGGGATGCTGGAGGAATGCTACACCAAATTCAACCAGCCCGAGGTGGCGGTGTACGATGTCATTCCCCTGTGTTACGAGTTGGACGGCACGCGCATGGACGACCCGGTGGGGCGCAAGGGCAACGAGCTGCGCGGCACATACCATATAATAGTGGGCAACGCCTCCATCCGCGAGGAACTGGGCCGCGTGTTCGAACGCACGGCGGCGATAAAGCCCTACGACTACATGCCCCTCGGCGTGGAAGCCCTCTCCGCCGCCTTGCTCGACGACGGCGAGCGCGAGGCGGGCGTGGCCCTGGTCAACCTGGGCGACACCACCACCACGCTGGCCGTGTACGCGCAAGGGGCGTTGCAGCAACTGCTGGTAGTGCCACTCGGCGGCCGCCACATCACGCACGACATCCAGGAACTGGGTATCAGCGAGGCCAACGCCGAGCGGCTCAAACGCCTCACCGGAGTCGCCTTGAAGCGGTTGGTCACCTCCCCGAAGCGCGTCAACGTACCGGCAGTGGAAGAGGGCACGGCCGACGTGCAGGTGCGCACCGACTTCCTGGCCACCATCATCGAGATGCGCCTGGCCGAGATGATGGACCCCATTTTCAAGGCATTGGAGCAGTCGCCCTTCCCGTTGGAGGCGGGCATCGTGCTCGCCGGAGGCGGCGCCAAGCTCGACGGCGTGGCCGACTTCATGGAGGAGTATACCGGCCTGCCCGTGCGCTTCGGCGACCACTCGCCCCGCCTGAGCGACGGCACGGACGAACGCTACGCCGACCCCGCGTATGCGCAGCTGGTAGGCACGGCGTTATTGCTGCACGACTACCTGGCGGAAAACCCCGCCCCCCCGAAGCCCGAACCGCCCAAGCCGGCGAAGAACAACAAGCGCGGCTGGCGGGAAAAAATCAAAGGAGTCGTAATTGACCTGTTCTCGGACGACCAATATCTGAAAAACGAAGAGAACAAGGACGGCAAACGTCCGGAATGACATTTTGTATAAACCAGCATAAAAGAAGGAAAAAAAATATGGACTATTTGGAAGATTTGCCGGTTGACTTGCCGCTGGCCGACTCCTCCATCATCAAGGTAATCGGCGTGGGCGGCGGCGGCGGCAACGCCGTGAACCACATGTTCCGCCAAGGGATAACCGACGTGTCGTTCGTGGTGTGCAACACCGACGAGCAGGCGTTGAAGCAGTCGCCCGTACCCATGAAGGTGGTGCTGGGCGACGGGCTGGGCGCGGGCGGCGACCCCGAGCGCGGACGCGAGGCTGCCGAGCAGTCGGTAGGCAAAATACAGGAGCTGCTGCGCGACAACACCAAAATGGCGTTCATCACGGCGGGCATGGGCGGCGGCACCGGCACGGGGGCTTCTCCCGTGATAGCACAGGCGTTGCACGACCTGGGCATACTCACCATCGGCATCGTGACCATCCCGTTCGCTTTCGAGCGAAGGCCGAAAATCAAGAAAGCCCTCGAAGGCGTGCTTGCCCTGAGCAAGCACGTGGACGCGATACTGGTCATCAACAACGAGAAACTGTACGAAATATACCCCGACTTGGAACTGGGCAACGCCTTTGCCAAGGCCGATGACGTGCTCACCAACGCCGCCAAGGGCATCGCCGAGATTATCACCGTGCCCGGCTACATCAACACCGACTTTGCCGATGTATATAATATAATGAAGGACGGCAAGGTGGCCATCATGAACACGGGCTTCGCTTCGGGCGAACACCGCATCACCCGGGCCATAGATGATGCCATGCATTCGCCGCTGCTCAACACGAACGACGTGCGCGGCGCGAAGAAGATGCTGCTCCAACTGTACTGCTCCAGCCAGAAGCAAATCAAGCTGGAAGAAATCAAGGAACTGAACGCATTCATGGACAAGGTGGGCGAGGACGTGGAGGTGATATGGGGTGCCTCGTATGACGACACGCTGGACGACAGCGTGAAAATCACCATGGTGGTCACGGGCTTCAACGTAAGCGACATTCCCGGTATGCCCGACAACCTGGAAACGCCCCAGGTGCCCTTCCAGGTCAATGACACGCCCGTGGTGACCGAACAGGACATCCACGAAGCCCAAATAGGGCAGATGATGAAAGGCTTTTACGCCGACCCGAACAAGCCCGAAGAACAAAAAGCGGCAGAGGAAGAACCCGAAGAGCCGGAGGAAGCAATGCCCGTGATAAACCTGGACGACCTGGACGACGAGAACAAACGCCGGGACATCGAGGATACCCCCGCCTGGAAGCGCAGGATGCGAAAGCAGTAGCCCGCCCCGCGCAGAGAGCAACCGCACACAAGCCCTATGCCGAAAGTATTGACCATCGTATTCCTGGCGTTCTACGTCTACGTCATCCTGTCGTCCATCGCGGTGATATTGCTGGAGAACAGAAATCCGGCCAAATCCCTGTCGTGGATACTGGTGCTGATATTCCTGCCGGGCGTGGGGCTGGTGCTCTACATCGCCATCGGCCAGGACTACCGCAAGCAGAAGTTCGTGGACAAAAACACGATACAGCACCTCATCGACCGCCCCGTGGCTTCGTTCGACCTGAGCCGCCTCGACACGAGCTACATGGACAACAACCAGCTCAACCTCATCAACCTGCTGTACCGCAACAGCGGGGCGGCGGGCTACGCCTTCAACAAGATAGACATCCTTTCCGACGGCGCAGCCACCTTCGACTCCCTCTTCGATGCCATCGAGGGCGCACGCGACCACATCCACATCGAATTCTTCATCTTTGCCGACGACGAAATATCCAACCGCCTGCGCGAGCTGCTCATCCGCAAGGCCCGAGCCGGGGTGCGGGTGCGCATGATATACGACTACTGGGGCAGCTTCCGCCTGTCCATGTCGGCCCGGTACATCCGCAGCCTGAAGGAGGCGGGCGTGTACGTGCACCCCTTCCTGCCGCTGCGCCTGCGGGTGGGGCGCAGCAAGATAAACTACCGCAACCACCGCAAAATCGTGGTGGTGGACGGGCGGGTGGGCTTCACCGGCGGGGTCAACGTGGCCGACCGCTATTTCAAGGGCAATTACCTCGGCAAGTGGCGCGACACCGTGGTGCGCATCGAGGGGGCGGCCGTCCACGGACTGCAGATGCAGTTCCTGCTCGACTGGCATTTCGTAGAACGCAAGCTGATTACCGCCGAGAAGTACTTCCCCGCCCCCCGGCAATTCACCCCCAACCTCATCCAAATCGTCTCCAGCGGTCCCGACACCGACTGGGAAGCCATCATGCAGGGCATCACGGCGGCCATCATGTCGGCCACGAAGTACGTCTACATCCATACGCCCTATTTCATCCCGAACGACCTGGTGCTGGGAGCGGTGCAGATGGCCGCGCTGAGCGGAGTCGACGTGCAGCTGATGATACCCGTGCGCTCCGACTCGCGCTTCACGGACGCCAGCACGTCCAGCTACATGGGGCAGGTGCTGGAGGCAGGCGTGCGCGTGCTGCGCTACGGCGGCGGCTTCCTGCACAGCAAGGCCATCGTGATAGACGACTTCATCTCCATCGTGGGGTCGTGCAACATGGATGAACGCAGTTTCAACCAGAACTTCGAACTGAACGCCTTCATCTACGAAGAGGCTACCGCTTACCGCTTGCGCGACCTGTTTGTGCGCGACAAGGAAAAATGCGAGGAACTCACCCTGGAGGCCTGGAGCAACCGCCGCCGCTGGGACAAGTTGAAGGAATCCGTCGCCCGCCTCTTCAGCCCGCTGCAATAGCGGCCATCCCCCCGCCTCCGTGCGCCTGATTTTCCCCGAACGCCAGCAGATGTTTGCCCAAACGTGCTCACAGGTTTTCCAACTTGTGAGCACAAATTCTACAGCCCACAGTTATGGGTTATACAGCCCACAGTTGTGGGTCGTACAACTCACAGTTATGGGTTGTACGACCCATAACTGTGGGCAGTAAAACTTCTGCGCACAATTGGGAAAACCTGTGCGCACAAACGGGAAAACATCTGCGCACAAACAGGAAAACATCTGCGCACAAACAGGAAAACATCTGCGCACGGACGCACATTTCCTTGCCCCCGAAGGCCTGCGGTTCGGCATAAAGTAGTACCTTTGCCATCCATTAACCCTATTCAGATTGGGAGTTTAACATACTACGGATATGGATACAAACATCCTCATCGTCTTTGCGATTATCATCCTGGCCGCCGCCTTTTTCGTGTGGGGGAAGGTACGTTCCGACATCGTGGCCCTGTGCGCGCTGATACTGCTCATGGTGACCGGCATACTGACCCCCGAAGAAGGGCTGTCCGGCTTTTCCAACTCGGTGGTCATCATGATGGCGTGCCTGTTCGTTGTGGGCGGGGGCATCTTCCAGACCGGGCTGGCGCGGATGATCAGCACCAAGATTCTGGCCCTGGCCGGAGGCAGCGAGCTGAAGCTGTTCGTCCTCGTCATGCTCGTCACGGGCGGCATCGGGGGCTTCGTCAGCAACACGGGCACGGTGGCCCTCATGCTGCCCATCGTCATGAGCCTCGCCCTGGAAGCCAAGACCGACTCGCGCCGCTTCCTCATGCCCATGGCGTTTGCCAGCAGCCTCGGACTGCTCACCCTCATCAGCACCCCGCCCAACCTGATTATCAACGACACCCTGGTGGGCGCGGGCTACGACGGCCTGTCGTTCTTCTCCTTCCTCCCCGTGGGGCTTATCACGCTGGCCATCGGCATCTTCCTGCTGTGGCCTTTGAGCAAGACGCTCGTGTCCGAAAAGGCCAAAGACGAACAGACGAAGAACAAGGGCGGGAAGACCCTGAAGGAGCTGAGCAACGAATACCAGCTGGCCGACAACCTCTACCGCGTAAAGGTGAAGAAGGACTCGCCCTTTGCCAACAAGATGTTGCAGGAACTGAACATCACGCAGACCTACAACGTGAGCATCCTGGAGATAAGGCGCATCAACTCGCAACGCCGCTTCCACAAGACGGTGGACATGCGCATGGCAGGCCCCGGAAGCACCCTGCGCGAGAACGACATCCTCTACGTGTTCGGGAAGTTTGAGAACGTGCGCGAGCTGGTGGACGCCAACAACCTGGCCTTGGTGGACACGCACGAAAGCGAAGGCACCTCGGCCCTCTCCGTGTCGCAGGCCGGGGGGCTGGAGTTCGGCGAGATAGGCATTGCCGAGGTGGTGCTCATGTCCAGCTCGAAACTGGTGAACAAGCCCGTGAAAGAGTCGGGCTTCCGCCAGCTGTACAACGTCAACATCCTGGGCATCCAGCGTCAGGCCAAATACATCTTGCAGGACATCAAGGACGTGAAAATGCAGGCGGGCGACGTACTGCTGGTGCAAGGCAAGTGGAGCGACATCGACAAGCTGAACCTGGAAAGCAGCGAGTGGGTGGTCGTGGGGCAACCCATGGAACGCGCCGCCAAGGTGCCGCTGAGCGACAAAGCCCCCGTGGCGGCCCTCATCATGCTGCTCATGGTGGTGGCCATGGTGTTCAACCTGCTTCCGGCGGTGCTGTGCACCCTCATTGCGTCCATACTCATGATACTGACCGGCTGTTTCCGCAACGTGGAAGCCGCCTACAAGACCATCAACTGGGAAA
>CALUML010000098.1 GCA_944321745.1 uncultured Bacteroidales bacterium
AATTATTTTCAGCCTGCGCCCGTCCATGGCCAGCACGTGCTCGCTCACGAAGCTGGAGAGCGTGCGGATGGCGTTGGAGGTGGTCATGTTCGACATGTTGGCCAGGTCTTCGCGCGACAGGTAGATGTTGATGGTGACCCCGTCCTCTTCCAGCCCGTAGTTTTTTTTGAGCAGGAGGAGCGTTTCGGCCAGCCGTCCGCGTATGTGCTTTTGCGACAGGTTGATGGAACGCGTGTCCGAGTCGGCCAGGTCGCAGGCCAGCTCTTCGAGGAAGCGGTAGCAGAACTCGTTGTTGTGGCGCAGCACGGAGGTGAACACGTCGCCTTTCACCTGATAGACCACGGAAGGCTCGAGCGCGGCCACGGTGGTGTTGTAGGTGCCGTTGGCGATGATGCCCCGGTAGCTGAACGGGTTGCCTACCTTGAGCATGCGGATGATTTGCACCTGGCTGCCTACGCCCTCCTTGTACACCTTGGCCTTGCCGGCGGCCAGCACCATCATGTGCGTGGGCGTGTCGCCTTCGTATTGGATGATTTCGTTCTTTTTGTACTGCTGCGTGACGGTGTTGTTCTTGATGAACCGCCTTTCGTCCGGCGTGAGCGTGTCCCAGCCGGGGAAGATTTCTTCAATGGGTTGCAAGTCGGTGGATAACTTTCTTACCATGCGATTAAACTTTCTTCGGGGGTTGCTATGCAAGTATGTTTTAAAACACAAAAGTATGATTTTTTCTTGAAAGTTGTTCAAAAAAATGTGCTTCGCCCGGTGCGGCTTGGAGGAGGCTTGACGGGGACAGGGTGGCAGATGCGTATTTGCCATCCGGCAGATGCGGGGGTGCATGGGGTGCAGATGCGCATTTGCAGACGTGCAGATGCGCATTTACAGTCGTGCAGATGCGTATCTGCAGACGTGCATCTCCGCATCTGCGGGCGTGCAGGTGCCGGGATGTGGCCTGTGCATCGCGGCGGGTGCAGGCATGCGGATGTGGGGATACGGCTCAGTGGGCTTCGAGCCAGTTGGCTCCCGTGCCGCACTCGGCAATGAGGGGCACGCGCAGGGGGAAGGCGTTCTCCATCTCCTCCACCACGATGGCGCGCACGCGGTCCACTTCCGCCTGCGGCACGGTGAAGTTGAGTTCGTCGTGCACCTGCATGATCATCTTGGCCTGCACGCCTTCGCGGTCAAAGCGTTGCTGGATGCGCACCATGGCTATCTTGATGATGTCGGCGGCGGTGCCTTGTATGGGGGAGTTGATGGCGTTGCGCTCGGCGTAGCCCCGCACCACGCTGTTCTGCGAGTTGATGTCGGGCAGGTAGCGTTTGCGTCCCAGCAGGGTTTCCACGTAGCCGCGCTCCTTGGCCTGCGCTATGGCCCGGTCCATGTAAGCCTTCACGCCGGGATAGGTGGCGAAGTAGCCGTCGATCAGTTCCTTGGCCTCGGCGCGGGGGATGTTCAGCCGGTCGGCCAGGCCGAAGGTGGATATGCCGTAGATGATGCCGAAATTGGCGGTCTTGGCCTTGCGGCGCATGTCGGAGGTCACGTCGGCGAGCGGCACCTTGTATATCTTGGCGGCGGTGGCGGTGTGTATGTCGTGGCCTTCGTTGAAGGCTTCGAGCATGTTGTGGTCGCCGCTCAGGTGGGCCATGATGCGCAGCTCGATTTGTGAGTAGGCGGCGATGAGGGACGTGCCGCCCTCGTCGGCGATGAAGGCCTTGCGTCTCTCCTTGCCCTGCGAGTCGCGCACGGGGATGTTCTGCAAATTGGGGTTGCTGGAGCTGAGGCGGCCGGTTGCGGTCACCGTCTGGTTGTACGAGGTGTGTATCTTGCCCGTGCGGGGGTTGACCAGTTGCGGCAGCGCGTCGATGTAGGTGCTGAGCAGCTTTTTCAGCCCGCGGTATTCCAATATCTTGCCCACGATGGGGTGGCGCGTGCGCAGCTTTTCCAGCACTTCTTCGGTGGTGGAATACTGGCCGGTCTTCGTCTTGCGGGCTTTTTCGTCTATCTTGAGGTGGCCGAAGAGCACCTCGCCTACCTGCTTGGCCGAACTGACGTTGAAGTCCATGCCCGCCAGCTCGTGTATTTCGCCCTCCAGGCGCAGCATTTCGGCGGTGAGCACGTCCGAGCTTTGGCGCAGGGCGTTGCTGTCAATGCGCACGCCGTTTTGCTCCATGACGGCCAGCACCCGCATGAGGGGCATTTCAATGTCGTAGAAGAGCGACTCCAGCCCGTTGGCGGCCAGTTCGCGTTCCAGCAGGGTTTTCAGACGGAACGTGATGTCGGCATCCTCGGCGGCGTAGCGGCACAACGCGTCGGGGTCGACAAAGCGTATGTTCAGCTGGTTCTTCCCCTTGGGACCCACCAGGTCTTCGTAGTGGATGGTGCGGTAGTGCAGATAGACCTCGGCCAGGTAGTCCATGCCGTGGCGCAGCTCGGGTTGCAGCAGGTAGTGGGCTATCATGGTGTCGAACAGCCGCCCGCCCAGCTGCACGCCGTAGCCCGCCAGCATGAGCAGGTCGAACTTCATGTTTTGCCCTATCTTTTCGATGCGCTCGTCGGCAAAGAAGGGGGCGAACTCCCGCACGATGGCCTCGGTGGCGGCGTGGTCGTTGGGCAGGGGCACGAAGCAGGCCTCGCCCGCCTGCCAGCAGAACGACATGCCTACCAGGTCGGCGGTGAACACGTCCACGCCGGTGGTCTCCGTGTCGAAACACACCGAAGTCTGCCCCCGCAGCCGGTCGAGCAATGCGGCACGCTTCTCCGGCGTGTCTATCAGGGTGTAGGTGTGCGGTGTGTCGTCTATGGAGTGCAGGGTGGTGTCCGCGGTTTCCGCTGCGGGTGCGGGTGCGGCGGGGATGTTGGAAGCCGCATCGGGCTGGTCGAACAGCGACATTTGGGCATCCTGCCTGCCCGCCGGGGGAGCGGCGTTGGCCGCATCGGTGCCAGCCGGCGGGTTGCCCAGCACCTTGGGCAGCAGCGAGCGGAACTCCAGTTCTTCGAACAGCCGCCGCAGCTCCGGCTCGTTGACCGGCTCGCGCCGCAGTTGCTCCTCGTCGAGCGTGATGGGCACGTCGGTCTTTATCGTGGCCAGGAAACGTGAGAACTCAATCATTTCCCGGTTGTCTTCAATCTTCTTTTTCAACGCCCCTTTCAGTTCGCCGGTGCGGCTCAGCAGCCCGTCAATGCTGCCGAACTCCTTCAGCAGCTTGGCGGCGGTCTTCTCGCCCACGCCGGGACAGCCGGGAATGTTGTCGGCCGTGTCGCCCATCAGCCCCAGCAGGTCGATGACCTGGCTCTGGTGGTCGAGGCCGAACTTTTGCCTCACCTCGTCCACGCCCATGCGCTCGTAGCCCCCGCTGTGTTTCGGGCGGTACATGAAGACGTGTTCCGACACCAGCTGCCCGTAGTCCTTGTCGGGCGTTACCATGAGCACCTCGAAGCCCGCCTGTTCGGCCTGCCGCGCCAAGGTGCCAATCACGTCGTCGGCCTCGTAGCCAGGCACTTCGAGCACGGGGATGTTGTACGCCCCCACAATCTCCTTGATGATGGGCACGGCGGTGCGGATGTCTTCCGGCGTGGCTTCGCGCTGGGCCTTGTACTGTTCGTAGGCCTCGTGGCGGAAGGTCTTGCCATGCGGGTCGAACGCCACGGCCACGTGCGTGGGCTGTTCGCGCCGCAGCACGTCTTCCAACGTATTGACAAACCCGTAGATGGCCGAGGTGTTCATCCCCTTGGAGTTGATGCGGGGAAATTTGATGAAGGCGTAGTAGGCCCGGTAGATGATGGCGTAGGCATCGATGAGCAGCAGTTTCTTCATGCGGGAATGCTTTGTTAGGGTTAGTGCACAAAGGTAAGGAAAAAGAAGCAGCGGGCAAGGCTTCCCCGGTTTGCGGGCGGATGTTTTCCGGTTTGTGCGGGGATGTTTTCTTAGTTGACAGCAGATGTTTTCCCAATCGTGAGCAGAACTTCTACTGCCCACAGTTGTGGGTTGTATAACCCATAATTGTGGGTCGTACAACCCATAACTGTGAGTCGTACGACCCATAACTGTGGGCAGTAGAATTTGTGCTGACGAAACGGAAAACCCATGCCCACGACTGGCAAAACGTGACGGCACGAAACGAAAAAAGCCCGCACGGAGGCGGGCTGGTCAGGTGTTTCTATTTGCCTGGCTTGTGTTTTTAATTGTTCACCAGCTGCACCGTGGCCACGGCCACCACGCCGGCGGTTTCGGTGCGTAGGCGGCTTGTGCCGAGCGACACGGGTTGGAAGCCGCAGGCGAGGGCGCGTTGCACCTCGTCGGGGCTGAAGTCGCCTTCCGGGCCGATGAGTACCAGCACGTCGCCTCCCGGGTGGCAGGCGTGTTGCAGCAGGGGCTTTTCGCCGGGGTAGCAATGGGCGATGAAGCGTTGGGAGGCGGGGCAGTCGAGCAGTTCGTGGAAGGGACACAGCGGGTGGAGCACCGGGAAGCGGCTTTTGAGCGATTGCTTGGCGGCGGACACGATGATACGCTCCAGCCGCTCGGGCTTGACCACCCTGCGTTCGGAGAATTGGCCGACGAACGGCGTAATCTCGTCCATGCCTATCTCGGTGGCTTTCTCGATGCACCATTCCAGCCGGTCGATGTTCTTGGTGGGGGCAATGGCCAGGTGCAGGCGGTAGTTGCGTTGTCCGGTGGCGGGCAGTTCATCCAGCACCTCGACCACGCAATGCTTGGGGTGAGGCTGGGCGATGACGGCGCGGAACAAGCCGCCCACACCGTCCACCACGCGGATTTCGTCACCTGTCTGCAAACGCAGCACCCGCACGGCGTGTGCCGACTCCTCCTCGGGCAGGGCGGGGTTGGTGCGTATGTCGGGAGCGTAGAAAAGGCTCATGTTAATGTGCTAATGTGCTAATGTGCTGATGTGCCAATGTGCTAATATACTGATGAGATAGATGATATGCTAATGTGTTCATGTGGGGATATGTACATTTGCACATTATCACATTAGCATATTAGCATATTAGCATATTACCGCATTTAATATATCTCCCCTTTGGCGGCCAGCAGCGTGTTCTTGAGCAGCGACACGATGGTCATGGGACCCACGCCGCCGGGCACGGGGGTGATGTAGGCGCACTTCGGGGCCACTTCGGCAAACTTCACGTCACCGCACAGGCGGAAGCCCGACTTCTTCGAAGCGTCGGGCACGCGGGTGGTGCCCACGTCGATAACGGTTGCACCCTCCTTCACCATGTCGGCGGTGAGGAATTCCGGCTTGCCCAGGGCGGCGATGATGATGTCCGCTTGCAGGCAGATGTCCTTCAAGTCCTTCGTGCGGCTGTGGCACACCGTCACGGTGGCATCGCCGGGGTAGGCCTTCTGCATCATGAGCGAGGCCACCGGCTTGCCCACGATGTTGCTGCGCCCGATGACCACGCAGCGTTTGCCCGAAGTCTCGATGTGGTAACGTTTCAGCAGTTCCATGATGCCCGACGGAGTGGCCGACACGTAGCAGGGCAGCCCGATGGCCATGCGTCCCACGTTGATGGGGTGGAAGCCGTCCACGTCCTTGCGGTAGTCGATGGCCTCGATGACTTTCTGCTCGGAGATGTGGCGGGGCAGGGGCAGCTGCACGATGAAGCCGTCCACGTCGGGGTCGGCGTTCAGTTTGTCTATTTCGGCCAGCAGTTCTGCCTCGGTGATGGTGTCCTCAAAGGCGAGCCGGGTGGAGGTGAAGCCCACTTGTTCGCACGATTTTACCTTGTGGGCCACGTAGGTTTCGCTGCCGCCGTCGTGCCCCACGATGATGACTGCCAGGTGCGGGCGTTTCTTGCCCTCGGCCAGCATGTGTTTTACTTCTTCCGCAATCTCCGCCTTGACCTGGTCGGCGATTGCCTTTCCGTCGATGAGTGTATACATATATTATTGTAGTAAACGAGTGAACAAGTTGACGAGTGAACGAGTAAACAAGTGAACGAGTTGACGAGTAAACAAGTGAACAAGTTGACGAGTGACAGGTTACGAGATTTCTCCCTACGGTCGAAATGACGGAAGTGGAGTATTCGTATTTATCCGTCTTTGCCGTGTCCGATCAATCAAAGCACGTTGCGCAGCACGGTGAACGCGGTGATGATACCTATTATTATATAGATGGCCGTTTCGCCGAAGAGGCGTTTGCGCCATTTCAGCAGGCGTTCGCCGGGGGTGCGCACCAAGTCGAATGCGAAGCCAGCCAGCACGTAGGGGATGGCCAGCACCATGAGGGCGTTGCTTCGGAATGCCTCTGCCACCTGGCCGTTTAGCAAGGCATGAATAGCCCGCTGCGACCCACACCCGGGGCAATCCAACCCCGTCAGCACCTTGACGGGGCATTTGGGAAAGATGGCATAGTCCAGCGGGTCAAGCCATGTGTAGGCTGCGGCAAGCACCAGCAAGACACCGAGTGCCGCAGCCCACATCCACCACTTGCGCCCGTTTGTCACGCCTGCCAGGTTAAAGAGAGAACATGGCCGCGCCTACCACGCCGACTGCCACTAAAATAATATAAACCACGTAAACACCCAGGCCTACGCCCAGTGCCCACAGCGTCCACTTCTTGGCATTGGCCGAGGCGCGGTTGGCGGCTTCCACGTCGCCCGCGTAAAAGCGCGACTCTACCCGCGAGGCATTCACGATGCCCGCGATGCCGAAAGGCAGGCAGCAGAACAAGGTTGCTAAAATCGATTCGACCAGCCACGTCTTGGGCGGCGTTTGCACCGGGGCTTGCGGTTGTTGCCCAGCCGGTTGCGTTTGTTGCATGTTTTCTTCCATGATTGTTGTTTTTGTTGGTTGATGAAATTATACGTTGAAGTTGTATTCGTTAAGCTCCCATGATGCCCATACGCCTGTGGCAATGAGTATGACATAGAGCAGGATGTAGAGCACGTAGCAGCCTATCCCTACCCAAAAGCATGTCAGCGTCCATTGCTTGGCTTTAGCCGATGCCTGTTCAGAGCCTTCCAGGTCGCCCCGGTAAAAGCGCGACTCCACCCGCGCCGCATTGACAATGGCGGGGATGCCGAAAGGCCAGCAGCAGAAAAGCGTGGCCAGGATGGACTCCACCAGCCATGATTTGGGCGGCTGCCGCCGTTGCTGTGATGGTTGGGGGGCGGGTTGCGGCTGCGGAGCGGGTTCGGGCTTGATGCGGGGTGGTATCAGCTCGAACAGTTCGGCCAGTTCGGGTACGGTTTCCGCCCGTGCCCATTCGGGCATGCCTTGGCACCACACCAGCGTTTCGCGTCCGATGTGTTGCTCCTTCAACGCCTCCAAGGTAAATGGCCCGAAAGAGGTCGTGCCGTCTGTGTAGAAGTAGTGTCTGTCCATTGTTTGTGTTTTCTAAAGTCGGACATCATAGTTTGTGATATATCCAAAGGCTCTTGTTGTTTGCCGTCATTTCGAGCGCAGCGAGAAATCTCGTAGTGGCGTTTTCGCGTTATGAAGGGGATTTCTCCCTACGGTCGAAATGACAAGGGCACGGCCTTGTAGCCCCAGGGGGTTGTTTGGGTCTCTATCTCCTTTTTCCCTTCATTTTCCCTTTTTGCAGGGTGACGGCGCGCATCATCTTGCTGGTCTGGCTGAACTGTTTCAGCAGGCGGTTCACTTCCACGATGGAAGTGCCGCTGCCCGCCGCGATGCGTGCTTTGCGGCTGCCGTTGAGCACCGAGGGGTTGGCGCGTTCGTAGGGTGTCATGGAGTAGATGATGGCCTCGATGCCTTTGAAAGCGTCGTCGTCTATGTCCACGTCCTTCAAGGCCTTGCCCATGCCGGGTATCATGGCGGCCAGGTCCTTGATGTTCCCCATCTTCTTGATTTGTTGTATCTGGGAGATGAAGTCGTTGAAGTCGAACTGGTTTTTGGCGATTTTCTTTTGCAGGCGGCGGGCTTCCTCCTCGTCGTATTGTTCCTGCGCCCGTTCCACCAGCGACACGATGTCGCCCATGCCCAGGATGCGGTCGGCCATGCGGTCGGGGTGGAACACGTCGAGCGCGTCCATCTTCTCGCCCGTGCCCACGAACTTGATGGGCTTTTCCACCACCGAGCGGATGGACAGGGCCGCCCCGCCGCGCGTGTCGCCGTCGAGCTTGGTGAGCACCACGCCGTCGAAGTCGAGGCGGTCGTTGAATTCCTTGGCCGTGTTCACCGCGTCCTGCCCCGTCATGGCATCGACCACGAAGAGGATTTCCTGCGGGTGGATGGCGGCTTTGATGGCGGCTATCTCGTTCATCATCTGCTCGTCCACGGCCAGGCGGCCCGCCGTGTCCACGATGACCACGTCGTGCTGGTTCTGCTTGGCGTAGGCGATGGCGTGTTCGGCTATCTGCACGGGGTTCCGGTTGCCTTCCTCGGCGTACACGGGGATGCCCAGCTGCCCGCCCAGCACTTTCAGCTGGTCGATGGCCGCGGGGCGGTACACGTCGCCCGCCACCAGCAGGGGGCGTTTGCCCCGCTTGGAGCGCAGCATGTTGGCCAGTTTGCCCGAGAAGGTGGTCTTGCCCGACCCTTGCAGCCCCGACATTAATATAATGGCCGGGTTGCCTTTCAGGTTCACGTCCACGCTGGTGCCGCCCATGAGCGCGGTCAGCTCGTCGTGCACGATTTTCACCATCAGCTGGCTCGGCTTGAGCGAGTTGAGCACGTCCTGGCCCAAGGCCTTTTCCTTGACTGTTTCGGTGAACACTTTGGCTGTCTTGTAGTTCACGTCGGCATCGAGCAATGCCTTGCGCACGTCCTTCAGGGTCTCCGCCACGTTGATTTCGGTGATTTTGCCCTGGCCTTTCAGTAT
>CALUML010000099.1 GCA_944321745.1 uncultured Bacteroidales bacterium
ATTCGAAGGGACGGCAGTTGATGGGCGTGGGGAAGGTGTTGTCCACGATGAGGGGCACGCCGTGGCGGTGTGCCACGCGGGCGAATTTCTCAATGTCGAGCACCTCCAGCGTGGGGTTGGAAATGGTTTCGCCGAAGAGGGCTTTTGTCTCGGGGCGGAAGGCGGCGGCTATCTCGTCCTCGCTGGCATCGGGGTTTACGAAGGTGACGCTGATGCCGAGTTTCTTCATCGTCACGGCGAAGAGGTTGTACGTGCCGCCATAGATGCATGAGGAGCTTACGAGGTGGTCGCCCGCCTGGCAAATGTTGAACACGGCGTAGAAGTTGGCCGCCTGCCCGCTGGAGGTGAGCATCCCAGCCACGCCGCCTTCGAGTGCCGTTATCTTGGCCGCCACCGCATCGCAGGTGGGGTTTTGCAGCCGGGTGTAGAAGTAGCCTTCGTCTTCCAGGTCGAAGAGGCGGGCCATCTGCTCGCTGGTGTCGTATTTGAATGTGGTGCTTTGGTATACGGGCAGCACGCGGGGTTCGCCCTTGCCGGGTTTCCAACCGGCTTGCACGCAAAGGGTTTCGGGAGAAAGCATATTCAACGATTAGTGATTAACGATTAGTGATTAGTATGTGATGACGGAAAAACGCACAGTCTTTCTTGGATAAAGGCCTCCGCGTCTTTCCGTCTTCGCGTACCAAAATCTATAACGTGATGATGACAAATATCTGCGCCAGCAGCACCCGCAGGAACATGGTGAGGGGGTATACCGTGGCATAGGCGGTGGACTGTGCCTGCACGGGGGCGATGCTGTTGGCAAATTCCAGTGCCGGAGGGTCGGTCATCGACCCGGCAATGCAGCCGCATATCTTCAGATAGTTGAGTTTGAGCAGCCGCCCGATGACGGCGGCCAACATAATGGGCACAAAGGTGATGATTGCACCGTAGAGCATCCAGCGCACCCCGCCGTTGACGATGGTTTCCACGAATTGCCCGCCCGAGAGCAAGCCCACGCACGACAGGAAGAGGATGATGCCCAATTCGCGCATGAAGAGGTTCGCCCCCGGCGACATGTAGAAGTTCATCCGTCCCACGCGTCCTTTGTAGCCCAGCAGGATGGCCACTAAGAGCGGCCCTCCCGCCAAGCCCAACTTGGCAGGAGCGGGCAGGCCGGGCAGGAAGATGGGCACACTGCCCAGGATGATGCCCAGGAAGATGCCCAGGAAGATGGAGCTGATGTTTGGCTTGGCCAGTTCGCGCAGCGAGTCGCCCAGTTCCTTGCGCACATCATCCAGCACGTCCTTCTGTCCCACGATTTTCACGGTGTCGCCCAGCTCCAGCGTGGTGTGCAGCGTGGGCAGTATCATCAGCCCGTTGCGGTACACGCGGGTGATGTTGGCCGGGTAACGGCGGTAGATGCCCACCTGTTCGATGGTCTTGCCCGTGATGTTGCGTTTGGTCACCATCACGTTGATGGCCGCCAGCGGGCCGCCCACGTCCACCTTGTCCAGCACCCGCACGTTCCCAATTTTCATCTCCAGGTTGTTGATGAGTTTCTGCGATGACACGCCGTAGAGGATGTCGCCTTCTTGCAGCACCTCCGGTCCCGAGGCTACCACTTCGCGTCCGTTCTTCCGCCGGATGCGTGACACGGCCAGTTCGCTGTCCATGATGTGGATGATGTGGTCGATGTCGCGGCCGATGAGGTTGGGGTTGGTCACCGTGATTTCCACGTTTTGCAGTTGGGTGTCGCCCCCGCCCAGCGTGCTGCCGTATTCCTTCACCTCCTTGTCCACCGAAATGCGGAAGAACAGCCGCACCAGCAGCATGGTCAGGATGATGCCGATGACGCCGAAGGGATAGGCCATCGCGTAGGCCATTCCCGTCTCGGCCGTGGATGCGCCCTGTTCGGCCAAAACCGACTGTGCCGCCCCCAGGCTCGGCGTGTTGGTCACCGCCCCGCTCAGGATGCCCACCACCACGGACGACGACAGGTCGGTGAACCGGTAAATGAGATAGGCGATGGCAAAGCCGCTCAGCACGATGCCGGCTGCCAGCAGGTTGAGTGTGAGCCCATCCTTTTTGAAGGAGGAAAAGAAACGTGGACCCATGTCGATGCCGATGCTGTACACGAAGAGTATCAGTCCGAACTCCTGGATAAAGTGTAGCACATGTTCATCGATAGGTGCTCCCAGGTGGGCGATGAGCAGGCCGCTGAACAGCACACCGGCAATGCCCACCTTGATTTTCGCCACTTGCACTTTCCCGATAAGAATACCTAAGAAAGCGGCCATGCACAAGAAAATCAAGGTGGATGCCACGCTTTCGGTCGTGAATAGGTTCTTTAAAAATTCCATATGTCAGTCGCAGTTATATATCTCAAATGTTGGATTTCGGATTTCAGATTCCAGATTGTTGCCCGCAGATAGGCGCAGATGCTTTTTCGGAGGGTGATGCCCTACTTTCTTTCCCGTAGGGCGATGCCCTACGCTGAGTCTTGTTTCTTTCTTTCCCGTAGGGCGATGCCCTACGCTGAATGCTTCAAGGCCGTTGGCCTTGGGATATACCTTTTCCCCTTTTTCCTTTCCCCTTTTTCCCTTCTTACTTTTCCCTTTTTCCTTTCCCCTTTTCCCTTTCTTTTTCTGGTCTCTGTGTCTTTGCGATTTATCAATTTTTCCAAGGGTGCGCAAAGGTACATTAAAAAAACGGAAATAGAAAGTAGTTAGATTTCAGATTTCTGGTGAAAGCACACGAATGCACGGAATATGCGGATTAACACGGATGGGAGGGGCGTAAATGTGTTTTTTGTGGTTTCCTGCTTTCCTTCAACCCAAAGTCTAATGACCGATTGGGGTTCAACCTGCTTGCTGCAATCTGCTTGTTTTTGTGTCGTATAGGTTGCAGAGACAAGGCATGTCTTGTCTTCATGCGCCACAAGAAGAATGCAATATGTGGAAGCTATTCTTGTTTATATATTATTAACATATGTTTGTGTTTATGTTTGCAAATGTCATCTTTTTCTTGTAGCTTTGCTTGTGCAAAGCAATAAGCGAAGTGCGTTCCCGCACCACGTCAACCCATCTGCCTTTGTCATCACTCCATCCTCCCTTTTCTTATAAGTACCCCCCCAACCCTCTAAAGGGGCTTTACTTTTTGCCTAAAGAGGGGTACGACCCTTTTGCCTAAAGGGGTGCGACCCTTTTGCCTAAAGGGGTACGGACCTTTTGCCTAAAGGGGTACGGACCTTTTGCCTAAAGGGGTACGACCCTTTTGCCTAAAAGGGGTACGGACCTTTTGCCTAAAAGGGGTACGACCCTTTTGCCTAAAAGGGCGTGCCCCTTTAGGCTATCCGTCTGTGTGTGCTAATAATCAACGCATTGGAGCCTGTTTGCATCCAGTCGGCCATCCCATGCCGAGGAGGTCGTCTGCCCCTGCAAGTATCATGCCAAAGAAAAGAAGTAGTGGGGAGGTGGGTTAAATATCTTTAAAAATATCCGCGTTTCCGTGTATTCCGTGGCTAACTTTCATTTTGGCACACCCTTTTCAGATGAAGCGGTCCCTCTCGCGGGTGTGGCGTTTTATCTCGAATTCGCATAGTTTCTTTTACCTTCTTCTGTAGTTTACTTCCCGGTTTCCTACACGGCCAACCCGCAAGGAGCTTCTTCGTTTATGGCCGGATGTTTTGACCAAACTTGGAGGTTGTTGGGTCGTCCAGGCAAAGCCTGGTCTATGCGGTATTGCAAAGTGGGTGTTTGTAATATTGTTTATTTCAATTTATTAAGAAATAATGTGTGTTTGGAAGCGTAATGTTCAAAAAAAATATATTAAATTTATTATATCGTTTGAATTTTTCTTATTTTTGTCCCTTGGAAAGGGGATGTTATAGAATGAAATAAAAAAATGCCATTTCTTACATAGTTAAGTGCTTTTCACTTCATGACACAAAAGAAACATATATTATATAGTACGGATAAACGGACGATAAGGTCTGTTTGGTTACACGGTTTTTGGCTGGTGGCTTTTGTGGTGCTGGCGGGGTGGGGGGCAAGTGCCCAGACCCCGATGCCGGTTTCAACCGATCCCTATTTTTGCAGTTTCGAGGATGCGGCGGAGAATGCCTCCTGGATGTACGATGCCGGCAGCAACACAAGCCAATGGGTCATCGGTTCGGCCTTGAGCAATTATGAAGCAAACAGCCTCTACATCTCGGCCGATGGCGGTGCTACAGCAAGCTATAATGCCACGGCAGGGTATGTGGCGGCTTACCGCGATTTCCTGCTTGACCGCCAGCAGGAATATGAGGTGTCGTTTGAATGGATTAATCCCACGCAAGGTAAGTTGTACGTGTGTTGGTTAGACCCCCAAAGTGCAGTTGCCCAGCCGCCTTATAGCGGTACGTCTGTCAATGCGTTGCCCACCTATGTGCGGTTAAGTTTCCGCTCGTGGGTCGCTCAGGGTGGCGGGGTGCTGGCCGACACGTTGATGAATAATTCCGGCCATTGGCAGAAAGGCTCGTTTACGGTACAGGGCACGGGGCGCACGGCCCGTTTGCTGTTTTTTTGGATGAATGACACGGGGACGGCCTGTACCACTGCGCACGGCCCGGCCATTGACAACGTGCAGGTGGGGCGCGTTACTTCCTGCGGGTATATTGGCGAAGTGGCTTACGAGGCTACCGGCAACAACCGGGCGCAGCTGAGTTGGAAAGTGCTGATGAATTTCAATGGAAGAGTGGACGATGTGACTTCGAGCACGGATGCCACTTATGATGTGCGGTACTTCGACGGGGCAAACTGGCACGAATTTACCGATGTGCCCGACCCGTTCCTGGAAATACCCGAACTGGCTTCCGGTTCGTACGTGGTGTGGGTGCGGATGCACTGCAGGTGGGATAACACTACGAGCAACTGGTATATATTGAATGACTTGTATGTGCATGAAATTATTGTAGGCTGCCTGGACTATCTGGATATCACGTCGGATGCCGTGACAGCCACTTATGGCACGTTTGCCGACCCCTACCTGAACACGGGGGTGGTGAATGACGGGCCGGGGTCGCAATCGAGCCGCCTCACCGTGCATTCGGACCGCGAAGAACGCGATGCGCGCACCGGCTACCAGCTGCTCACTGTGCCCGCGGGCAGCCAGGCTTCAGTGCGTTTGGGCAACTGGGGTACGGGGTCGCAGGCCGAGAGCGTGACGTATGATTATGTCATCGATGAATCCACCGTGCTGCTGTTGCTGAACTACGCCGTGGTGATGCAGGACCCGGATCACGACGAGGATGACCAGCCCAAGTTTACCCTGGAGATACTGGGCGAGAACGGGAGGGTGCTGGACGCTACTTGCGGTACGGAGGATTTCATTGCCGGGAATGATAACACCACGGATGCCACGTGGCACCGTTACGGTGATGTGCAGTGGAAGGACTGGACTGCCTTCGGGGTCAATCTGGTCAACATGGGCTTGCAGGGCGGCGACCGCATCAGGATACGACTCACCACTTACGACTGCAACCTCAACGGGCATTACGGGTATGCCTACTTCACACTGGGATGCGCCAAGGCGCAAATCACCGGCACGGCTTGTGCAGGGGGCACGGTGCAGCCGCTCATGGCCCCGGAAGGCTTTACGTATAAATGGTATCCGAAGGATGACCCCACGAACATCGTGAGCACCACCCGTTCGTTCCAGCCCGGGCAGGACGATGAGGGCGTTTACGTGTGCGAACTCAGTTACAAGGGCGGGCTTTGCTCGTTCACGCTGGAAGCCACCGTGGAGCCGCGCACCATCATCAGCGACTTCACCCCGCGCATTTCCTACAATGCCTGCCGGGCGGTGGTGAATTTTGAAAACACCAGTTACACCACCACGCCTACGGGCGATGTGGGCGAGTGCGAGGACTTCGAATGGTCGTGGGACGGCGGCGGGCAGACCAGTACGGACGAGAACTTGGTGCTCGAATTCAACGAGGCCGGTGAGCATGAAGTGACGCTGACCTCCATGATAGCGGCGGGCGAATGCTTCGAGTCGGTGACCAAGACGGTGGTCATCCCGCCTTTTGCCCCTTATGTGGACACGTTGCAGGTGAACCAGTGTGCCGGCGACCCGGCTTATGAAAGCGAATACAACCACGTTCTCTACTCCCAGCCGGGCATCTACCAGGTGCTGGACGACACGACCCATTGCGGTTGCGACAGCCTGGTGTATCTGGACTTGGCGGTGCATGACACGTTTGCCATCCAGACCGAGGCGGAACTCTTCCTGTACAAAGAGCCTTATTATGAATTTAATGGCAGGCAACTGACCGAGACGGGCGTGTATTATGACAGCTTGCAGACGGTAACCGGGTGCGACAGTGTGATAACGTTGCGCCTCACGGCCTATGACCGCCTGGAGATGGCCTTGACGGAGGACAGCGTGTTGCTGTGCGGCAATGAAGTGGTGCGTGTGCCGCTGGAATACGTTGTTCGGTCAGGTTCGTTTACGGATTACCGTCTGTTGTTCGATGAACACGCGCAGGCAGCGGGTTGGCAAAGCGATTCGGCCACCATCGCGCCCGGTCAGACGGTGATAGAAGTGCCGGTGCCTGAGCCGGTTCGCCCGGATGTGTACAAGGCCGACCTGGTATGCAGCGATGAACACAGCGGTACGGACACGCTGGATGTGCGCATCGTGGTGCAGTATCCTTCGGCGGTCATGGCACAGAAGTGGAACGATGTGCTGGCACTTTATAATGAGGAATATAATGGTGGTTACACGTTCTCGTCCTATCAGTGGTACAAGGACGGGGTGGCACTTGAGGGCGAGACGGGGTCGTACCTGTACCAGCCGTTGGACACGGCGGCGCATTACCAGGTGTTGCTCACGCGTGCCGACGATGGGGTGACCATGCTTACCTGCCCCTTTGTGCCGGAGGCGCGCGGGGTGGTGGATGCCTATCCCACAGTCGTGGGGCGGGGCGAGCAAGTGACGGTTCGGACTTTTGGTGAGGCCGATGTGGCATGGTGGAACGTCATGGGCTTGCAGCTTTCCGCGAAGCATGTTGCAGGCGGGCTCAGTGCCATGCAGGCTCCGATGGAGTCGGGTACGTATTTATTGCTCGTGAAGCCTCAGGACGGGGAACAACGTATGTTCACGGTGATCGTGCGGTAGTGTGAAAATGGGATTTGGCACACAACGGAAGATACGGATTTACAAAGGTATATCATCTTGAACATAAAGGAATATCAACTGTATTTCCATCTGTGAAAATCCGTATCATCCGCGTAGTCCGTGTTCTGATAAAATCGAATAACGAATGCGATCGAACCTATATATTTTATTAATAGTAGCATGTGGCCTGCTGTTTGCGGGCAAGGGCTTCGCCCAACCTTATCCACATCATGTGACGGTGTGGCTTGATGGGGGCTATGGCAACTTGCTGGAAAACGCGGCGCATCTGCGCTCACCCGGCAGTTTCGGCTTCGGCGCGGGCGTGGGTTATGAGTGGCAGCACAAAAAGTTGTTGCTGCATACCGGTGTGGAGTTTCGGCGGTTTGCTTCGCAGTGGCGGGTGGACGATTTCGTGTACGAGCAGCCCCGTACCGACACCGAGGGTGATGCCTATACGGCTCGTTTTCGTTTTGCCGACGTGCGTGAACGTATCGGGCTGGGATATGTACAAGTGCCGTTGATGGCGGGTATGCAGCATGAACGGTTTTATTTCCTGGCTGGTGCCAAGGTGGGGCTTAACCTCATGGGGCGAGGCCGGGTAGATGATGCGGTCGCGTCTTCGGGAAGATACGATTCCTTTATCGATGATTTTGAAGATATGCCCAATCACGGTTTCGACACCCGCACGGAGCGTCATGATTATGAGCTGGAAGCAGGGTTGAATGTGTCGCTGGCTGCGGAAGTGGGGTGGCGCTACCGCATCGGGGAAGACCCGCACTCACCGTTTGCCTGGC
Organism: uncultured Bacteroidales bacterium; assembly: GCA_944321745.1. Classification (GTDB taxonomy): domain Bacteria; phylum Bacteroidota; class Bacteroidia; order Bacteroidales; family Paludibacteraceae; genus QVMH01. The sequence goes on from CALUML010000099.1 coordinate 7,935, forward strand.
GGTTGGCCTTGTATGGGGAATACGGGCTGTTGAACGTGCAGCATGGAGCGTATCAAGAGGACCTGGTGCTGCAGTCCGATGCCGCGTGGCCTGTGCTGAACAGCTTGATGCGCACGGCAGCGGGCGTGGCCGTGCATCCGTTGGAAGTGGGAGTCAAAGTCACGTTCCTGTTCGGCATCGAAGGCCGCAGGCCGTGCTTGTGCGAATATTATTGAGTTTCCCGTTTCCATGGTGTAGAGACAAGGCCTGCCTTGTCTCCTGCGAGGCCGGATGTAATGGGCGGTGAGGCGGTGGAATAGGGAGGCGAGACAAGGCATGCCTTGTCTCTACAACGTAACGAACTAATCAACATATGTTTAATTAAAATTTTCGCTTATGGGAAGAATGTACAAGCGGAGCATGTTGTTTGTGGTTGGGCTGTTGTGCTCGTTGGGCATGGCGGCGCAGCTACGCGTGTTCCAGGACGACTTCGAGAGTGGCTTTCCCGGCTCGTGGACACAGGAGCAGGTGAAAGGCACGTACAGTTGGGAGCGGCAGACGGGTGCTGCCTGCACGTATCCCACGGGTGCTCATTCGGGCGAGTCGCGGGTGTGGTTTTATGCTCCCGCCAACGATCCGGCCACTACGCGGCTGGTCACCCCGGTGATAGATGCTTCCGGGCTGGTGACCCCGGCGCGAGTTAACTTTTGGTATGCCTTGCCGGCATTCAGCGAAACGCGTGATGTGAACGACACCTTGCGGGTGTATGCCCGCCGGTCGGCTTCGGACGAATGGGTGTTGCTGGGTGAATTGGCCGACATGCAGGAGTTCTGGACAGAAGCCACCGTGGCATTACCCATGGTTTCCACTACGTTGC
>CALUML010000100.1 GCA_944321745.1 uncultured Bacteroidales bacterium
AAATATATTCACGTTCACCTCGTTCGGCGAGTCGCACGGACGAGCCGTGGGCGGCATTGTCGATGGATGCCCGCCCTTGGTGGAAATAGACGAGGCGTTCATCCAGCACGAACTGAACCGCCGCCGCCCGGGGCAGTCGGACATCACCACCCCACGCCGGGAAGACGACCGGGTAGAATTCCTCTCCGGCATCTTCGAAGGGCGCACCACCGGCACCCCCATCGCCTTCGTCATTTGGAACAGCAACCAGCGCAGCGGCGATTACGACCATCTGCGGGAGGTATACCGCCCCTCGCACGCCGACTTCACCTACCAGCAGAAATACGGCATCCGCGACCACCGGGGTGGAGGACGCAGTTCCGCCCGCGAGACAGCAGCCCGCGTGGTGGCCGGTGCCATCGCCAAGCTGGCCTTGCGCCAGGCGGGTATCGACATCATGGCCTACACCTCGCAAGTGGGACACATCGCCATGACCCTGCCACACGACCGCATCGACCCGGCCGAAATAGAGCGCAACATCGTACGCTGCCCGCAGCCGGACGTAGCGGAACAGATGATTGCCTACATCCGCCAGCTGAAAGCCGAGGGCGATTCCGTCGGCGGCATCGTGACGTGCGTCATCAAGCACCTGCCTGCCGGATGGGGTAACCCCATCTTCGACAAGCTATCCGCCCGGTTGGCGCAAGCCATGTTCAGCATCAACGCGGTGCATGGATTCGACTACGGGATGGGGTTCGACGGTGTGGCCATGAAAGGCTCGGAGCAAAACGATGCCTTTATCAAAAAGGGAGAAAAGATAACAACCGCCACCAACCGATCCGGCGGCATACAAGGAGGAATAAGCAACGGGCAGGAAGTCTATTTCCGCGTGCTGTTCAAGCCCGTGGCCACCATCGCCAAGTGCCAGCACACGGTGGACGTGCATGGACAAAAAGTGATTTTGGAAGCCCATGGCCGCCACGATCCCTGCGTGCTGCCCCGCGCCGTACCCGTGGTGGAGGCCATGACCGCCATCGCCTTGATGGACTTTTACCTGCAAGCACACGGGGTTTTAGCACACGGATAACGCGGATTGAACGGATTTACACGGATTGGACTTCTTACTTTCAACCTTTATTAACCGCAAAAAGTGCAAAGAACCCCCAATCCCCTAAAGGGGGCTTTTGCATATCCGCTCAGTCATAAAGACGCGGCGTGCCGCGTCTGGAAAATTATTTTTTTACCGCAGAGAGCGCAAAGGGCGCAAAGAGATTTATGCGACACGGTTGACCATTGGCTGCCGACCGTTGACCTTTATCTCTTTGCGCCCTTTGCGCTCTCTGCGGTTAAAAAAATCCTGCTCTTTGCGGTTTGCTTTTCAAACACGGCATGTCACGTCTCTACAGCACAACTAACCCTCCTTCAAGGAGGAAACGCGAGAAGAATAAAACAAATCATTTGCGGTGATTGCGCTACTTGCGTCATTTGCGTCCCACCTCACCCCTTCACCCGGTCTTGGTTCTTCGCAACGAAGTCTTTCCAACTCTTATACGGGCGTTCGGACACCGGGTTGCCCAATTGCAAGTAATGGCAATAAGCCGCCGCCAGCCCGTCGGTAGCATCCAGCTGCGGCAACATTTGCTCATGCGGAATCTTGAGGAAACGGCGCAGCATGTCGGCCACCTGCTCCTTCGAAGCCTGTCCGTTTCCGGTGATAGCCATCTTGATTTTCAGCGGCATGTATTCCGTGATGGGCAAGTCGCGGTATAAGGCTGCCGCCATGGCTACCCCCTGTGCCCGCCCCAATTTCAGCATGGACTGCACGTTTTTACCAAAGAATGGCGCTTCGATGGCCAGGCAGTCGGGTTGAAACTCGTCTATCAGCGACAGCGTACGCATGAAGATGCGTTGCAACTTCTGGTAATGATCAATGTACTTCTTCAGGTCGAGCACGCCCATGGCCACCAAATAGGGCTTGTTGTTCTTGACTTGCAACAGTCCGTACCCCATGACCGTCGTACCCGGGTCAATGCCCAATATAATCTGATCCCTCACCATTCCACCAGTTCCAAAACGGTTGAAAAACCCATCACCTCCTCGCCGAACAAAGCGGCCAGGCGGTCGCCAACCTCCGCGCCCGCCCCGTTCATCCAGGCTTCGACCGCCGCCATCTCAGGCGCACGAAACTGCACGGAGTAGGATGCCCCACCCTGCCCGTCATCGGGCATGTAGACTTTGGCCACTTGCGGTTCAACAAAATAACCCGTTGACAACATGGCCGGGATGCACTCTTCCCGCACCCAACGAAGCCACTCATCGCGCCTGCCGTCGCTCACCCAATAAGTCGTATTCAGTATGACCATCTTCTTTTTCTATAAAATTTATGGCTTATCGTTTTGCCAAATTCAAAACTTCGCTTATCTTTGCACCGCAATTGAGAAAACAAGGGGTATTAGCTCATCTGGTAGAGCGCGACACTGGCAGTGTCGAGGTAAGCGGTTCGAGTCCGCTATACTCCACCAACGAAGAGAAGTGCTTTCGAGTGCTTCTCTTTTGCTTTTTCTATCATCCATAGAAGAAAACAGTTTCCCGTCTTGTTGCAGCATATTGAAACTTTTTTTTGTATTTTTGCATCGTGAGACGCAAAATATTGACATACGGCGGCTACTTCGAACGCTTCATTTCCACCCTTGCGGAAAAAGAACGCAAGAAACTGGATTACATCATTTCCCTACTTGAAACAGAGGAGAGACTGCCGGTGAAATTCATCAAATACCTACGCAACGGTTTGTACGAACTTCGCATGGAATACGCAAGCAATACCTACCGTGTGTTCTTCATCTTCGATGACGGGCAAATAGTCGTTCTTTTCAATGGTTTTCAGAAAAAGACACAAAAGACCCCGGCTTCGGAAATTAGCAAGGCATTACAGATTAAGGAGGCATATTATGCAGACAAACAATCATCAAATCAATGACTACAGTGCTGTACTTTCGCAAAAGTACGGGAAAGTCGGTTCTGCCGAACGCGCCAAGTTCGATGAGGAGGCTTATGAATTCTACACATCGCAAATACTGCTCAATGCAAGGAAAGAAGCCAAGATGACCCAAGCGGAGCTGGCCGACAGCCTCCACGTCACCAAATCGTATATATCAAAAATCGAAAACGGGCTAATAACCCCCAGCGTAGCTACATTCTACCGCATTATGAATGCCTTAGGTATGAAAGTCGAGGTAGTAAAACCCATTGTGTGATGCTACCCGTCCAAGTATTTGTGGATCTGGAGGGAGTCGAACCCTCGTCCAAACAAGGAATGAATAAGCTTTCTACATGTTTATCTCCGCCTTCGTTGTCGGGAGCAGGCAAGACCGGAGCCACCAACCTGCACCTTATCCTCTAAGTTTTCATCCCGCATACGAGGCTACGCGCGACTATCCCCGATTTAGCTGCACTTCCTGATCGAACGGCCTCGAGGCCACGGCGTTCGGGAAATGTCTTGTCCCAGCACCTGGTGCCGGGATTAAGCTCGAATCTACTATACTTCGATTAAGCAGCAAGAGCGTAATTTTCTTCGCCAGTTAAACTTTATGAGATCCCGGGATTAACGAGCCGACACCTCCCGCGCTCGACATGCTTACCTACCCCTTCTACCTGCTGTCGAAACCAAACAGACCCATTGTGAGAGATACGTGCTGCAAAGGTACGCTTTTTCCCGTTACCCGCAAGCCCTGCCAGTCATTCTTCCATTAAAAAACGGGCAATGCCCTGCAATTCCTTCTTCACCCGGCGCAGGCGTTCGGCTATCTCCTGCTGCTTGGCCACCTGGTCTTTCTTCTCGCCCAATTTCTTGCGTGCGCCCTCCAGCTTCAGCCCCTGCTCGTTGACCAGGAAGAATATCTGCTTGATGAGCTGGATGTCGTCCTTCGTGTAAAAGCGAGTGCCTTTCGCATTGCGTTTCGGACTTAACTGGGGAAACTTCCCCTCCAGGAAACGCAGGTGCGACTGGTTCACCTTGAACATGCCTGCCACCTCGGATATCGAGTAATAACGCTTTTCCATACCACCAGGCCTCTATTTGTATATCCTCAACCGCTGCCCGGCATAGATGCGCGAGCCGGAGATGTTGTTCCACTGGCGAATTTTCGAGGCGGTAGTGCCGTAGCGGATGGCGATATGCCCTAAAGTCTCCCCGCTTTTCACCTTATGGTATATCAACTTGCCCGAACCACCCGGAGCAGACGAACGGTAGATTTCTATTTCCTTCCGGCGGTTGTTAATCAGCTCATCCGCCTTGTAGGCACGCACGGAGTCGCACTGCTCCACATAGGCCGTGGCATATGGCAAGGGCAGGCGCAGGGCGTAGGGCTTGAGGTCACCGGGGATGATGTCGCGACGATATTGCGGGTTCAACATGCGCACCTGCTCCTTGTCCACCCCCAGCACGGCGGCCAGCTGGTCGAAATGTATGCGATGCGTCACCATGACCGTATCGACCACCAGCGGCACATCCACCTCCGCCGGGCACACATGATGCTCCGCCGCATAGTTCATGGCGTAATTAGCCGCAATGAAGATGGGCACATACCCGCGCGTCTCGCGGGGCAGGTAACGGTAGATGGCCCAGAAGTCGCGTTTGCCGCCCGAACGGCGGATTGCCTTGTTCACATTCCCCGGCCCACAGTTGTAAGCGGCTATCGCCAGGTTCCAGTCGCCATACACCTTATACAGGTCTTTCAGGAAACGGGTAGCCGCATCCGTGGACTTCACCGGGTCCATGCGCTCGTCGATTAGACCGTTTATTTCCAAACCATACAACCGACCCGTACCTATCATGAACTGCCACAAGCCCGCCGCTCCCATGGGCGAAACAGCCTTCACGTTCAACGCCGACTCTATCGCGGGCAGGTATTTCAACTCCAACGGCATGTCCCGTGCATCCAATGCCTGCTCGAAGATGGGAAAATAATACCGTCCCATACCCAACATGTAGGCCAGCAAGTCGCGCTTCCGCTCGGTATACACTTCTATCATCGAGCGCACATAACCATTGTAAGGCATCTCGATAATGTGGGGCAGCGCAGCAAGCCGAGCCTTGTAGAGCGAGTCGGACACCGCCACCCGCGCCGTATCCTCCACACAGTCGGGCAAGGCGGTGCGCGTTTCCATCCACACCTCCACCATGCGATCGAGCAAGTGGTTGAGGTCATCGGGCAGGGAACTGATGGTGTCGAACATCAAGTCCTCATAATAGGGTTCGAACAGCGACACCTCCGCCTGCGGCAGTTCTCCGGCATCCCCGGCAGCCACCGTGCTATCGACCGGCCGCGGCTCGGATACCAAGCAATATACCCGTCCCTGCAACACCAAGGTGTCGGGCAACAACGTGTCGGGCGGCAAGGCCATCGGTGCTTCCGGCACATCGGCCCTGCGCTTGCGGTCGGCCCGCCGCTTGGAAGGGGCAAGCGATGCATATGTACATTCCCCCGCCACGAAGCACAGCAGGAATGCTATGATGATTCGTTTCATTAGTTACGAGTTACGAATTACAAGTACACGAGTAAACAAGTAAACGAGTAAACAAGTAAACGAGTAAACGAGTAAACAAATGGACGGGCATCCTGACGACCAAGGCCAACGGCCTTGCGGCTCTCAGCGTAGGGCAACGCCCTACGACCCCAAGCGAGTCACATAACACCTCGTCACTATTCCACTCATCTTTTAACTTACCTTCTTACCTCTTACTTTCTTACTTTTTACTTTCTCACCTCTTACCTCTCACCTCTTACTTTCTCACCTCTCACTTCAGCCGGATATTCCACCGGATGCCGACCGCCGTGTTGCCTTGGTTGAAAGACGGGGCACTGCCGAAGGCATCGTAGGCGTTCGGCTGCCGGGCATACTGCAAGTCAGTGTTAATGACGGCGGGCTGGATGTTCATGGAAAGGTCGGGGCTAATGTCGAAGTCATACAACTGGGCATCCACGTAGGCCCACAGGATGCTCAGCGCGTAGACCGCCACCGAGGCCAGGATGCTGTAGTCGCGGTAGCGGCGGTAGTTGTCCTGAAAGCTGCGCAGGCGGTCGCGGTAAGCCGACTCGCCCCCCATCTGCTCCAGCGTCACCCCCATGTTGTCGAGGTATTCCAAGTGGCTGTTGGTGGTGGGGTCGGTGTCGATGGCATCGCGGTAGGCCGTCTTGTAAAACTGGTACTCAGTGGAGAACCACGTCACGGCGAAGGCACACCCCATGTACGCCCCATACACGATGGGCAGTTGCCAGTACTTCTTGTTCACTATCTGCCCGTAGCCGGGTATGATGGCCCCGAGCCACACCACCTTTTCGGGGTCGGGCATGAAGGTCGTGTCGATTTCGGAGGTGTCCGCCTGCACCTGCGCCACGGTGTCCACCACGAGCACCGACTCGTCCCACACCTGGAGGTCCACCACCGTGTCCTGCGCCACCGTCCCGGCCGGGGGAGGCACATACACGCCACCCGCTTCCGCCTGCCCGTGCAGGGCAAGGGGCAACAGGCAGCACACCATAATCGATATGAAACAGATGCGACGCAAGGCGGGGGTCAGATTTTGTCGAACAACTCCATGATGCGAGCCAGTTCCTCGTCGTTGGCAAAGGGAATGCTGATGCGCCCCCGCCCCTGCGGGTTGCAGGTAAGCTGCACTTTCGCGCCCAGGCGGCGGCTCAGCTGGTCGCGCAGCTCACCCAGCTCTTTCAGCCCCGCCACCGGGTTTTCCGCCCGGGGGGTAGGCTTGGACTTCGCCCCGTCGAACGAGCCGGATTCCTGGTACCGGCGCACCATTTCCTCCACGCGGCGCACGCTGTGGTGCTGTGCCAGGATGTCCTCGTACAGCACCAGTTGCGCGGCGGGGTCGTCCAAGCCAAGCAAGGCGCGGGCGTGCCCCATGTCAATCTTCTTGTCCTTGATGCCCATCTGCACCTCGGCGGGCAGCCGAAGCAGGCGCAGGTAGTTGGCGATGGTGGCGCGTTTCTTGCCCACCCGCTCGCTCATGCGCTCCTGCGTCAGGTTGTATTCCTCCATGAGCCGTTGGAAGGTGAGGGCTATCTCGATGGCGTTGAGATCCTCGCGCTGTATGTTCTCGATGAGGGCCATCTCCATCACCTGCTCGTCGGCGGCGGTGCGCACATAGGCGGGTATGGTCTTGAGACCCGCCCGGCGTGAGGCCCGGTAACGGCGTTCGCCCGCGATGATGAGGTAGGTGCCGTCATCGTTCTTGCGCAGGGTGACGGGGGAGATGACCCCCAGCTCGCGTATGGAGGCGGTCAGCTCGTCCAGCGCCTCTTCGTCGAAGTGCGTGCGGGGCTGGTTGGGATTGGCCTGTATGAGGTCGAGATCCACCTCGCTGATGGAGGAGGAGCCGCTGGTGGTAATAGGGGCAGTGTCGATAAGCGCGCCCAGCCCCCGTCCCAATCGTGATTCGGTATGCTTTGCCATATTTCAGTCTACAGTCGTCAGTCAACGGTCAGCAGTCGGCAGTCAACGGTCGGCGGTCAACGATCCCGGCCTGCCGTTCGCATAAACCCGCAGACTGTTGACCGCCGACTGTTGGCCTATTTATTCTTTTCTATCAGTTCTTTGGCCAGGTCCATGTAGTTGGCCGCGCCGCGCGAATCGGGGTCGTATGTCAGCACAGGCTTGCCGTGGCTGGGGGCTTCGCTCAGGCGCACGTTGCGGGTGATGACGGTGCGGAACACCATCCCCTCAAAATGCCTTTTCACCTCGTCGTACACCTGGTTGGCCAGGCGCAGGCGGTTGTCGTACATCGTCAGCAGGAAGCCTTCTATGTCGAGGCCGGGGTTCAGTTTTCCCTTGATAATCTTGATGGTGTTCAGCAACTTGCTGATGCCCTCCAGGGCGAAGTACTCGCACTGCACGGGGATGATGACCGAGTGCGAGGCCGTGAGGGCGTTGATGGTGATGAGCCCGAGGGAGGGCGAGCAGTCGATGAGGATATAGTCATACTGCGGGGCGAGGGGCGCGAGCAGCTTTTGCAGGCACCGTTCGCGGTTGTCCATGTTGAGCATTTCGATCTCGGCCCCCACCAGGTCGATGTGCGAGGGCAGCACGTGCAGCCCCTTGATGTCGGTGGGCAGGATGGCCTTGGCGGGCTCCACCCCGTCTATGAGGCATTCGTAGATGGTGAATTCCAGCGAGCGGATGTCTATGCCCAGCCCCGAGGAGGCGTTGGCCTGCGGGTCGGCATCGACCAGCAGCACCGTCTTGCCCAGCGTGGCGAGCGAGGCGGCCAGGTTGATGGCCGTGGTGGTCTTGCCCACGCCGCCTTTTTGGTTTGCCAAAGAAATGATTTTACCCATATGTCTTCTATTTCAGTCGGGCGGGGGATGCGCCCGCGCCGGGACGGCCTCCTCCGCTTCGAGGGGCAAAGATACGGAATATCTTCCACCCGTCAACGGGGGCGGGGTGATAAAGCTTCTTAAAATGCCCCGTGGACGGATGCAGGCGGGCATGGCGAGCCTTTCCTTTATTTATAGGAAATGCACGGACGGCAGGAAAGTAGCGGACGCGTCAGCGGAAAGTCGTGCACGGATGCGGGGAAAGTTATCGTCCCACCCGGGTGGTACGACCGTCCCACCCGGGTGGAACA
>CALUML010000101.1 GCA_944321745.1 uncultured Bacteroidales bacterium
CTAAACTTATCAAAGAACTATTTGGCATAGTGGCAGAAGCCGCTTAGCCGATATGTTGAATTTTAACGGACTATTACAATAACCATTTTAAACAAAAAGATTATGAAAAAGCGGAATGTTATGTGGACCGTGATGTGCATGGTCATAAGTGGTCTCTTTGCCCAGGAAAGTACCGATTGGAATTTGCTGAACAAGGACTTCAGTAGTGATTATACGGGATGGACGATAGCAAAAGGGGGGAATTTGGTTGCTACGCAGGAACCCGGACACGTGAATATAACCAAAGAGGCTACCCAAAAGTGGGCATGGTTCAAGCCGGAAACTCCTTTTGCCGACCTTGAAACAGGGGAAGATTACAGCATTGTGGTACGTGTACGATTGGGAGATGCTACCGCCGATCCGAGTAACCAGGTATCTCTTCGCCTGTCTCCTGAAAACGTCCGGATGCCATTTTATTTGGCCTATGGCGATGAAGAAACAGGCTATATCAGTGCCTCGCAGCATGGGACAGCTCCTTTTCATTTGAACACGTCCGAATTTCAGGAATATGGAATCTATGTTCATGCCGACCATGCCACGTATGATATTTATGTGAACGGCGAACTGGCGATTCCGAATGTAGGTAAAAGTGGTGATCAGAATAATGATGCTAATGGCGTTTATTTCGGCTCGGAAAGCAACAAGGCTTGCGACATGGATATCGCCTACGTGCGGATGGGAAAAGGAAACTTGATAAAGGCCAGTATTTCCGCCATCGAACTTTCGCAGGAAGTGCAGGCTGTCGGTGTTGAGACTACCCTGGATGTAACGGTTCACACCGACTTGCTGGACGATGGTACCGTTTTGCTCTGCTCGTTGGTTGATGGTCAGGGCAAAACGATTGTACCGACAGTGGAAGTTACCGTGGTAAATGATGTCGCCACTGCTCAGCTGACTATTCCAGCCACGGTGTCAGTCGGCGAGTATGCCGTGAAGGTGGAAGCGAAAGACAATGCTGCTGTAACGCCGTTGACCGTACCATATGCGGTGAAAGAAGCCGGAAGCCTGCAATGGAACGTGCTTGATCGTGACTTCCGGGAAGTTGCGTGGAATGAAGGTGCAGAGCCATGGACTTTATCGAAAAATCGTGTGTCTGAAAGTTTCGTTACATCGACGGAGGAGGGGGTAAGCCTTTACAAAACCGATGCCGGTGGAAGTTGGTATTATGCGTTTTTGCTCTCGCCTGAAGTAACGGTGGCAGAAAATACGGAATACACATTCCAAGTGGAGGCTCGGGTGAGGCCGATAAATAAGGAGGAATTTCCGGATTTGGATGAACAACCGGCTTCGGGTCAAGACGGAGGCTTTGAAGCCAATCAAATTGCATTTCAGCAGGATGGCAAACTGATGTCCATTTTCCTGCTTTGTGATACCGAAGCTGTTACGGGTTATGTGTCCTCGCAGGAAGTGAGCGGTACGGGTATCAACCCGAGTGCGGAAAACCGTGCCGAACTGAAGACATCCGATTGGCATGTTTATTCTTTGGTAAGCGATGCGGAAGAAGCCACTTACGATGTGTATGTGGATGGCAAACAGGTATTGACTGACCAAGCTTGGGGGAACAAGTCCGGAGCCAATACAGTCAAACTGGGTGGTGAGTCATGGCAACGCTTCAACATGGATGTGCGCTATGTGCGCATCGGCGAAGGTAACCTTGTGCAGGGTGGCGGAACAACCGATATTGCCGTGCTTGCCGGTGGTGAAGGGTTGACCGTGTCGCGCACCGTGTTGTACGCGGGCGAAAGCTTATCGGTGGTTGCTGGTGCGGATCAAGTCTTGTCGGAAGCCGTGTTCTATAGCTTGACTGGGAAAGAAATGGATCGCATATCGATTCAAAGCAGCACCTCTGAAGTGCAAGTTCCCGCCATGCCGGGTATGTACGTTCTGCGTGTGGTTTTGGATGACAATACAGCGAAAGATTTCAAGGTATTAGTGAAGTAGATTATTAATTAATAATTGTAGAGAAGAATAGGGTGTGTTGAGTGGTTCTTGCTGTTTTGGCACGCCCTTTTTCTTTGCAAACAGACAGGGCATTTAAGATGAAGAATTTGATTTTTATAGGTATGCTCCTTGCTGTTCCCGCCTTGTTTGCACAGTGGGATATAGCAGAAAAACAGATGGGAACGTTTTATGCCGAACCGGCTTGGCAGGAATATGCGGGAGGAAATGCGAATGCCATTTTGACTCAAAGCAGCGATTATGTGAACTTCAGGAAGACTGCGAATGGTCAAAGCGGCTATTGGGCATGGTTGAGACAAACTGAACCGTTCGATGCTTTGCAGCCGGGTACTCCCTATAGTATTGAAGTGAAAGCTAGGTTGCATTCTATAGATATGCCAGATGATGGTAATGGCTATGAAGCAAATCAGATATCGCTTCGGATGAAGTCTGAAAATTTGTATGCGCCTATTTATTTGAAATATGGAGATGCTTCTACGGGTTACGTCAGTACGACTTCGGGAGGAGAAGAACCCTATTACCTGAATACATCCGAGTATCAAGTGTATCGTTTGGTGCTTTTGCCTGACCATAAAACTTATGATGTGTATGTGGAAGGGGTTGACGAACCGATTTTTGAAGATGTGGCAGTTGGAGAACATGCCGATGAAAACGGTGTTTACATCGGAGCAGAGTCGCGTCATCGTTGTAACATTGATATCATGTATGTGAAGATGGGTACGGGTGCATTCTTTTCCAAAGCTAAAATTGTGTCGGTCACTACCGACACATATTGTCAACCAGCGGGAAAAACACAAGCCGTAGCTGTAACGGTGAACACGTTGCTTGTTCCTGATGGTGAGACGATTTTGGTGTCATTGGTTGATGGAGACGGGCAAGTTATGGTGCCTGCGGTTGAGGCTGTAGTGGCGCAAGACAAGGCATCGGCGACACTTTCCGTGCCGGCCGATTTGTCGGCGGGAAGTTATTTTGTGAAAGCGGCCGTACAGGACGATAAGATAGGTGAGGTGGAAGTACGACCCCGGTTGACAGAGTATCTTATCACGGCATTCGATTTCACGGATAAGAACCTGGTGACTTTCGGCAACAGTATCACATCAGCAGAGGACAGCTGGGCATACCAGGTGCAGCGCCGGTTAGGTTTTGCCGATTTGTACAATGGTGCTTTTTCCGGAGCTATCTGGAGCAAGCGTGCCCGCAAGGCGCAGGATGGTGACAGTATTTGGACGCAAAATTATGATGACCCCAATTTTGCCGGGATGGGGAATGGCACGAATACCGACCCGCATAAGTACCAGCAGATAATCAATAACTGCGCTATTGTTCATGTGCAGAAGTATTTTGCCGAAAGGGATAGAATGAAACAGCCTGATTATGTGCTTTTTTCTTATGGTACGAATGATGTTACTTCTTCAATGGGCAATGCTGCGACTACTTTACAGGTGGATGATATTAACATGTTGGACAAATACACTTTGGCAGGTGCCCTGCGCTGGTGCATTGATACGTTGCGGCTGGAGTTCCCAGAGGTGAAGATTTATGTGGCATTGCCTATTCAGGCAAGGGATGTCAATAAAAACAACGGGAACTTGAGTAAAATGGAAGTAATCAAGCAGGTGTGCGATGGTCTCTCTGTCCCGTATTTCGATTGTTATCATGAATGTGGCATTACGCAGGAAAATCAAGCTCAATATCTGAGTGATGGATTGCATCCGAATGCGGCGGGGAAAATATTGCATGGTACGTACATAGCCCACAAGTTGGATGAAGCGGAAGCTAACAGCAGTTCAGGGATGGAACAAGTCTTCTCTCCTGCTCATGCCCAAGTCTCCCTGTCAACGACCATGCCACAAGCAGGTAGCCCCGTATCGGTCAGTGCACTGGCAGATGGATTGTCATTGTCTTCTTGTGCTTTGTATGATTTTGGAGGCAGGCAATTGACCCGCGTCATAGCCGATGGAGGTGAATGTACGCTTATTGCTCCGCAGTCTCCAGGCATGTATGTAATAGTAGTCCAGATGAGCGACCAAACGACAGAAACATTGAAAATACAGGTAGTCAGGAAGTGAGTAAAATGAAATTCGTTTCTTTTTCAAAAGAAGCGGTAGGAAAGAATATAAAGAGTAAATTATGAAAAAGTGGAATTTTATCGTTGCACTGCTATTAGCAGGAGGCAATCTTGTTGCCCAAGCGGGCACGTGGGACATCATGGACAAATCCATGGGTAACAATTGGAATCAAGATGAAGGAAGTACGGCTCAAGCATGGACTTCCTATGTGGGAGCATCGGTTAAAGGTACAACGACTATAACTCCATCGGCAGAAGGGTGGGTTAACATAACGAAAGTAGGCGTAGGCACCACTTCTCATTCGGCTTTGATCAATAGCTGGGATATGAAGTTAGGAAGTGGCAATCCTTACACAGTTGAAATAGAAGCACGTGTAAACGCAGTGGATAAAGTACTGTATCCTGATAACAACAGCGGTTATGAGTCGGCCTTGCTGTCGGCACGTATCAACAACAAACAAGTCAATATCAGCGTGCGGCACAACGATGGGGCGACCGATGTTGGAAAAAGCGGTTATGCATGCCTCACGGAGACTTTCACAGTGGATGAGTCGGAACGTCATTATTTGGATTTGTCCCAGTTTCACACTTATAGTTTTGTGCTTTCGGCCGATCACTCGGTATATGACGTGTATATCGATTATGAATTGGTGTTTGAGGGTGTGCCGACCATAGAAGACACGAGTAGTTCTGACATTGTGCGTGCGGGGGCTAATAAGAACACCCGTTGTAACATTGATGTGCGTCATGCACGTGTAGGGACGGGCGATTTCTATTCAACAACTAAAATCGTATCGGTCAGCTTGAATAAGACGAGCCAAATGGAAGCGGAAACGACCACGGTGCGGGCTACTGTGTACACGGCTCAGGTTTCCGACAATGAAAAACTGTTGGTGTCGTTGATTGATGAGAATGACAATACAATAGTACCGGCAGTGGAGGCGGTTGTGACACAGAACAAGGCCGTAGCTGAACTGATTGTCCCGAGTACGGTGAAGTGTGGAACTTATTGGATAAAAGCGGCAGCACCAGGTGACAAGATAGGTGGTGTGAATGTTGCACCTAAAACAGCAGAGTACCGTGTGCTCAACACTGCATTTTATGGAAAAAACTTGGTCACCTTTGGCAATAGTATCACGGCAGCTTCCGGCAGCTGGGCTTATCGGGTGCGTGATTTGTTGGCCTTTGGACATTTGTACAATGGAGCAGTTTCTGCATCTATATGGTATGAGCGCGAGCAACGTTTTGAAGACGGAACGGTGGTGCGCACACAGGACTATACTGACCCCGATTTTGCAGGCATCACTTCCCAGCATTACGATGGCATGACACCAGAAGAATGGCAAAAGCGTGTGAACAACTGTGCCGTGGTGCATGTGCAGAAGTATTTGGCTGAAAGGAAGAACCTGCCAGCGGAAAACCAGACTCCCGATTATGTGGTATTCTCTTATGGCACGAACGACCCGGTTGATTTCCGGGGTGATGCTAAGGAGACATTGGCAGCTGAGGACTTGAGCGAGGTTGACACCTACACCACGGCGGGTGCTGTCCGTTGGTGTATCGATACGATGCGTATGGTATTTCCCCAGGTGAAAATTTTTCTCTGTTTCCCGTTACAAACATCGGAATCGCGTGGCTGGAATGCAAACAACTTGATCAAGATTGAAGTGTTGAAGGAACTCTGCGAGGGACTGTCCGTGCCCTATATCGATTGTTTTCATGAATCGGGCATTACAACAGAAAATGCAGCGGATTATCTGCCGGATGGGCTTCACCCGAATGCTGCCGGGCAGATCATGCAAGGGGAGTACATTGCTCGGAAAATGGAAGAAGCCATGGATGCCGTACAGGCAGGGATGGCATCACCGGAAGTTCTAAAAGAAAGCGTGGCTGTTTCTGCCACCTTGTTGGAAGGTGGGCGACCCTTGTCGGTGCAGGCACTGAAGGATAATGTGTCCTTGTCGGAGGTGACGTTGTATGGTATATCGGGCAATGAGGTATATCGGGCAACTATTTCTGATGCGGAATACACGTTCCAATCGCCCATAATGGCAGGTGCTTATATACTTGCAGTCAGTTTGGATGACTGTACGGAAAAAGAATTCAAAATCATAGTGAAGTAGGCCGATAGCAGGTTATAATGTAGTAAAAGCGTGAAGATGAAAGGAGGAATTCCCTAGTCTTCACGCTTGTTTTTATTAAAATCGGTGTCATTTGAAATTCCCCCGTATCCGGGCCGCGATGGCTTCCATTTCGTCGGCAGGGAGCTGCAGCTTCGGGTTGGCGAAGTTCATGTCGGCTTCCCGCCGGATGGGGATGAGGTGGATGTGCGTGTGGGGCACTTCCAAGCCGATGACGGCCACGCCGATGCGGGTGCAGGGCACGGCCTGCTCGATGGCCTTGGCAACCCGCTTGGCAAAGAGCACGAGGCCGCCCAGGGTGTCGTCGTCCAGGTGGAAGATGTAATCGTCTTCCACTTTCGGCACCACGAGCGTATGCCCCTTGGTCAGGGGGTTGATGTCGAGGAATGCGTAATAGCGGTCGTCTTCCGCTATCTTGTAGGAGGGGATTTCCCCTGCGATGATTTTGCTGAATAGGGTCATGGGGGTTGATGTTTTGATGTGCAAATGAGATGATGTGCTGATGTGCTGATGTGCAAATGTGCAAATGTGCAAATGTGCTAATATGCTAATATGCTAATATGCTAATATGCTAATGTATCGGTGGCATTGTCATATTAGCATATTATCGTATTAGCACATTATCACATTTGCACATTCTCGCATCGGTTACAAGGAAATTTCCAGTATTTCGAATTCCATCTTGCCGGAGGGCACTTGCACTTCGGCGGTTTCGCCCACTTTCTTGCCGAGCAGCCCTTTGGCGATGGGGGTGGTCACGGAGAGTTTGCCTTCCTTGAGGTTGGCCTCGCTTTCGGACACGATCATGTAGGACATGGTTTGCCCGTTTTTCTTGTTCCGGATTTTGACGCGGGTCAATATCTGCACCTCGTTCGTCTTGATTTTCGATTCGTCGATGAGGCGTGCCGAGGCGATGACATCCTTCAGCTGGGATATTTTCATTTCGAGCATCCCTTGTGCCTCTTTGGCCGCGTCGTATTCTGCGTTTTCCGATAGGTCGCCTTTGTCGCGGGCTTCGGCAATCATTTTCGAAATGGCGGGGCGTTGCACGTTTTCCATTTCATTCAGCTCATCGACCAGCTTTTTGTAGCCCTCTTGGGTCATGTACGTTACTGCCATAGTCGTTTGTATGTTATTCGTTAGTTTAAATGCTTGTCGCTTGGCAACAAAAAAGAATTCCGGCTCCACAGCCGGAACTCTTGATAGCCGTTGTCGTAAATACCTCCGCAAAGGTAAGAACTTTTTCCGTTAAAGGCGGGCGGGGAGGGGAAAAAGTTTTAATTATTTTCAAGCGGCATCAGTATTTGCGCCGGAATATCTCCGAATAGATGAATGCTTTCCGCGCCTCCTCGGCCGTGTCCAAGGCTATTTTTGCCGATGGCCGGCCGGCCGGTTCGGACGGGGTGGCGGGGCGTGGAGCGTTGCTTGGTGCGGCCACCGTCCGCCGCACCCGGTCGTGCGGTGCCGGGATGGGCGGCTGCGGCGGGTTGGCGGGGGGCGCGGGCGGTTGCGCCGCCCGGGGTGCGGGTTGCTCGTCGGCGGGAAGCCATACGTCCGGCTCGTCGTCGTCCGGATAGCCTTCTGCCGGGAAGGGCGTCGTGCCGCGGGCAGGCTCCCGTCCGGTTTTCTTGTTTTTCCTGAAAAGGCCGCCGAGGAGAATGACCGCCAAGAATACTATATATACAATGTCGCCGCCGTCCATAATCCGAATGTTTTGAGGATGAAAAACAGGCCGTGTGCCACGTTGCAAAGGTGGATATATTTTTTGGAATGGGCAAGCAATCGGGCGTTTTTATGAATGCCCCGGCGGATGCCCGCAAGCCGCCGTCCGCCCGTCGCGCATCTTCCTCCCCTCCCTTCCCGCATCCCGCAAAGTTTCCGAAGGCAGGACGGGAAGTACGGATGCGGGAGGGGAGGGAGGCGGCCCAGTGGGCAGATGGCGGCCAGGTGCGGATATTCGCAAATTTCTTCGTACCTTTGCGGCCTTGATTTATTGTGTAAACAAGCAGGATATGGCTAAGAACATGAACAGGTGCAGCTTCTGCGGGCGCACGGAGGCGCAGGTCGAATTCTTCATTACGGGCATCGACGGGGTGCAGATATGCAACGAATGCGCCTTGCAGGCTGCCGAGATCGTGAAGGAAAACACGGTGGCGGTGAACCGCCACGCGGCTTTCGACCGCACCCAGGTGCCGAAGCCGGCCGAAATAAAGGAATTCCTCGACCAATACGTCATCGGGCAGGACGAGGCGAAGAAGCACCTCTCGGTGGCTGTGTACAACCATTATAAACGCCTGATGCAGGCGCACGCCGACGAC
>CALUML010000102.1 GCA_944321745.1 uncultured Bacteroidales bacterium
GTACGCTGGAGTACGCCCACCCGCAGAAGCCCTATGCCGTGACGGGCGTGTACGCGGCAGGGGCAGCGACACCCGCAACGGGCTTCGAGCACGCAATAGAGTACACCTCGTTTTATCGCCCGGCGAGCATCACGAGCGACACGCTGGTGACGGAGTTCACCTACAACGCCGGTGGCGAGCGCGTGAAGATGGAGAGCCTTTCGGCGAGTGGAAGCATCACCGCCCGTTACTATCTCGGAGGAGTGTACGAGGCGGACACGCGGACGGACACGGAATACCTTTACCTCGGTGGCGATGCCTACTCCGCCCCGGCGGTGTACGTGCGACAAGGCAATACATGGCAAGTGTATTACATCATCCGCGACTATTTGGGCAGTATCTGCGCCATCACCAATAGCGGCGGCTTAGTGGCGGAGTACAGCTACGACCCCTGGGGCAACCTGCGCGACCCGGAAACGCTGGAGACTTATGCCCCCGGCGAAGGGCCGGAGTTGCTCTTAGGGCGGGGCTTCACGGGTCACGAGCACTTGACGGCCTACGGCCTTATCAACATGAACGCCCGCCTGTACGACCCGATGACGGGGCGTTTCCTTTCGCCCGACCCCTATGTACAGGCACCAGATTTCTCGCAAGCGTTCAACCGGTTTAGTTATTGCTGGAACAACCCGTTAAAATATGCAGATGAGAATGGAGAATTTATTGTTTTCGATTCTTGGCTTGTCGGATTTTTCAAAGGTTTATTTCAAAAAGGAGGGGGATGGAAGACTGCTTGGAAAACGGCAAACCGGATGGCAAAGAATGACATTAAAATTTGGGGCGGTTTATTCAATGCGGACAAAAACAGGAACTTTGGAGGGAAAATGGTGGAAATCATATCTCGCTTCACTTGGCAACTGCCACAAACTATTGTCGGCTTTTTGTTTTCGCAAACCAGCAATATAGCCTGTCAAGTGGATAATGTGGAATACAAACACGGAGCAACCGTCCTCAGCGGTAACTTTTGGGGAAGTGGTGGTGCTGTGACCCTGGGCAGTTATATCAACGGAAGCCGAAGTTTGAGTGCAGATTCGAACAATTCGCTATTCCAACATGAATATGGGCACTATTTGCAGAGCCTGAAGATGGGGCCAGCCTATTTGTCTCGAGTAGGAATACCCAGTCTGAGGGGAGCCATGAAATATGATGATGGGTATCATGATTTTCAACCATATGAACAGGATGCCAACCGGCGTGCGTTCATCTACTTCAACGAGAATGTGCCCGGGTTTTATAAATCACCAGAAGATTTTCGGGAATATGGAAATAATGGACAAGGATGGAATTTCTATAGTAATCCTTTAGATGTGTACCATTCTGCCCAAAGAGATTATTGGGGTTATTACGATTATTACAATTCCAATGACATGGCACTCATTAATGGATTATCCCTAAAAGCAAAGTGGTATGATTACTTAGACCCATTAGGGATTCTCTTTGCTGGTTGGATAAATAGTCATTATTATAATCGAAATAGAATTATACCATGAATAGGTGGCAAATTATGCGAAGTTTTTACCTTGTACTATTTGTGCTTAGCCTTTCGGCAAGCCATTGCACTCCGATACAAGAAGGACATCATTATGTTTATGTTGTTAACTGTTCGGAGGAGGAAATCATATATGCTGCTACTGTAGGTGGTGATTTTGACGATGATAAAATTGAGATTGAATGCCCCCCGAGTGGGATCATTATTTTTCCTATGGATCTGCAAATAGTTTCTAAAGACACGGCTTGTTTAGAAACACCACACCCGGATAAGTCTTGGGAAGAATATTTAGGTAAGGGGAAAATGAGAATAATCGTGGTTGATAGTGAAACTTATTCTTTAGTGGCAGAGAGTTCTGGTTTTGATTGCGACTCCATACAAAAGTATGTACCTATCCTGTATAGCTATACACTTACTTTGGAGGACTTACAACGGATGAATTGGACAGTAACCTATCCTCCTATAGGGCAATGTCAATAAAAAGAATTTGATGATGTATCACGTATGACATATATATGTGCGTGTTCAGAACCGCCTGACGGGGTGGCAGGTGCGGCAGGACGGCACGCGCACCGCCACGCACCGCATGGCCTACGGGGCGAACGGCAACCTGACGTACCTGGACGGCACGGGTACGCTGGAGTACGCCCATCCGCAGAAACCCTACGCTGTGACGGGCGTGTACGCGGCAGGAGCAGCGACACCCGCAACGGGCTTCGAGCACGCAATAGAGTACACCTCGTTCTACCGCCCGGCGAGCATCACGAGCGACACGCTGGTGACGAGTACAGCTACGACCCCTGGGGCAACCTGCGCGACCCGGAAACGCTGGAGACTTACGCCTCCGGCGATGTGTTAATTATTCCCCTCCAACTGTTAATAGTGCGGGGCGATGGCAAGGCTGACGCAAAAACTTAGTAAATTTGTCAGCATTTTCATGACATAATTGCAGGCGATATGATGCAACAGGCAGACGTTCAGGCCGTGAAGCAACGCTTTGGTATCATCGGCACGTCCCAGGCGTTGAACCGCGCCATTGAGATAGCCGTGCAGGTGGCACCCACCGATCTCTCGGTGCTGATCACCGGCGAGAGCGGCGTGGGTAAAGAGAAATTTCCCCAAATCATCCATTACTACAGCCACCGCAAGCACGGTCCGTACATTGCGGTGAATTGCGGGGCCATTCCCGAAGGCACCATCGATTCCGAACTGTTCGGCCACGAGAAAGGCTCGTTCACCGGGGCCACCGCCGATCGTAAGGGTTACTTCGAGGTGGCCGACGGGGGCACCATCTTCCTCGACGAGGTGGGCGAACTGCCCCTCTCCACCCAGGTGCGCCTGCTGCGCGTGCTGGAGACGGGTGAGTTCATCAAGGTGGGTTCGTCCAAGACGCAGAAGACCAACGTGCGCGTGGTGGCCGCCACCAACCTGAACATGGCGCAGGCCACTCGGGAGGGCCGCTTCCGCGAGGACTTGTATTACCGCCTCAACACCGTGCCCATCCACATTCCTCCGCTGAGGGAGCGCAAGGAGGACATCGTGCTGCTGTTCCGCAAGTTTGCCAGTGACTTTGCCGAGAAGTACAACATGCCGCCCGTGCGCCTTACCGACGGGGCCAAGGCTGCGCTCACCTCTTACTATTGGAACGGCAATGTGCGGCAGCTGAAGAACATTACCGAGCAAATATCCGTCATCGAGCAGCAACGCGAGGTGGACGAAGCCACCCTGCGTGCGTACCTGCCGAAAGATGACGCGGAACGTCTGCCGGCTCTGCTCGCCCCGGGAGACGACCGGCGCACGTTCAGCAACGAGCGGGAGATACTGTACCAGGTGTTGTTTGACATGAAGAAGGATATGAACGACCTCAAGGCTTTGGTGAACGACCTCATGAGCGGCAAGCCGGTGGACGTGAAGCGCGATGACCTGCACTATGCCCCGCCTGCCATCATCAACCGCGACGACCACACCATCATCACCACGCCCGCTCCCGTGGAATACGTGCCCGACAAACCCGCCATGGACGCAGTGCGCTATGCCGAGGAGCCGGATCGCTACCACGACGAGGCCGAGTATCAGGAAGTGGTGGAGCAAAAGCCCTTGTCCCTCCAGGAAATGGAAAAGCAGATGATACTCAATGCACTGGAAAAGCACAAGGGTCGCCGCAAGGCCGTGGCTGCCGAGTTGCAGATATCCGAACGCACGCTCTATCGAAAGATCAAGGAATATGGGTTGGAATAGGGCAGAGATAAGGGGCAAAGAGTAAGAGGCAAGAGGAGAAAGGGGAAAGGTTGAAAGGAGAAAGGAAAAAGGGAAAAGGGAAGAGGGGAAAGGGAAGAGGGAAAGAAGCAAATGGGAAAAAGTGAACGGGTAAATCCAAGGCCAACGGCCTTGCAGCACTCAGCGTAGGGCAACGCCCTACGAACAGAGGAAAGCCTCCCCAAGCCCCGGAAACTTGTCCCGATGCAATCGGGAAGGAGGGCATATACTCATCCTCGTCAATTGGGCAGATGCGAGGTGCAAGAGGCAAGAGGCAAGAGGCAAGATGCGAGGTGCAAGAGGCAAGAGGCAAGAGACGAGAGGAAGAAATCATCTGCGTCAATCTGCGAAATCTGCGGGAAACAAATTCGCATCATTCGCGTTCCCCCAATCTGAAATTTGAAATTTGAAATCTGAAATCAATTCATATGAAACGACTATATATATGTATGGTTGCCGCCTTGCTGACGGTGTTGGCGGGCGGTTGCACCGTGTCGTACAAGTTCAACGGTGCATCGATAGATTACACCAAAGTGAAGTCCATTTCCATCACCGACTTCCCGAACATGGCGGAGCTGGTGTACGCGCCGCTGTCCAGCACGTTTTCCGAGGCTTTGCGTGACAAGTATACGCGGCAGACAAAGTTGCAACTGCTGCGCACCGGCGGCGACCTCGACGTGCAGGGCGAAATCGTGGGCTATGACTACGTGCCCCTTTCCATAGGCACGGATGCCCTGGCGGCGCAAACCCGCCTGTCGCTCACGGTAAACGTGCGTTTTACGAACCGCCAAAATCCTGAGGAGGATTTCGAGAAACGCTATACCGCCTCGCAGACTTTCGACAGCAACCAAATGCTGAACGACGTGCAGGACGAGCTGCTCGCACTCATGATTGAGGAGATAACTGACCAGATATACAACGATACGGTGGCCAATTGGTAGGGTGGAGGAAGGATGGCGTTCTGCTCAGGTTGCTGTGCTATGACTCAGGACGAGTTCGACATATTATTGAAGCACCCCGACCGCTTGACGGTGGAGATGTTGTCGTCGCTCAAGGAGTTGACGGAGCATTACCCGTATTTTGCCCCGGCGCGGATGCTGCACCTGCGGGCATTGCGCATGGCAGACAGCGTCCTGTTCGACAAGGAACTGGCGTGCACGGCTTTGTACGCGCATGACCGGCGGCGGCTGTACTTTTTCTTGTATCCCGAGCAGCGGGCGGAGGTGCGTCCCAAGCATGTGCGGGCTTCGCAGGCATCGGGCAGCTATTTCGATTTGCTGCACAGCGTGGAACGCGGGGGGGGCGATGTGGGGCAGTCGCTCAAGTCGCTGGCCGCCCGCTTGAAGCAGGCCCGCCTGGAGGTAGTGGCTGCCGAGCCGCCTGTGCCGTCCGGGCAGCTGCGCGAGGAGGTGCCCGGTTCGCCCGTTGTTGCGCCCGAGGCGGTGCCCGCAGCCCCGTCACCTGCCGTCTTGCCGGTGGCGGGTGGTATGGAGCAGGTGAAGGTGTTGGTGCGTGGAAAGAAATATGCCGATGCGCTTGTAATATTAAAGGATTTATATTTGAATAATCCGGAAAAAAGTATTTACTTTGCAGACCAAATTCGGTTTATAGAGAAAATAATAGAAAATACAAAAAAATAAAAACGACACGTTATGTACATTTTTCTTACTGTATTGATTGTGATTACCGCGATATTGCTCACCTTGGTGGTTTTGGTACAAAAGTCGAAAGGTGGCGGTCTGGCGGCAGGTTTCGCGTCGTCCAACCAGGTGCTGGGCGTGCGTAAGACGACCGAGTTCATCGAAAAGTTCACGTGGGGGCTGGTATCGGTCCTGGTCGTGCTTTCTATCGTGGCTGCGAGCATGCATCACTATAGCGATGCGGAAGGTGGACGGCAGTCGGAAATACAGGAACAATATCACAATGCGTTGCAGCAGGAACCGGGTGCCGCGTTGCCGGGCTTCGGCGAACCGATGGAAGATGCCGGTGCTGCCGAGGCGGGCGATGCCGCTGCCACGCAAGAATAACGGATTACATATCGTTGGCAAAACAATGGCGTATCATTCATTTTGATACGCTTTTTTTGTTATGGGACTCGATTTTACGGATGTCATCGATTACGTGGGCACGTTTGCCTTTGCCATAAGCGGCATACGGCTGGCGGCAGCCAAGCAGTTCGACTGGTTCGGAGCCTACGTGGTAGGGCTGGTAACGGCCATCGGGGGCGGGACCATGCGCGATTTGTTGCTGGGAGTCACACCGTTCTGGATGTCGCAGCCTTCCTACCTGGTGGTCACGGGCGTGGCTTTGGTTTTTGTCATGGTGTTCAGGAAGTACGTGGTTCACATGAATAACACGATTTTCATCTTCGATGCCATCGGGTTGAGCCTCTTCGTGGTGGTGGGCATTGAACGCAGCCTGGATGCGGGTTTCCCTTTCTGGGTGGCCATCACCATGGGCATGATCACCGGGTCTATCGGCAGCGTGACGCGCGATATATTGATTAATGAATTGCCGCTTATCTTCCGGAAAGACATTTATGCCTTGGCCTGCGTGTTCGGCGGGTTCGTGTACCTGGGCTGCTACAAGCTGGGGGCGGGCGAAGTGTTTACGGAGGTGGCCACGGCGTTGTCTGTCATCCTGGTGCGCATTGTGGCGGTGAAGTTCCACATCAGCGTGCCGGTGCTCAAGGTGGACGACGACGAGGATGCAAAAGAATCTTGAACGACCGGGGCGGCCCGGCTGAAGGAGATAAACTATCATGTCCATGTTGCAAATAGATAATACGATTGTCAGTCTGGATTTGTTCGATGAATGCTTTGTGTGCGACCTGGCCACGTGCAAGGGCATTTGCTGCGTGGAGGGCGATGCCGGAGCGCCGCTCGAAGCGGGTGAGGCGGACAAGTTGGAGGAGATACTGCCTGCCGTGTGGGACGACCTGTCCGATGCGGCGCGGGAGGTCATCCGCCGTCAGGGAGTGTGCTACGTGGACGAGGAGGGCGATACGGTGACTTCTATTGTCGATGGGCGCGAATGCGTGTTCACGTGCATTGATGCCGACGGCATGTGCCGGTGTGCCGTGGAAAAAGCCTACCGGGAAGGGCGCATCGATTTCTACAAACCCGTCTCCTGCCACTTGTATCCGGTGCGCGTGCATCGGTACGGCGGTTTCGTGGCGGTGAATTATCACCGTTGGGAGGTGTGCCGGTGTGCCAGGACGCTGGGCGGGCAGTTGGGCGTGCCGGTGTACCGGTTTTTGAAAGAACCCCTGGTGCGCCGTTTCGGGGAAGCATGGTACAGGCAAATGGAAATAGCGGAACAAGAATTAAAACCGCATGAAACAGGTAAAAGTCGAAATCATCACGATAGGGGATGAAATACTGATAGGCCAGATTGTTGACACCAATTCGGCCTGGATGGGCGCGGAGTTGAGCAAAGCGGGCTTCGATGTGGTGCAAATCACCTCGGTGCACGACGAGGCCATGCCCATACAGTCGGCCTTGAAGGCGGCCCTCGGCCGTGCCGACGTGGTGCTGGTGACGGGCGGCATCGGGCCTACGAAGGACGATGTGACCAAGCGCACGCTGTGCGACTTCTTCCACACCCGTCTGGTACACAGCGAGGCTGTCCTGCAAAACATACAGCGGCTGTATACGCACCGCCGCGACGTGCTCAACGACCTTACGCGGGCGCAGGCCATGGTGCCCGAGAGCGCAACCATCATACAGAACACGGTGGGAACCGCTCCCATCACGTGGTTCGACTGCAAGGGGGGGCAGGTCGTGGTGTCCATGCCCGGTGTGCCCTACGAGATGCGGCAGGCAATGAACGCGGAGGTTATTCCCCGCCTGCAAAAGAAGTTCGACGCTCCGGCTCTGTTGCACAAGACCTTGCTGGTGACCGGCTATCCCGAGTCGGCTTTAGCCCTTAAGATGGCGGATTGGGAAGCGGCCCTGCCGGCCAACCTCCACGTGGCCTACTTGCCCAACTATAGCATCATCCGCTTGCGCCTGACCGGCACGGGCGATGACATGCTGGCACTCGACTTCGCCATGAACCAGCAGATTGACCAGCTGAAGGCTCTGTTGGGCACTGCCGTGGTGTGCGACGAGGACATCACCGTGGCCGAATGGCTGGGCCGCCTGCTGAAGTCGCGCGGTCTTACCCTGGCCACAGCCGAAAGCTGCACGGGCGGCAACATCGCCCACCTCATCACGCAGGTGCCGGGCAGTTCCGAATACTTCAAAGGCACGGTCGTTTCCTATGCCAACGAGGTGAAGACAGGTGTGTTGGGCGTGCGTGTCGGCGACTTGGAGCGCGACGGAGCCGTGAGCCAGCCGGTGGTGGAGCAGATGGCGCAAGGCGTGCGCCGGCTGCTGCGCACCGACTGGGCCGTGGCCACCTCCGGCATCATGGGTCCGGGCGGAGGTACTCCCGACAAGCCCGTCGGCACCGTATGGATGGCCGTGTGCTCGGCCGACAGGCTCATCAGCCGTCCGTACCACGTCAACCACCATCGCGAGCAGAACATCGAGCGGGCATCGCAGCTGGCCTTGCTCATGTTGAGGGAGTTGATGTGACGGGAACGAACCCCAAGGGTGTGCCATGCTCCGTTTTTGAAATAAATGTGTAGATTCAAGACCGAATTGCAACATCCAGTGGCCCGCGGGCCACTGGATGTTGCAATTCCCGGCCGGAAGCCGT
>CALUML010000103.1 GCA_944321745.1 uncultured Bacteroidales bacterium
AAACTTTTTTCCGTTACTACGGAATTTTTTTTTTTTTTTTACGGAAATTTCCCTGCGTCATAACGGAATTTTGCCTCTTGCCGCAGGCACGGAACAAGGGGTAAGGAGCAATAGCCTCCCGCGCCAGTCCGCGCAACCGGCGAGGAACTATTTGAAATCCGGAATATGAAATATGAAATCTGAAATCTGAAATCTGAAATGAAAAATCCACTACCTTTGCACGCAAACAAGACATGCGATGATAAAACGAACGTTTGCCTTACTCTTGGGTCTTGCCCTCGCCCTTGGCGCACGGGGGCAGCACGCCTTGCAGTCGGCCAGCACCACCTTCGGGGCGGGAGCGGTGGAATTGTCGGACGGATACCTCTCGCCCCTACCCTACGACGGCTGGGGAGTGCGGGTGACGCACGCCGACCGCCGCTACCTGCGCCCCGGGCAGGCGCAGCTGTCGAGCCTCAGCCGCGTGCGGGTGCAGGGAGGGCTGGCACTGAACCCCGCCCGCACGGCATCGATGATGTGGGGCGGCATCGACTACGCGTGGGGCCTGTACTGGCATTTCCGCCCGGTGGCGGGGCTGCAAGTGCTAGCCGGCGGCACGGCAGGCGCGGAACTGGGCGTGAAATACCTGGCCCGCAACGTGAACAACCCGGCCAACGTGGACGCGGCGTTGGACGTGAGCGCGGCGGCCACAGTCATCTACGACATCCCGCTGCGCCGCCGCACGCTGCGCTTGCAGGCCGACGTGGAGTCGCCGCTGGCGGGGTGCATGTTCGCCCCGGCGCAAGGGTCATCGTATTACGAGATTTTCAGCCTGGACGCGGCAGGGCGGTTCGTCCACTTCACCGCTCCGCACAACCGGCGGGGCGTGCGGGGCGACGTGTTCGTGGAGATGCCCTTCGCCCGCTCCACGTGGCGGGTGGGCTTTAGCGGCAACCTGCGCAAGTGGACGGCCAACGGGCTGGTATTCAGCCAACGCGAAATGGGCATATACTTCGGCTTCACCCGCACTTTGGCGGCCTTCAACCGCAAACACCCCGCCCCCGAAGGGTTCGTGGGAATATGACAGGGGCGAGAGGTTGAAAATTGAAAATTGAAAGGCAGCAACGACCAAGGCCAACGGCCTTGCAGCCCTCAGCGTAGGGCAACGCCCTACGACAGGGACGGCAGCAGCATATCATCACAAAGATAAGAGGTAAGAATGCCGCACGGCCAAGGCCAACGGCCTTGCAGCCCTCAGCGTGGGGCAACGCCCTACGGCAAGGAAGGCATCAGCATATCATCACATTAGCACATTGGAATATTAGCACATTAGCACATGAAACATCCATTCGTCCTCCTGGGGCTTGCGCTACTCCTCGCCTCGTGCATGGAGCAGCCCGAGGCATTCGACAATACTCCCCAAGGCAACCTCGACGCCTTGTGGCACATCATCGACACGCGCTATTGCTACCTGGACTACAAAGGCATCGACTGGGACTCCATCCACCACGTCTACACCCGCCGGATGGACAGCATCGAGGCGGACGACCGCGTGCAGCTGTTCGACTTATGCGCCGACATGCTGGCCGAGCTGCGCGACGGGCATGTCAACCTGTACTCCGACTTCGACCTCAGCCGCTACGACAAATGGTACACCGACTCGGCCGCCAACTTCAACGCCGCGGTCATCCGCGACCATTACATCCAGGACGGCCGCCTGCGCACCGCCGGGGGGCTGCAATACGGACTGATAAAGGGGCACGACATCGGCTACGTGTACTACGGCAGCTTCTCCAGCGGCTTCTCGTCGACCAACATGTACAACGTGCTCAAAGCGTCCGAGCATTGCAAGGCGCTGATTATCGACGTGCGCGACAACGGCGGCGGCTCGCTCAGCTACTCGGAGCTGCTGGCCTCCTTCTTCTTCCAGGCCGACACGCACACCGGCTACATGCGCTACAAGTCGGGACCGGGGCACAACGACTTCGCCGAGCCCACCAAGGTGACCACCCCGGCACACGGCAGCATTTACTGGGGGCGGCCTGTGGCCGTGCTCACCAACCGTTACTCGTACAGCGCGACCAACGACTTCGTCAACCGCATGAACCGCGCCCCGATGGCGTTCACCGTGGGCACGTGGACGGGCGGCGGAGGCGGGATGCCCCTCTCCAGCGAACTGCCCAACGGCTGGATGGTACGCTTCTCGGCCTGCCCCATGTACACCGTGGACATGCAGGATACGGAAAGCGGCCTGCCCCCCGACCTCTACGCCTGCACCACCCCCGAAGAGGAAGACGCTGGCATCGATGCCGTGCTGGAACGGGCAATTGAGGCAATAGAAGGGATGGGCAATTAGACTGTTCATATGGCATGTTTTGCTTACCGGGGTTCCGCATAAGCCTTATAGACGAAACTAATCAGCTCCTCCCCTAAGGTAGGGGAGGTGTCGCGGAGCGACGGAGGGGTATGAACAAGGGATAGGTAGATTGCGGATATTCATTATAATATATTACTGCTAAAAGACCGACGGCCGTAGACCGTAGACTATAAACCGAAATGCAGAAACTGAAGATAACCGAAATGAACCGCCTGACCCCGGAAGAGTTCCGGAAGGCAGAGAAGACCCCGCTGGTGGTGGTGCTGGACAACGTGCGCAGCCTGCACAACGTAGGCTCGGTGCTGCGCACGGCAGACGCTTTCCGCGTGGAAGCGGTGTACTTGTGCGGCATCACCAGCACCCCACCCCACGCCGAAATACACAAGACGGCTCTCGGAGCAGAGGATTCCGTGGCCTGGCAATATTTCGAGGACACGCATGAGGCCGTGCGCACCCTGCAAACACAAGGTTACATGGTGTACGCCATCGAGCAGGCACACGGCAGCACCCTGCTGCCCGGCCTGCACCTCACCCCGGGCAAACGGTATGCCGTCGTGCTGGGCAACGAAGTAAAAGGCGTGCAACAAAGCGTGGTGGACCTGTGCGACGGCTGCATCGAGATACCCCAATACGGCACCAAGCACTCCCTCAACGTGAGCGTCACGGCGGGGATTATCATGTGGGCGTTCTTTGACGGGGAGAAAGGGGGAAAGAAGAAAGGTTAAAGGAGAAAGGAGAAAGGAGAAAGGAGAAAGGAGAAAGGAGAAAGGAGAAAGGAGAAAGGGGAAAGGGGAAAGCACCTCACCGGCACTTTCCCCTTTTCTCTTTATCCCAAATCGGTCATTAGAAAATCGGGCTTTCATTTTGCGTGAAATACGTCATGATTATGGCAATAATTAAGGTGTGCAATGTAAATTTGGGCCATAATAAAGGTTACTATCTTACATTTTGCTCGCAAAAATTTCTAATGACCGATTTGGGTTTATACTTTTTACTTTATACTTTCCCCTTTCTCCCCTTTAGGGGTTAGGGGTAGCCTTGCTCACAATCTCCAGCGTGTCCGAGGCGATCATGTATTCCTCGTCGGTGGGGATGACGGCCACCTTGACTTGGGAGTCGGGAGTAGAGAGGAGCACTTCCACGCCGTGCGAGGCGGCATTCAACGCCGCATCATACCGCACGCCCAAATAGCTCAGTCCGTCGCACACCTTGGCGCGGGTCGCGGCCTGGTTCTCGCCCACGCCGCCGGTGAACACCAGCACGTCCACCCCGTTGAGGGCAGCCGCGTAAGCTCCCACGTACTTCTTGATGCGGTATTCGTACATCTCCAACGCCAACTTGGCACGCGCGTTGCCCTCGGAGATGGCCTTCTCGATGTCGCGCATGTCCGACGAGATGCCCGACACGCCCAGCACGCCGCTGTGCTTGTTGAACAAGGCCGAGAGGGCATCCGCCCCGATTTGTTCCTTCTCCAGCAGGAAGGTGGCCACGCCCAGGTCCACGTCGCCCGACCGGGTGCCCATCATCAGCCCTTCGAGCGGGGTGAAGCCCATGGAAGTATCCACCACCTTGCCCCCGTCGATGGCCGCGATGGAAGCCCCGTTGCCGATGTGCGCCGTGATGATTTTCGCCTTCGCATAGTCCAACCCCAGGAACTCACACGCCCGGCGCGACACGTAGCGGTGGCTCGTGCCGTGGAAGCCGTAGCGGCGGATGCCGTACTTGGTGTACAAAGAGTAAGGAATGCTGTACATGTAAGCATAGTCGGGCATGGTCTGGTGGAAAGCCGTGTCGAACACGCCCACCTGCGGCACCGCCGGGAGCAGTTCGCCGATGGCGTGGATGCCCGCCAGATTAGGCGGATTGTGCAGGGGAGCCAACTCGATGCACTCTTCTATCTTGTGGATGACCTCGTCCGTAATCAGCACGCTGGAGTTGAACTTCTCGCCGCCGTGCACCACGCGGTGCCCCACAGCCTCGATTTCGTCGAGCGACCGCACCGCGCCGTACTTCTCGCTGGTGAGCACCCCGAGGATGTACTCTATCGCCGTCTGGTGTTCCAGGATTTCGCCTTCGAATATCACCTTCTGCCCGTTGCCGCACGTGTGCTTCAGGAACGAGCCCTTCATGCCAATCTTCTCCACGCCGCCCGAGCCGAGTGTCGTGCGCGTGTCCATGTCGAGCAACTTATACTTGACCGACGAACTGCCGCAATTCAATACCAATATCTTCATAAATCCAGTCCTCCTATCTTTTACAAGTTAGCTTTTAAGATATTGCCCTCCTGGTCGTACACGTAGAAGCCCCGTCCCCGGCTCACGCCGAAATGCTTGGCCCGCATCAGGCGCAACAGCACGGGCGAAGGCTTGTATTTCAGGTGCCCGTATTCCTCGTAGAGGTTTTGCAGCAGGCTGACGATTTTCTCGATGCCCATGCGGTCGGCAATGCGGAACACGCCCAAGCGGTGGCCGAAGCCCACGGTGAGCACGCGGTCGATGTCCTCCACGCCCGAGATGCCCTCCATCAGCATGGAGCAGGCCTCGTTGAGCTGGATGAGGAAGAGGCGCAGGCTGACCAGCCCCGCCGACTCGGCCACCGACACGTATTGGTGGTTGATGAGCTTGGCGAAATGGCACACCTTGTCGAACGTCTCGTCCGAGGTGTACAGGCAGCGCACGATTTCGATGATTTCCGCCCCCGGCACGCTGGAAAGGAAATGCAGGCCGATGCAACGTTCCTTATGTTCCAGTTCCGAGGCCAGGTCGGTCACCACCACGGTCGATATGTTCGACGCGATGATGGCCGTGGGGTCGAGCACCTGCTCCAACCGTTGGAACACCTCCTTGCGCTGGTTCACCTCGCGCACGCCGGTCTGGTCGTAGCGCACGGCCTCAATCACGAAGTCGCACCCCTCGAAGTCCTTGTAGTCCAGCGTGCCGCGGATGCGTCCCATCACGGCGCGCTTTTCGCTTTGGGTCAGGCCCCAATTTTCAATTCGCTTGTCCAGCTTCGCTTCGATACGGGCAAAGGCGTTGGCCACCTTCTCCTCGGTCGGTTCGAGGAACACCACCTCGATGCCGCTGAGGGCCGCCGTGGTCGCTATCACGCTCCCCTCCTTGCCGGCCCCCACGACCCCGATTTTGGAGAACAGCGTCCGCTTGCGGTTGCGCTTGCTCAGCCCGTATTTTTCAATCGGTTCTATAATCGGATTCATTTCTTTGATTTATATAATGTGATAATGTGCCAATGTGGTAATGTGCCGATATGCTAACGTGATAATATGCCAATGTGGTGACGTGATGATGTGCCCATGTACTGATGCCGCTCAACCACCATGTAGCTATATTATATATAATGTATATGCGATGACGTGCCCCTGCCGTTCAACCACAGCGGCAGCCCTGCTAAACATTAAACATTAAACATTAAACACTGATTAAAGTCCCATCGCCTGGTTGGCCGTGATGGTAATCATGCGCACGATGTCGTTCACCGAGCAGCCGCGCGACAGGTCGTTGACCGGAGCGGCGATGCCTTGCAGGATGGGTCCCACGGCCTGCGCCCCGGAGAAGCGTTCCACCATCTTGTACCCGATGTTGCCCGCTTGCAGGTCGGGGAACACCAGCACGTTGGCTGCCCCGGCAATCGCGCTGCCCGGCGCCTTGCTCTGCCCCACGCTCGGCACGAGAGCCGCGTCGGCCTGCAACTCGCCGTCTATCTGCATGTCGGGAGCCATTTCCTTGGCCAGGCGGGTGGCTTCCGTCACCTTGTCCACCAGTTCGTGCTTCGCGCTGCCCTTCGTGGAGAAGCTCAGCATGGCTATCTTCGGCTCGAAGCCCGCCACCACGCGGGCCGTCTGCCCGGCACACACGGCAATCTGCGCCAGCTCGTCGGCCGTGGGGTTCGGGTTCACGGCGATGTCGGCGAATACCAGCACGCCGTTGTGCCCGTACTGCGGGGTCGGGGTGAACATAAGCATCGCGCCCGACACCACCTTGATGCCCGGCTTGGTCTTGATAATCTGGAATGCCGGACGGAGCACGTTGCCCGTGGTGTTCTGTGCGCCCGCCAGCTCGCCGTCGGCATCGCCGTTCTTAATCATCAGGCAGCCCAGGTACAAGGGATTCCGCGCCAGCTTTCCGGCCTCTTCGGGAGTCATGCCCTTGTTCTTGCGCAGTTCGTACAGCAGGTTGGCATATTCGGCCATCTTCGGGTTGGTGTCCGGGTCGAATATCGTGGCTTCGCCCAAGTGCGCCAACCCCTTTTCTTCCGCCAGGCGGCGTATTTCCGCCTCGTTGCCAATCAGGATGAGCCGGGCGGCCTTTTCCTGCAAGATGATGTCCGCCGCCTGCAACGTGCGCGGCTCCGTGCCTTCGGGCAGCACAATCCGCTGCGGATTGGCCTTGGCACGTTCCATAATTTTTTCCAAAATATCCATATGGTTCCTTATATTGAATGTTTAAGTAGCTATTCAGGCATTGCCCCGGACGCGGCAAGCCGGGGTTCGCGGTTTGCCGCCCACATCCGCCCCCGGCTGCTTGCAAAGATACGGTTATTTTATAAGGTTGCAATCTCCACATGGCAGTTTTTGCAAAAGTTTGTCCTTTCGCCCGCGCATGTTCTCCGTTTCGCGCGCACAAGTTTTCCCCATCGCGGGCAGATATTCTACTGCCCACAACTGTGGGTCGTACGACCCATAACTGTGAGTCGTACGACCCATAATTGTGGGTTGTATAACCCATAACTGTGGGCAGTAGAATATGTGCGCACAATCGGGAAAACATCTGCGCACGATTGGGAAAACATGTGCGGGGAAACGGGCGAAACCGTCCGCGGATTCGGGCAAGGGGGACGGGACTTTTCGCGGAAAAGCTCCCCGCCCCCGCCCAAACAAAACAAGCCGCACGGGGACACTTCCCCGGCGGCTTGCCATATCCTGGCGGGCTGCTGCGGCCAGCCCGTGCCTGCTGCGTCAGTCGTCGTAACGCTCGCCCAGCACGTTGCCTGCGGCATCGAACGTCACGGTGATTTCTTCGCGGCCTTCCAGATCCACGACGTAGCGCATGCCCTGGGGCGTGTCGAGCACGTCGGCCTCGTCGTCGGGGCGGTAGCCTTGGTAGTCGGCGGCCAGCTTGTCGAGCACGGCTTGCGGCAAGGCGTCCGCGCGCACTTCCCACGAGGTGCCCACCCATTCGCCGCGCCCGTTGAAGCGCACTTCCTTCTCCACGCCGTCGTGGCGGATGTCGAGCACCACGTAGCCGTCGTCGTGGTCGCGGTCGACGACCACGGCACCCGGGTAACGGTCGGCAATGAACCGCGCTAGGTCTTCATCCACGGGCACGCCGCCTCCCACCGGGGGCGTGGGACGCTCGATGACTTGCCCGGCTTCGTCCAGATAGAACTGCACTTCGCGCCGCCCGTCGCGCATCTCCACGCAGTAGTACACTTGCTCGGTGGTTTCGTAGCGTTCCACCTCCTCGACCGTGCCGCCGGGGTATTGCCCCTGCGCGGCAGCGAGGATGGCGGCATCCACCCGCTGCAGGTTGCGTCCTTCGTATTCCGTCTTCAGCATCACGAAGTTGTCTCCCTGGAAACAGGCTTCGTGCTTCAGCCCGTCGGCCAGCAGTTCCACCTCGGTGAGGCCGTCTTCATGATCCACGTCGATGATGCGGGCATCGGGGAAACGCTCGGCCAGCCAGCCGTCCACCGAGGCGGCGGGCGTCTGCGGCAGGTATTCTTCATTATCCTCGTAGGGGTCGGCGTCCACCACTTCGCGCACCAGTTCGCCGGCGGCGGTGAAGTAGAGGTCCACTTCCGTCTCCACGCCGTTCTCTTCCTTTTCCACGCCGATGACGTAGAGCGTCTCGTACCCCTCGCGCGTGAGGTAGTCCACCTCGCGGTCGCGCCGCCAGGGTTCGGCGGCATATTCCGTGGCCTCGAAGGCCGTGCGCACGGCTTCGGGTATGCGGTCGTAGGGCATTTCCTTCTCGTCCATGT
>CALUML010000104.1 GCA_944321745.1 uncultured Bacteroidales bacterium
TTATGGGTCATACAACCCATAACTGTGGGCAGTAGAATATCTGCGCACGATTGGGAAAACATCTGCTGGGAAACAGGAAAACATCTGCGCACAAATCAACAAACAGGCACTTGCGGAAGAATCGGAAAAGGCATGGAATGCAAGCATTTTGTCGCATGCCTTGGCACGTCCTTATCCCGAACCCGCGTCTTTCTTACATCTAAAAGGGGGTTTTCTTTTATCGAAAAAAAGGCGCGGTTCGTCTAATTTTGACCTAAAGCCCGTTGAAAGCCTTTACTTTTGCCCCGTGAAAAAAGGGGGGGTCCCGAAGGAACGCAGGCATTTTCATTGCATAAACACAGAGTGACAAGGACATGAGCGTACACAGCCAAGATAACAAGCCCGGTTTTGGTTTCAAGTTGTTCAAAGCCTACATACGCTTTTTCCACGGTAAGATTTTCTATAAAAAGACTTACTGGCTGCACACGGAACGCATACCCGCCGAGGGGCCGCTGATGGTGGTGTCCGACCACCAAAACGGCCTGTCGGACGTGCTGGGCGTGCTCATGTCCATCGACCGCCGCCGGGACAAGCGCAAGGTACGCGTAGTGGCCCGCGCCGACGTGTTCAAGCCCGCAGTCCGGAAAGCCCTGCATTGGCTGGGGCTCATCCCCGCCTACCGGCTGGCCTTCGACGGCGAAGCATCGCTGTCCAACAACGCCGCCTCCTTCGAGGACATCGAGCAGGAATTGCTGCTCGACGGCACGGTGGTGATTTACCCCGAAGCGGGACACCAGGACAAGCATTGGCTGGGGCAATTCTCGCTGGCCTACCTGCACATCCTGTTCGAAGCGGCGCGGAAGACTGGTTTCCAAAAGGAAATGTTCGTGCTGCCCTCGTGCAACCACTACTCCGACTACTTCCACGCCCGGGAGAAAATGCTCGTGTGCTACGGCACGCCCATATCGCTTACCCCGTATTACGAGCTTTACCAGACCCGTCCACGCACCGCCCAACGGCAAGTGAACCAGCTCGTGCGCCAGCAGATAAGCAGCATGATGCTCAACATAACCGACCTGGAGCACTACGCCGCCATCGACTTCATACGGGAGACCTACGGCATCGATTACGCACGCCGCAAGGGACTCGACCCCGACAACCTGCCGCAAAAGCTGGAGGCAGACAAGATGCTGGTCAAGCGGCTGGACGAAGCCAAGGCCGCCGATGAAGAAACGGTTGCCGCGCTCTACACCGCCGTTGACCGGTTCAGGCAACAGCTGGACGCGCTCCGCGTGGCCGACCACGCCTTCAGGCGACCCGGCAGCGCAGGGCTGCTTGCGGCAAAAGGGGCGGGATTTGCACTGCTGTTCCCGGTGTTTGCCGTCGCCTGCGTGCCCAACTTGCTGGTGTACTATGCGCCCACGCTCATCACCAAACGGGTGAAAGACCGTTTCCTGCACAGCGGGTTCGACTTCGGCGTGAGCGCGCTAGTATCGGTGCCCGTGCTGTACACGCTGACGTGCGGCATCGTGTGGAGTGCCACCCAGTCGCTGTGGATTGCCCTGATATGCCTGGGCGGGCTTCCGCTGATGGGGATATTCATGTACTTCTACATGAAGAAATTCAAGGCCTACAAGGTGCAGCTGCGCTTCCACCGGCTGAGGCGGAAAGGGCTGCTCGGCGACCTGGCCGAACAACGGGCATGGATTCACTCCACCATAGACAACATATTGAAACAATTCTCATAAAAAGTTATGAAAAAAAGAGTCGTTATCACCGGAATGGGCATTTATTCCTGCCTGGGCAAGAGCCTCGACGAAGTGCGCCAGTCGCTCTACGACGGCAAGTCGGGCATCGTGCTGGACCCGCAACGCAAAGAAATGGGCTTCCGCTCGGGATTGACCGCCAAGGTGGACATGCCCAACTTGAAAGGCATACTCAGCCGCAACCAGCGCGTGTACATGGCCGAAGAAGGGGCTTACGCCTACATGGCCACCGCCGATGCCCTGCAACAAGCCGGGCTTGACCAGGACTACCTCAACACGCATGAAGTGGGCATCCTCTATGGCAACGACAGCAGTGCCGAAGCCGTGGTTAAAAGCACCGACATCATGCGCGAAAAGAAGGACACCACGCTCATTGGTTCGGGGGCGATATTCCAATCGATGAACTCCACCGTAACCATGAACCTGGCTTGCCTGTTCAAGCTCAAAGGCATCAACCTGACCGTTTCGGGTGCATGCGCCAGCGGTTCGCACGCCATCGGGCTGGGCTCGCTGCTCATCCAGATGGGACTGCAAGACTGCGTGGTGTGCGGCGGAGCACAGGAAGTGAACCCCTACTCGGTAGGCAGCTTCGACGGCATCAGCGCCTTCTCCATCCGCGAAGACGCGCCCGCCAAGGCCTCACGCCCGTTCGACCGCGACCGCGACGGATTGGTGCCGGGAGGGGGTGCCGCCACGGTCATCATCGAGAGCTATGAATCGGCCGTAAAACGGGGTGCTCCCATCTTGGGCGAAATCCTGGGCTACGGGTTCTCCTCCAACGGCGACCACATTTCGGTGCCCAACGTGGACGGTCCCGCCCGCTCGCTTGAAATGGCCTTGCGGCAGGCCGGCGTGGGCATCCGCGACATCGGCTACATCAACGCGCACGCCACCTCCACGCCCGTCGGCGACAAGAACGAAGCCAAGGCCATTGCCAAGGTGTTCGATGGATACATGCCCGAAGTGACTTCGACCAAGTCCATGACAGGACACGAAATGTGGATGGCGGGAGCGAGCGAAATCATCTACTCCATGCTCATGATGAAGAACGACTTCATCGCCCCGAACCTGAACTTCGAAAATCCCGACGAAGACTCGGCCAAGTTGCTCATCCCCGCCAAGCGCGTG
The DNA here is from genome assembly GCA_944321745.1 of uncultured Bacteroidales bacterium. Lineage (GTDB taxonomy): Bacteria > Bacteroidota > Bacteroidia > Bacteroidales > Paludibacteraceae > QVMH01. The sequence goes on from CALUML010000104.1 coordinate 2,874, forward strand.
GACAAGCACTTCGACATGTTCCTGTCCAACTCGTTCGGCTTCGGCGGGACGAACTCGACCTTGATCGTAAAGAATTTGTAAAACGATTATTGTACGCTAAGACGCAAAGACGCAAAGAAGAAAATCTTAGCGTCCCCGCGTCTTTGCGTACCAACAACACAACTAAAGAATTTGTAAGACGATTATTGTACGCTAAGACGGAAAGACGCAAAGAAGAAAATCTTAGCGTCCCCGCGTCTTTGCGTACCAACAAAACAACAAAACAACAACACTAAACATAACAGAAAAATGGAAAAGCAAGCACTCATCGAGAAAGTGAACGCCGCGTTGGCGGAAGAATTCGAAAAAGAAATCACGGACATCACACCCGATGCCAACATCAAGGAAACCCTCGAACTGGACAGTCTGAGCCTGGTGGACATGGTGGCCTTGATTGAAGCCGAGTTCGGCGTGAAAATCAAAAGCCAGGAAATAGGCGGCATCAAGACGTTTGCCGAGCTGTACGACTTCCTGGAAGAACGTGTGAAATAGTCCTGTGGCATCCACGCCATTTCGATCGAAGGGAGACGCGACGTTGGGTCTGAGCCAAACTCCCTTCGGCCGAAATGGCGTATCACAAGATACATATACCTTAATATATATGGACGCATTGACCGCAAGCATCGAGGTAGAGGTGCATTTCTACGACGTGGACTCCATCAACATGGTGTGGCACGGCCATTACGTGAAGTACCTGGAGCAGGCCCGTGAGGCGTTCGGACGCCAATACGGCATCGCCTACCTGGACGTGTACGCCGCGGGCTACACCACCCCGATTGTGGACATGCACATCCGCTACAAGCAAATCGCGCACTTCGAGGACAAACTGCGGGTGGAAATACGCTACGTGCCGTGCCGGTCGGCCAAAATCATCTATGACTACACGATATTCAACCAGGCGGACGGGTCGGTGGTGGCCGAGGCGCAGACTACCCAGCTCTTCATGACCCGCGAAGGCACGTTCGAAGTGTCCTCCCCCGACTTCTACCGGGAATGGAGTGAGAAGGTCGGGGCGAAAGGGGAAAGTTGAAAGTGGAAAGTTGAAAGGAGAAAGGCGGCTACCCGCTCCTCCGCTACCCGCTATCCGCTACCACCACCCCGCTACAAAACAACAGGAACATGGTCAAATTAACAGTCTCGGTATACCGCTTCTTCAAGGGGCACAAAGCAGCGTTTTGGGGCATACTGATTGTCTCAACGCTGTTTTTCGGTTTTTTCGCATCCAGGATAACCTTCGAGGAAGACATCTCGAAACTGCTGCCTTCCGCCAAGGAGGGCGGGGCCGAAGACCTCGTGTTCTCCAACCTGAAGGTCAAGGACAAGATTTTCCTGCAATTCCATTCCCCCACAGGCGAGGCCACGCCGGACGAGCTGGCGGAGGCCTGCGATGCCTTTGCCGCATCGCTGCTGGCGGCGGACAGCGCGTCGCAAGCCATCGACAACATCCTATGCCAGTTGGACGAGGAGGTGTTCACCGATGCCATCGCCTTCCTGTATGAATGCGCCCCCATGTACCTCGACAGTGCCGACTACGCCGGGCTGGACACGCTGCTTACCCCCGCACACGCCGCCCGGCAGATGGCCGACAACTACGCCCTGCTGCGCTCGCCTGCCGGGTCGGCCTTCCGCAGCATGGTGATGCAGGACCCCATCGGCCTGCGCAACCTGTTCCTGGCCGGGCAGGGCGACCTGGCCAGCGGGCTGGGAGGCAATTACAAACTGTACCAAAACCACTTCTTCACGCCCGACACCACCGTGGCATTGGCGTTCCTGTCGCCCAACTTCGCCTCGTTCGACTCCGGCAAGGGCTCCACGCTCACGGAGATGATTGAGGACGAGATAGCCCGCTTCCACACCGAATACCCCGGTATCGAGGTGCTGTACCACGGTGCCCCGGTGCAAAGCGCCTACAACTCCAAGCGCATCAAGACCGACCTGCTGCTCACCATATCCGTGTCGCTGGTGCTCATCATCGCCTTGCTGCTGGCGTGCTTCCGCAACAAGTCGAACATCGCGTTCCTCATCATGCCCGTGGTCTACGGCGTGCTGTTCGCCCTGGCCGTCGTCTATTTCATCAAAGGCAGCATGTCGCTCATGGCCATGGGCATCGGGGCCATCGTCATGGGCGTGGCGTTCAGCTACTGCCTGCACGTCATCACGCACTTCAAATACGTGAACGATGCCGAGGCGGTACTCAAGGACGAGACCAACGCCGTGCTCAACGGAATGCTCACCACCATCGGCGCGTTCATGGGGCTGCTGCTCACCCAGTCAGAGCTGCTGCGCGACTTCGGCATGTTCGCCTCGCTGGGGATGCTGGGCACCACGGCCTTCTCGCTACTGTTCCTGCCGCAATTCTTCAACCCGGCGCACAACCGCAAGTCCGAGAAAGCCTTCCGCCTGCTGGAGCGCGTCAACTCCTACCCTTACCACCGCAAGCGTTGGCTCATCGCCGCCATCGTGGTGGTGAGCGTGGTGTGCTTCGCCATGTCGGGGCGCGTGCAGTTCGACTCCGACCTGCAACACATCGGCTACAACGACCCCGGCGTGCAGCGTTCGAAGGAGCTGCTGGCCGCCAAGACCACCGGCAGCCGCTCCACCGTGTACTTCGCCGCCGTGGCGCAGCAGCTGGACTCCGCGCTGCACCACGCCGGGCGGCTCGCGGGCAGGCTCGACCGGCTGAAGCAGGACGGGATGGTGCAGGGCTACTCCGCCCCGTTCCGCCTGTTCGTCCCCACCGATGAGCAGGAGAGGCGCATCGCCCGCTGGCAGGCCTATTGGACTCCCGAAAGGGTGGCCGACACACGCCGCCTGGTGGCCGAAGCCGGGCGGCAGTACCGCTTCTCGGAACGCACGTTCCAGCCCTTCTTCCACATGCTCGAAGCCGACTATGAACCCGTGTCGCTCTACGAGGCGGGGGTCATCCCGCAAGGGCTGCTCGACAACATCATCGAAAGCAACGGGCGGCAATACCTCGTGTTCGTGCCGGTGCAGATGGACCGCGCCCGGCTGGCCGAGGTGGGCGACGCCGTGACGGGAGCCGACCGCCATTTCCTCGTCATCGACCCCATGTACTACACCAACGACATGGTGCGCATGGTGCACGACGACTTCAACGTCACGCTCACCATCTCGTCCGTGTTCGTGCTCATCGTGCTGCTGCTCTCCTACCGCAGCATCATCATGGCGCTCATCGCCTTCCTGCCCATGTCCCTCAGCTGGTACATCGTCACCGGGTGCATGGCCATCTTCGGCATTGAGTTCAACCTCATCAACATCGTCATCTCCACCTTCGTCTTCGGCATCGGGGTGGATTACAGCATCTTCATCACCGACGGGCTGCTGGCCGTGTACCGCACCCGCAAGCCGCTGCTGCTGCACCACAAGACGGCCATTTTCCTTTCGGCCGTCATCCTGGTCATCGTGGTGGCCTCGCTGCTCTTCGCCGTGCACCCGGCCATCTCCTCCATCGGCGTGTCCACGCTCATCGGCATGGGCGGCACCATCGTCATCGCCTACACGCTGCTGCCCGCCCTCTTCGAGTGGCTGGTGACAGGACGCACCCGGCGGGGCAAGGCACCCGTGTCGGTGTTCAATTTATTTATTCCGGATAAGAAGAAAACGCCCGCCCGGCGCATCAAGGACAACTACCTGTACAAGGGCAACGCGGTGGAACTGGCCTTGCGCACCGAATTGGCGGCGACGCGCCACTACACCCTGCTCGACGTGATGCTGCGCGGACAGCAGAGCATGTTGGACTACGGATGCGAATACGGCTTCTGCTGCTACTGGGCGGCGGCCGCCGGCAAGCAGGTGGAAGTCACCGGCATCGACGAGAAGGCCTACCGCATCACGCTGGCCGACAACTGCTACCAGAAGACCCCGCTCATGCGCTTCACCACCGATGCGGGCACGCTGGCCGACCAATACGACCTCGTCATCATCAACCGCGACGAGCCGCTGCTGCCGCCCGAACGGCTGGCTGCCCTGCTGGGGCACGCACGCGCCGTGCTGATACGCAAGGACATCGCCCCGCGCTACGTGCCGCTGCTCGACACGGAGCGGTTCAAGGTGCGGACGGAGGACAAGGTGTTCGAGGCCTATTCGGTGCTGTAGGAACCACCCCCAGACCCCCTAAAGGGGGCTTACAAAACCGCTACTACACGGCTGAATTTCCGTAGGTGTGGAATTGGAATTGCGTTACTGCGCGGCTTGATTTCCGAAAGGACGGAATTTGGATTGCATTAGTACGCAGCTGAATTTTCGCACGGACGCAGCGATGGGAAAATAATAAGTTACAAACCAAAAACATATAATAAATGAAATACGCATACGCCGCCTTGTGCGTGCTACTCACCGTGTCGGCGCAGGTGCTGCTCAAGCACACCTCGGCCTACCCCGCGTGGAGCAAGGGCTTCTTCCTGTTCGTGGCGGGCAGCATGTTGACCTACTGCCTGGCCTTCCTGGCACAGTCGCTCGCCATGCGCTACTTCCCGTTGAGCAAGGTGTCGCCCGCCATGTCGGTGGCCACCATGGTGCTGGTGTTCGTGGCAGGGGTGCTGCTGTTCAAGGAGCAAATCGCGCTGAAGCAAATGCTCGGCATCGCGCTGGGAGCCGCCTCGGTGTATCTGATATTGAGTTGAAACAGATGCAATGAAAAGTCAAAGGCCAACGGCCTTGTGGCACTCAGCGCAGGGCATCGCCCTACGACCGAACGCGATCATCTGCGCAATCTGCGGGGAACAATCTGAAGAATTGATAATGGATAACGGATAATGGAAAACGTCCCCGCCTCATCTGCGTCCATCTGCGCAATCTGCGGGAAACAATCTGAAATCTGAAATCTGAAATCTGAAATCTGAAATTTGAAATTTGTAATTTGTAATTTGTAATCCGAAATCAGACATGACCTACGACGTTGCCATCATAGGAGCCGGGCTGGGCGGGCTGGAGTGCGGGTACATCCTGGCCCGCCACGGCTGGAGCGTGTGCGTGCTGGAGCAGGACGCACAGATTGGCGGATGCCTGCAAACCTTCCGCCGGGGCGGCCACACGCTGGACACCGGCTTCCACTTCGTGGGCGGACTGGACGAAGGGCAGCCGCTGCACGAACTGTTCCGCTACTTCGGACTGCTCGACCTGCCCTGGCACCGGCTCGACGACGAGGCTTTTGCCGAAGTGGTGGTTGACGGGCGCACCTACCGCCTGGCCACCGGCTACGAGCGGTTTGTCGACACGCTGGCAGCCGACTTCCCGCAACACCGGAAAGAACTGGAGCAATACACCGCCCTGCTGC
>CALUML010000105.1 GCA_944321745.1 uncultured Bacteroidales bacterium
CCTTCACCTCCACCCCATACGCACCGATGTTCTGCACGGCGGCGGCTCCCACCTGTCCGGGAATGAGCGAAAGGTTCTCCGCCCCGTACCACCCGCGTTCCACGCACTGCGCCACCAGGTCGTCCCACACCAGGCCCGAGCCCGCTTCCACATACACCGCGCCGTCCTCCTCCCGCAGCACGGAAAGAACCGTGTAGCGCGACCGGATAACCACGCCCCGGAAGTCGGACAGGAACAACAGGTTGCTGCCCTCGCCCACCACCAGATGCTCGTGATGCCGCACCAAGTCGCTTTGCAGCACCTCGCGCAGCTCGGCGGGCGTGTCGTACTCCACCAGCCAGTCGGCCTTTACATCCATGCCAAACGTGTTGTAAGGCAACAGGGAAACTTGTTCTTGTCGGGTAATCATGTTTCGGAAGTTTGTCGTGGGGGAATGTGCCGGGAAACGTATTGGATGATGTCGTCCTCGTCGTCGGGGTGGAACCAGTGCACCTCCCGGTCGCGGTTGAACCAACTGAGCTGCCGCTTGGCGTAACGGCGGGTGTCCTGCTTGATGAGGCCGACGGCTTCGGGCAGGGTCATCCGCCCCTCCAGGTAGGCATACAGTTCCTTGTAGCCCACCGTGTTCAGCGTGTTCAGGTGGCGGTATTCGTAATACCGTTCCGCCTCGGCCAGCAGCCCGTCGGCCATCATCTGGTCCACACGGCGGTTGATGCGGTCGTACAGCTCCTCGCGCGGGCGGTTCAGTCCTATTTTCATGATTTGGAAAGGCCGTTCCTTCTTCCGCCCGGTGCGCAGGGAGGAATAAGGCCGCCCCGTGATGGTGCACACCTCCAGCGCGTGGAGCACCCGCTTGAGGTTGTGGAGATCCACCTGCCGGTAATGCTCGGGGTCGAGCCGCTGCAGCTCGCTTTGGATGAACGCCGCCCCCCGCGTGCGGTACTGCTCCTGCCAATAGGCCCGCGTGGCGGCATCGATGGTGGGCAAGTCGTCAATGCCGTGGCACACCGCATCGACATACATCATCGACCCGCCCACCAGCAGCACAAGGTCGTGCGCCTGGAACAGCTCGCCCAGCAGCCGGTGCACGTCCAGTTCGAACTGCCCGCTGTTGTACTCGTCATGGATGGAATGCGTGCCGATGAAGTAGTGACGCGCCGCCTGCAACTCCCCGTCCGTAGGGGCAGCCGTGCCGATGCGCAGCTCGCGGTAGAACTGGCGCGAGTCCGCCGAGACGATGGGAGCTGCCCACTGCCGCGCCAGCCGGATGCTGATGCGCGTCTTGCCCACGCCGGTGGGTCCTACGATGACGAGTAAGGTCTTGCCTTGCATGTGTCGAAGGGAGGGTTTGTACGCAAAGACGGGAAGACGCAAGGATTTAAAGAACACGGATTGGACGGATTGAGCGGATTTTCACGGATGAAAAAGTCTTGGCGTCTTTCCGTCTTTGCGTATAAACATCGGATTTTCCCGGATGAAAAAGTCTTTGCGTCTTTCCGTCTTTGCGTACAAAAATGCTTAAAAATTGTCGTCGTTGTACGGGGAGTTGTCGAAGTTCAGGTCGCCGAAGCCCTCCTCGTCCAGTTCGTCGAGGTCGAAGTCCTGGTCGCCGTAGAACGATTCATCCAGCATGACGCCGCCTGCCACGGGCATATCGTCGCCCTGCATGACTTGCACCGGCGGCTCGCCTTTCTTCACCTTGCACACCGCCTTGTCCAGGTGCTTGCCGGTGATGATTTCGCTCAATTCGATGAAGAAGGCGCGGTCGAACATGCCGTCGAACACATATTGCAGTTTCTGCTTTTCGTCCGTCAGGTAATCCTCCAGCACCGTGCTGTCCATCACCAGGTTGTCGTATTCCGGGTCAGTGTCCATTTCCATCAGGGTGATTTCCTGCTCGCGTTCCCAGCCGTCCGAGCACAGGTAGAAGGTGGTCACCTGGTCTTTCATGTAGCCCACGGAGTCGAGTATGGCCTCGTGCAGGTCGAAGAAGGTGGCTTCGGCATCTATCAGGATGACACGCAGGAAGTCATCCACTTCATCGGATAGCATTGTAAACTTGTATACCATAAGAAATATGTGCGTTTGTTTGCGGTGGTAAAGGTACTGTTTTTTTTCGATTGGCATTCTATTTCCTCTTGTTTTTTCAAATTCCACGCTCCCCTCTGCGGGTTCCCATGCAGGGGGAGTGCCCCGCTAGGGGAAGAGGGTACACGTCGCAAAGCCCCAGAACCTCCCTGCCGACAGGTTAAAACTTCCCTGCTGACGCAAGGAAAATTCCGTACTGACGCAAGGAAAATTCCGTACTGACGCAAGAAAATTTCCGCAGGCACGCCCATTCCGCCCCCCTGCCCTACAAATCAATCAGCCCTTCGGGCAGGCAGGTGTGGATGGTGCGCGTGCCGGGGTCTATGCGCTCGATGAAGTCATCGCTCACGGGCACGAGCAGTTCGCGCCCCGCGTGGTCCACCTGGAAGAGGACGTTGGCCGTGGAGTCGTCGATGGCGGTGACGGGGCCGAGCGTGCCCGCGTGGCGGTCGGCGAGCGTGAAGCCCACCAGGTGGTGGAGCGTGAAGTCTTCATCGTCCATGCGTTCGCGGTAGACCACGGGGAGGTAGAGCGTGTGCCCGGCCAGCTCGCGCGCCTGCTCCTGCGTGTCGATGCCTTCGAGCTTGAGCAGGGCGGTGGTGTCGGAGCGGAAACGGTAGCTTTCGATGTAGAAGGGCACGAGTATGCCGTCCATGTCGAGGACGAAATAGTCGGCCTCCGCGGTGTCGAACACGTCGGTGGTGAACGAGATGGACAGCTCCCCGCCCACGCCGTGCGGCTTGTTGGCGGTGCCGATGGCAAACACTTCTTCTTTCCGTATCATGACTGCTTGTTTTTTCCCCGTTGCAAAACTACGCAAAAAATGCGACATGCGCGCCGCGCGTGCCGGCTTTCGGCGCGAAGTTGTCTTGCCTCCTTCCCGCACGGAGAGGGGGAGGCTGAGCAAGCCAATACGGGCAAAATGCATGATATCTATTTTGAACTGCTACTTAAAACAGCTTAACGATGCTGACGAAACCGCAAAGCCGGCGGATGTATATGAAAAAAGTGTTACTTTTGCACGTATTAAAAACCGGGCAACAAGAAAAGACATGAGCAAGAAAAAGAACATACGCCGCACCATAGCCATCGCCTTCTGGTCGTTGTTCGCCGCCGGGGTGCTGGCCGTCGTACTCGTATTCGTGGCCATCAACCAGGGCTGGATAGGCTACCTGCCGCCGCTCGACGAGCTGCAGAACCCCAAGAACCGCTACGCCACCGAGGTGTATTCGGCGGACGGCGAAGTGCTGGGCCGCTTCTTCACCGGCAACGACAACCGCGTGGGCGTGCCCTACGAAAGCATCTCGCCCAACGTGGTCAACGCGCTCATCGCCACGGAGGACGAACGGTTCTACCGCCATTCGGGCATCGACGCCCGGGCATTGGCACGCGCCATCGTGCTCACCGGCATCCTGCAACGCAAGAACGCGGGCGGGGGCAGCACCCTCACCCAGCAGCTGGCCAAGCAGCTGTACTCGCCCACCAGCAACAGCAAGCTGGAAAGGTTTTTGCAAAAGCCCATCGAGTGGGTCATCGCCGTGAAGCTGGAACGGCTCTACAGCAAGGAGGAAATCATCACCATGTACCTCAACCAGTACGACTTCAACTACAACGCCGTGGGCATCAAGTCGGCCGCGCAGGTGTACTTCGGCACCACGCCCGACAGCCTTTCGATAGAACAGGCCGCCACGCTGGTGGGCATGTGCAAGAACTCGTCGCTCTACAACCCTATCCGCCGCAACGAGCTGACGCGCGAGCGGCGCAACGTGGTGTTCGCCCAAATGGAGAAGAACGGCTACCTGACCGAGGCCGAGCGCGACTCGCTGCAACAGCTGCCCCTGGAGGTGAAGTTCAGCCGCCTGGACCACAACATGGGCATCGCCCGCTACTTCCGCGAATACCTGCGCGGCGTGCTCACCGCCCGCAAGCCCGACCCCGACCGCTACCCCTCATGGATGGAGCAGGAATACCGCGACGACCTGTGGGAATGGGAACACAACCCGCTGTACGGCTTCTGCAACAAGAACACGAAGCCCGACGGCACGCCCTACAACATCTACACGGACGGGCTGCGCATCTACACCACCATCGACGCGCGGATGCAGCGGTATGCCGAGGCGGCTGTCAAGGAGCACATGCAGGCGTTGCAGCGCGACTTCACGGAGGAAAAGCGGGGCAACAAGAACGCGCCCTTCTCGCGCGACATAACCACCGAGGAAGCCGACGGCATCATGCGCCGCGCCATGCAGCAGTCGGACCGCTACCGGACGATGAAGGCCGCCAAGCGGTCGGACAAGGAGATTGAAAAGGCATTCGACACCCCGGTGGAGATGAACGTGTTCTCCTACGACGGGCGCATCGACACGGTAATGAGCCCGATGGACTCCATCCGCTACCACAAGTTCTTCCTGCGCTGCGGTATGCTGTCGGTCGATGCCCGCAACGGCCACGTGAAGGCCTACGTGGGCGGGCCGGACTACAACCAGTTCAAGTACGACATGGCCACGGCGGGCCGTCGGCAAGTAGGCTCCACCATCAAACCCTTCCTGTACACGCTGGCCATGGAGGAAGGCATGAACCCCTGCGACGAGACGGTGAACGAACCCGTCACCATCATCACGGAGACGGGCGATGAATGGACCCCGAAGAACGACTCCAAGGCACGCATCGGCGAACGCGTCACGCTGCGCTGGGGGCTGGCCACGTCGAACAACTGGACCTCGGCCTACCTCATGAGCCTGTTCACCCCCCAGTCGTTCGTTAACCTGCTGCGCTCCTTCGGCATACGCGGGCAGATTGACCCGGTGTATTCGCTGGCCCTCGGCACGTGCGACATCTCCGTGAGGGAAATGGTGGGAGCGTACACGGCCTTCCCCAACAAGGGCATCCGCATCGAGCCGCTCTACGTCACCCGCATCGACGATGCCAATGGCAACAACATCGCCACTTTCACGCCCCAGATGCAGGAAATATTCAGCGAGACGACTTCCTATAAGATGGTGTCCATGCTGCAAAACGTCATCGACCACGGCAGCGGGCGGCGCGTACGTTTCCGCTACGGGTTGCAAATGCCCATGGGCGGCAAGACGGGCACCACGCAAAACCACTCCGACGGTTGGTTCATGGGCTTCACCCCCAAGCTGGTGACCGGCGTGTGGGTGGGCGGCGAGGACCGCTCCATCCACTTCGACCGCCTCAGCGAAGGACAGGGTGCCAACATGTCGCTGCCTATCTGGGCACTCTACATGCAGCGGGTGCTGGCCGACCCGGCCTTGGAATACACCGTGGACGACGAATTCGATATCCCGCCCACCTTCAACCCCAACGCGGGCTGCCGGGCGGACGATTTCTAAGACATACCCCTAAATCCCCTAAAGGGGACTTGACGTATGAAACGACATATATATAATAGGTATATATCCAACCCTTTCTCCCGGACGTTGAAAGCGTTCCTCCTACTGCTCTTCCTCGCCGGATGGGGGCAGGCCGCCGCCCAGTGGAACACCGACCGCATCATGACCATCGGGCGCAATGCCCTCTACTTCGAGGACTACGTGCTGTCCATCCAGTACTTCAACCGGGTCATCAGCGTGAAGCCTTACTTGGCCGAACCCTACATGTACCGGGGTATGGCCAAGGCGCAACTGGGCGACTACCGGGGGGCAGACAACGACTGCACGGAGGCCATCACGCGCAACCCCTTCATCCCGCAGGCCTACTACACGCGTGGCTTTGCCCGCCGCAAGCTGGGTTACTACCAGGAAGCCGTGGACGATTTCACCAAAGCCCTGGAGTTTAGCCCGAACAGCGGTTTCCTGCTGCTCAACCGCATGGACGCGCAGGCAGCCATGGAGCATTACGAAGATGCCATGGCCGACCTGGACGAGTACATGCGCCTCAATCCGAAGATTACCGAGCTGAATTACGAGAAAGGCCAACTGCAACTGGCCCTCAAGGATACCGTGGGGGCGGTGGCCACCTTCGACCGCTTCGTGGAGACAGACAAGAAAAACAGCCTGGCCTGGAGCGCACGCGCCCTGCTCCGCCTGCAACTGGACGACCTGGACGGCGCATTGTCCGACTACAACGAGGCCATCAGGCTGAAATCGACCTATGTGGGCGACTACATCAACCGGGGCATCGTCAATGTGCAGAAGAACAACTACCGGCAGGCCCTGGCGGACTACAACCGCGCCATCGAACTGGATCCTGACAACACGCTGGCTTACTACAACCGCGCCCTGCTCCGCGCCAACCTGGGCGACAGCAACAATGCCTTGGACGACCTGGACAAGGTGATTGCCCAAGACTCCGCCTACATGGAGGCACGCCTGCGCCGGGCATCGCTGCGCTACGAACTGGGTGACTACGACGGCTCCATTGCCGACTATTCTATTATATTGTCAGCCCATCCCGACTTCATTCCCGCTTACATGGGCATCGCCTATGCCCAAAAAGACAAGGGCAACGACACCGAGGCGCAACGCTACGCGCAAATGGCCATGGACGTGGAGGAAAAACTGAAAAACCGCCGGGAGGAAAGCAAGGAAGAAGAAATCGTGGCCGACAACCAGATAGCCGACCAAGGGCAGCAAAGCACGTCGAGCCGACGCATCGAGATGTTCAACCGCTTCACCGCCCAAAACATGGAGCGCGCCGAGCAGGAATCCAAGTACAGCGATGTGACCCGAGGCGCGGTGCAAAACCACTACACCGACCTGGTGAGCGAGCGCAACTTCGTGCTGAGCTTCTATGCCAAGGACGACGAACTGCGCCGCACCAACCACTACCACCCCCTCATCGAGCTGTACAATAAGGAGAAGAAGCTCAGCTCCGTGCTGAAGATAACGAACAACGAAATCCCGCTCACCGAGGAACTGGTGGAGATGCACTTTCAGGCCATCGATAACATTTCATCCCAACTCACCGCCGAGACCGACGATGCGGACGTGTTCTTCAACCGCGCCATGGAGTTCTCGCTGGTGCAGGACTTCGCCAGCGCGATAAACGACCTGAACAAGGCCATCATGTTGCGTCCCGACTTCACGCTGGCCTACTTCGCCCGCGCCAACATCCGCAACAAGCAGATAGAATACGACAACAACAACGAGGACGAGCAGACCGACCCGGATTCATCGGGAAAAGGCGAAAGCCGCTACAACTTCGATGCCGAAATGATTATGCGCGACTACGACCGGGTCATCAGCCTCGCTCCCGACTTCCAGTACGCCTACTTCAACAAAGCCAACGTGCTGGCCACGCTGAAGGACTTCCGCAGTGCCGTATCATTGTATACCAAAGCCATCGAACTGGACCCCGGCTTTGCAGAAGCCTATTACAACCGGGGACTGGTGTACCTTTTCACCGGCGACGACGACAAGGGCATCCGCGACCTCAGCAAAGCCGGCGAACTGGGCATGTACAAGGTGTACAACCTCATACAACGGTTTAATCAGTAGTTGACGAGTAAACGAGTGGACGAGTGGACAAGTAAACGAGTAAACAAGTAGCAACCAAGGCCAACGGCCTGTGGCACTCAGCGTGGGGCAACGCCCTACGACATGGGAGAAATGCCCTACGGCACGGTACATCGTCCTGCGGCACGGGGCAATGGATTACACGATCACACGATTGCCATCAAAACCCATCGACACCATCTGCGGAAACAAACATTGAACATTATAATGAAACGTATCCTCATCTTCCTGTTTTCCCTTTGCCTCCTGCCAGCCCAGTCCCAGTTGCTGTGGCAGGTGAGCGGTCACGGACTGACGCGCCCCTCCTACCTTTTCGGCACGCACCACCTGATACCCGTCAGCTTCCTTGACAGCGTGCCGGGGCTGTTCCGGGCGTTCAACCGCTGCGATGCCGTGGTGGGCGAGATGGTAATGAACAACATTGACGACAGCGAAAAAATCATGCAGGCCTCCACCCTGCCCCAAGGTGTCACCATGGACAGCCTGCTGAACGCCGAAGATTACGCCTTGGTCGATGCAGGACTGCGAACCGTGCTACAGATAGGCTTGAAGGAGTTGGCCCTGATGAAGCCCGCCGCCATCCGCACCATGTACGAGACGGAACTTTACCGCCAGCACACCGGCTTCGACGACGACAC
>CALUML010000106.1 GCA_944321745.1 uncultured Bacteroidales bacterium
TATACTACATTTGCCCGACGGAAATCAGAAAAGCATTAATCATATGTTAGACGTTAAAAAATCTCCCAAAGCCTCGCTGGAAGACAAGAAGTTTATCTATCTGCTGGTGGGGTTCGTGCTGGCCTTGTCGCTCGTCTACATCGCGTTCGAGTGGACGAACAAGGAAATCACGGTGTACGAAGACGTGGATACGGACTTCGTGTTTGAAGAAGAGCTGGACATTGTTCAAACAGCCGAAACCCCTCCGCCCCCTCCACCCCCACCAGCTGCTCCGGTAGTCGTGGAAGTACTTAACGTGGTGGAAAACACGGAAGAAGTGGAAGCCGTGGAAATCGTGTCGGAAGATGACGAGACGGAAGAAATCGTTATCGACGTGCCCGTGGCTGCTCCGATTGAAGAAGAAGAGGAAGAAGTGGTGTTCCAGGTGGTGGAAAAGATGCCGCAATTCCCGGGCGGGCAGCAGGCCTTGTTCGAATATTTGAGCAAGAACATCCGCTACCCGGTCATCGCTCAGGAAAACGGTTTGCAAGGGCGTGTTATCTGCCAGTTCGTGGTCAACTCCGACGGCTCCATCGTGGATATCGTGGTGGTGCGTAGCGTGGATCCCAGTTTGGACAAGGAAGCCGTGCGCGTTATCCAGTCCATGCCGAAATGGCAGCCCGGCGAGCAGCGCGGCAAGGCCGTGCGCGTGAAATACACGCTGCCGGTGAACTTCAGACTGCAGTAAAAAACAAAGCATCCGGGAAAACTGATTGTAGTTGGAACGTAGCTGATAACAAAATAAGAAAGCGTTTGGGTTACTATCCAAACGCTTTTTTTGATGAAAGTGGCCGTGCTACGAAGCAATAACCATCTGCCATGCGAATAGAGAAAACGGAAATATACGAGGAGAAAGCGGTGCTCGTGGGGCTGATTACGCCCGAGCAACCGGAGGAAAAGGCGAAAGAATACCTCAACGAACTGGCGTTTCTGGCCGAGACAGCCGGTGCCACGCCCGAAAAGCTGTTCTTTCAGCGGCTGGACTATCCCAACCCCCGCACTTACGTGGGCCCCGGACGGCTGGCCGACATCAAGGCATTTATCGAGGAACATGAGACGGGGCTGGTCATTTTCGACGACGAGCTGTCGCCCGCCCAGCTGCGTAACATCGAGAAGGAATTGGGCGTGAAAATACTGGACCGCACGAACCTCATCCTCGACATCTTCGCCAAGCGTGCGCAGACGGCCAATGCCAAGACACAGGTGGAACTGGCGCAGTACCAATACCTGCTGCCCCGCCTCACCCGCATGTGGACGCACCTGGAGCGGCAGCAGGGGGGTATCATCGGCATGCGCGGGCCGGGCGAAACACAGATAGAGACCGACCGCCGCATTATCACCCGCAAGATAGCTTTGCTGAAGGAGCAGCTGAAGGCCATCGACAAGCAGATGGCCACCCAGCGGCGCAACCGGGGCAAGATGGTGCGGGTGGCTTTGGTGGGCTACACCAACGTGGGCAAGTCCACGCTGATGAACCTGCTGAGCAAGTCGGACGTGTTCGCCGAAAACAAGCTCTTTGCCACGCTGGATACCACCGTGCGCAAGGTCATTGTGGACAACCTCCCCTTCTTGTTGTCGGACACGGTGGGGTTTATCCGCAAGCTGCCGCACCACCTGGTGGAGTCGTTCAAGTCCACCCTGGATGAGGTGCGCGAGGCCGACTTGCTGGTGCACGTGGTCGACATTTCGCACCCCAACTTCGAGGAACAGCTGGCGGTGGTGGAGCAAACCCTGCGGGAGATTGACCCGAAGGAGAAGCCGACCATTCTGGTCTTTAACAAGATTGACGCGTTCACCTACGTGCCCAAGGAAGAGGATGACCTCACGCCGATGCGCCGGGAGAACATCAGCCTGGACGATTTGAAGAAGACCTGGATGGCCCGGCTGCACGACAAGTGCATCTTCATCTCGGCACGGCAAAAGGAAAACATCGAGGAGCTGAAAGCAATGCTCTACCGCGAGGTCAAGGCCATCCACGTGGAGCGGTACCCGTATAACGACTTCCTGTTCCAACATTACGAAGAAGTAGAATAATAGCTACGAGCTACGAGTTACAAGTTACAAGTGCCATGCGGACGGGGTGTGGATGGCGGAAGCCCCGAGACGCATGTGGCTTGTAGCCCACTAATCACCAATCGTTAATCACTAATCACTAAAAACATGGCTTATCGAAATTTAACCGAAAAGGAAATAGCCACCTTGGTGGTATATGGCTGCACCGCCGACGACTGGAAGGACGTGACGGTCAGCGAGGGGTTCAAGCCCGACTTCGTGTCGAACGTCCACTTCTCCGGACAAGTCACGTTGGGGGTGTTCGAGCGGATATACGAGCTTCCCGGCGGCGTGAAGCGGCATTCGGGCATCAATGACTGCTGCCTGCACAACTGCCACATCGGCGACAACGTGTTCATAGACAAGGTGCACAACTACATGGCCAACTACACGGTGGGGCACGACACGTATATTGAGAATGTGGACATGCTGCTGGTGGACGGGCCGTCCACCTTCGGCAACGGGGTGCGTGTGCCGGTGATGAACGAAGGTGGCGGGCGCGAAATCCCCATCTTCGACCGCTTGTCAGCCCCGTTGGCCTACATCCTGACGCTGTACCGACACCGTCCGGAACTGATTCATCACCTGCAAAAGCTCATCGACGAGTATGCCGCCAGGCAGCAGTCCTCCATGGGCAGCATCGGCTCGCACGTGCAGATAGTCAACTGCGGCACGATACGCAACGTACGGGTGGGCGACTACGCCACGCTTCGTGGGGCATCCATCCTGGAAAACGGTTCCATCAACAGCAACGTGGAAGCCCCGGTGGAAGTCGGTTCGGGCGTGAAGTGCAACGACTTCATCCTCAGCTCAGGCGTTTCGGTCACCGACTCCACGCTGGTGTCCAAGTGTTTCATCGGGCAGGGCTGCGTGCTGGGCAAGCATTATTCCGCGCTCGATTCCCTGTTCTTCTCCAATTGCCAGGGCATGCACGGCGAGGCCACGGCCATCTTCGCCGGACCCTACACGGTGTCGCACCACAAGTCGAGCCTGCTCATTGCCGGCATGTTCTCGTTCCTCAACGCGGGCAGCGGCAGCAACCAGAGCAACCACATGTACAAGCTGGGTCCCATCCACCAGGGCGTGGCCGAGCGCGGGGCGAAAACCACGAGCAACTCCTACCTGCTGTGGCCGGCCAAAATAGGGACGTTCACCCTGGTCATGGGGCGGCACACGAAACATTCGGATACGTCGGACATGCCCTTTTCCTACCTCATCGAAAATGCCACGGAGAGCTACCTGGTGCCTGCCGTCAACCTGCGCAGTGTGGGCACCATCCGCGATGCGCAAAAATGGCCGAAGCGCGATGCCCGCAAGGACAGCTGCAAGCTCGACCCCATCAATTTCAATCTGCTCAGCCCTTATACCATTCAGAAAATGATAAAGGGACGCGACATCTTGAAGGAGTTGCAGGCCATTTCGGGCGAGACGACCGAGGAGTACACGTATCAGAATTGCCGCATCAAGCGTTCGGCTTTGTTGAAGGGCATAGACTTGTATAACATCGCCTTATATAAATTCTTGGGCAACTCGCTCATCAGCCGTTTGGGTGAACGTGAGTACCACGGTGTGGAGGAAGTGCGTGCCCGCTTGCAGCCCGGCATGGAAACGGGGCTGGGTGAATGGATAGACTTGTCGGGCTTGATTGCCCCCCAAAGCGAGGTGGAAAAGCTGCTGAACGACATAGAAAAGGGGACGGTCACGTTGCCGGATATCCAAAGACGACTGGAGGACATGCATGCCCGTTATTACGACTATGAATGGACGTGGGCAGCCGACCAACTGGAGCGGTACTGGGGCAAGCCGATGGCGGAGGTCACGTATGATGATGTCGTCGGCATGATTAACCTGTGGCGGGAATCGGTGGTCAAGCTCGACCGGCTGATCTACGAGGATGCCAAGAAAGAATTCAACCTCAATTCGCGCACGGGCTTTGGCGTGGACGGCGATGAGGAACGCAAGCACTTGGATTTCGAGTCGGTGCGCGGCAGCTTCGAGAGCAATCCGTTTGTCATGGAGGTGCTGAACCACATCGATAAGAAAACCAAGCTGGGCAATGACACCATCGCCCGGCTGAAGTAGTTCCGCCGGAGGGTTTTCCTTGTCCGCAAGTTGGATAATTGCGAAAAATAGCGTACTTTTGCACGCCCCTATAGGAAGGGTCGTGGGGTCTCGTAGCTCAGCTGGATAGAGCAACAGCCTTCTAAGCTGTGGGTCGTGGGTTCGAATCCCGCCGGGATCACGTGGAAAGGAGATGCTGATTGCATGGTATAATGCAATCGGCATTTCCTTTTTTTGCCCTATCGGAATTTTCAATACCGTGGTTCTTTCCTTGTTTTTGATCTTTGTTTAATGCAATGTGCATAGGCTGTTGTTGTAAAGACTAAAAGAATATTGTAATGAACATGATTCTGAATTTGGAGATTATGAAGAAAATAATAAAACTACTATATAAAGGACTTCAGTTGTTCTTTATATTACCACTCTGTCTTTGTTCTAAGAAAGTGTTTAATTACTATTGGAATAAATACTATACGGAGCCATTAGAGTTAAGCATATTCAATCTTTGCGTACAATGGTTATTATATACAGGTAAACAACTTGATTTAGATTATGAATCCATCAATGTGCTTATATTCTGCATTATCTGGCCTATAATAACAATCTTATCGATTGCTTTAAATGTGATTTTGATAATAACATAATAAAACCATTTGTTATTATAATATGAATACTCAAATACTATCTCCTAAAGAATACGAAGAATTTATATCAAAGTCTCGTAAAGAAGAAGCCTCTGTGAACCCACCGTTCACAGAGGCTGTTTCGTATTCGTGTCGACAGGCGGCTACAGCGGGTCATCCCAGCCGATGCCTTTGTACTTGGTGAGGTCGTCGTCATCGTCCTCCTCGTTGAGGTAGATGGTGTGGAATTCTTCTTCCTCGCCGTCTTCTTCCGGCTCTTCTTGCCCGCGTGCCGCTTCTTCCGGCTTGATGGCTATGGGGCGGTGCGTTATCTCCAGCACCTTGTTGGATTCATCGTTCAACGCCTGCCACAAGGCATCCTTCAATTCGCCGATGCCCAGCCCGCTGATGGAGGAGATGAACACGACGCGGACATCATCCGGCACGTCCTGCCGCATTTCGTCCATCAGCTCGTCGTCCAGCATGTCGCACTTGGTGATGGCCAGGATGCGGTGCTTGTCCGCCAGTTCCGGGTTGTACTTCTTCAGTTCGTTGAGCAGGATGTTGTATTCCTCGCGTATGTCGCGGCTGTCGGCGGGCACCATGAACAGCAGGATGGCGTTGCGCTCGATGTGGCGCAGGAAGCGCAGCCCCAGCCCGCGCCCCTCGGCGGCCCCCTCGATGATGCCGGGGATGTCGGCCATGACGAACGACTGGTTGTCGCGGTAGGCCACGATGCCCAGGTTGGGCACCAGGGTGGTGAAGGGGTAATCGGCTATTTCCGGCTTGGCGGCGGACACCACCGAGAGCAGGGTGGACTTGCCGGCATTGGGGAAGCCCACCAGCCCCACGTCGGCCAGCACCTTCAGCTGCAGGATGACGGTTTTCTCCTGGGCGGGCTCGCCCGGCTGGGCAAAGCGCGGCGTCTGGTTGGTGGCGGTGCGGAAGTGCCAGTTGCCCAGCCCGCCCCGGCCGCCTTTGAGCAGGACGACCTCCTGCTTGTCCTCGGTGATGTCGGCCATGAAGTCGCCCGTCTCGGCATCGTACACCACCGTGCCGCAGGGCACGTCGATATACTTGTCCTCGCCGTTCTTGCCGAAGCTGCGGCTTGACCCGCCCGCCCCGCCGTCGCCGGCAAACACGTGCCGGGCGTATTTCAGGTGGATGAGCGTCCAGTAATTTTTGTTGCCGCGCAGGATGATGTGCCCGCCGCGCCCGCCGTCGCCGCCGTCGGGTCCGCCTTTGGGGATGTACTTTTCCCGGTGCAAATGGGCCGAGCCTGCCCCGCCTTTGCCGGAGCGGCAGAATATCTTCACGTAGTCTACAAAGTTGGAACCTGCCATGGGGATAACGGTTAGTGTTTAGTGATTAACGGTTAGCGACAAAAAGAGCGGGCAACGGGCAAGCGGTTTCTCCGCTCCCCGTTTCCCGCTCCCTGCATCCGGATTATAATTTCTCTATGGCTTCGCAAATGCGCCCGAATATTTCGTCGATGCTTCCCATGCCCGGGATGGCGACGTATTTGCCTTGCTTCTTGTAATAATCGTTCACCGGCTCGGTCTTTTCGTGGTACACGTCCAGCCGTTTTTTGATAGTTTCCAGGTTGTCGTCGCTTCGGCCGGAGGTCTGTCCGCGCTTGATGAGCCGGTCAACCAGTTCCGCTTCGTCCACGGCGAGGTCGAGCAGCACGGACAGCTCCTTGCCGTGCTTCTTCAGCAGGCCTTCGAGGGCTTCGGCTTGCGCCACCGTGCGGGGGAAACCATCGAGTATCAGACCGTTATATGTATCGGCGGCTTCCCGTTCGCTGATGGCCTTGTCCAGGATGTCGATAATCATGCTGTCGGGCACCAGCTGGCCGTTGGCGATGTAGCTTTCGGCCACGCGCCCCAGGTCGGACTTGGCCGCTATTTCCGCCCGCAGCAGGTCGCCCGTGGAGAGGTGCAGCAGGTTGTATTTGTCTTTGATTAACGCACTCTGTGTGCCTTTGCCGCTTCCGGGGGCACCGCAAATGATGATGTTGAGCATAATGGATTTATTTTTTTTGTCAACGGTCAACGGTCAACAGTCAACGGTCGGTAGTGCCGGATCGGCCCGGCTGGGCGGCACGGTTGACCGCCGACCGTTGACTGTTGACCGTTGACCGTTGACTATTTGACTATCGTATAAATATCTTTCAGGTTGCGCCCGTAGCCGTCGTAGTCCAGCCCGTAGCCCACGATGAAGTCGTTGGGGATTTGCATGGCCACGTAGTCCACCGTGATGTCGCGTTGCAGGGCGTCGGGTTTTTGCAGGAAGGTGGCCACCCGGATGCTCCGCGCCCCTTTGCCGCGCAGCGAGCGCAGGATGCTTTCCATGGTGATGCCGGTGTCCACGATGTCCTCCACCACCACCACGTTGCGGCCTTCGATGCTTTTGTTCAGTCCCATGATTTCTTTGACCGTGCCGGTAGTGGAGTCGCCGCTGTAGGACGACAGCTTGACGAACGTGATTTCGCACGGGATGTCGATGCGCTTCATCAGGTCGGCGGCGAACATGAACGCGCCGTTGAGCACGCACACGAACAAGGGGTCTTGCCCCGCCAGGTCGCGGTTGATGCATTGTGCCACCGCTTCCACCGCCTGGAGGATGTCGCTTTCCGGGATGGAAAGCGCGAAAGTCTTGTCTTTGATGTTAACCTGGTCCATAGTCGGCATGGGTTGATTGGGAACTTTCGGGCAAAAGTACGAAATAATTCGGGAATGTCCGCAGGTTCCTTGGATTGTGTGCACAGGTTTTGCTGTTTGTGCGCACGATTGGGAAAACATCTGCCGGGAACATTCCGGCATGTTTGCGTATCTTTTGATAAGACAGGATGCAGCTGAGCGGCAGGCATAAAGGAAGGGGCGTGTCATGGTGCAATTTGGCACGCGGAATGCTGCATTATTTAGGCAATATTAACATGTGGTGGTGTTTGCATTTGCAAATGTCGCCTTTTTCTTGTAACTTCGCTCCTGCAAAGCAATAAGCCTCCCCAATCCTTTCAGAAGCCTCCCCAACCCCTCCCAGGGAGGGGCTATACCACCCGCTTTATAAACCTTCCCCTACCCCCCTAAAGGGACACCCCCCCCTAAAAGCCTCCCCCAACCCCTCCAAAGGAGGGGCTTTACCTTTTGCCCAAAAGGGTGCTGACCTTTTGCCTAAAAAGGGTGCGACCCTTTTGCCCAAAGGGGTACGACCCTTTTGCCTAAAGGGGTACGACCCTTTTGCCCAAAGGGGTACGACCCTTTTGCCTAAAGGGGTACGACCCTTTTGCCTAAAGGGGTACGACCCTTT
>CALUML010000107.1 GCA_944321745.1 uncultured Bacteroidales bacterium
CAATGAAATCGGCGTGCAGAACTCCATCGACCCGTTTTATATAGAAGAAGGCGGGGCGAAATACCTCTTCTGGGGCAGCTTCCGGGGCATCTACGCCATCCGCCTCGCGGACGACGGCCTGGCCGTGGCCGAAGGCAGCAAGCCGCAGCGCGTGGCAGGCACGGCCTTCGAGGGCACGTACATCCACCGGCACGACGGCAAATACTACCTCTTCGCCTCCGTCGGCTCGTGCTGCGAAGGGGCGAAAAGCACCTACCAGCTGGTGGTGGGGCGCGCCGACAGCCTGTTCGGCCCCTACGTGGACAAGAGCGGCAAGAGCATGATGGACAACGGCTACGAGGTGGTCATCGGCAAGAGCGACCGCTTCGTGGGCAACGGCCATTGCTCCGAAATCGTACAGGACGGCGCGGGTAACGACTGGATACTCTACCACGGCGTGGACCTGCAACGCCCCGAAGGCCGCATGCTCTTCCTCGACCGCGTGCTGTGGGACGAGGCCGGATGGCCCTATGTGGCGGGCGGCACGCCCTCGCTGGAGGCGGAAGCACCGGAGTTTTGATTTCGGTAGCGGGTAGCGGGTAGCGAGTAGCGGGTAGGCATGTCCTCTATGGACGGCCAACTTTTGGCTCTTCCTGCTCCCCGCTCCCCGCTCCCCGCTCCCAAACGTATAACGATTAACTACAAAAAAATGAAAAAGATTTTAGTATGCGCCGTGGTGGCCCTTGCGCTGCTGTCGTGCGCGAAGAAAGAGAAAAGTGTGACCTACACCAATCCCCTGGACGTGGCCTACGGCGACCCGTTCGTGCTCCACGCCTCCGACGGACGTTTCTACATGTACGGCACCTCGGGCGAGGCTGGCTTCCGCGCCTATTCGTCCGACGACATGGTGCATTGGACGGACGAAGGGCTGGTCTACCAAGGGGCAACCCCCGAGTCGTGGACGGTGGACTGCTTCTGGGCACCCGAGGTGTACGAACGCGGCGGCAAGTATTACCTCTTCTTCAGTGCCAACTGGAAGGAAAACCCCACGAACGAGGGTGAGAACTTCCGCATCGGCTACGCGGTGGCCGACAAGCCCACCGGCCCGTTCCGCGAAGAGCTGGCGCGCCCGGTGTTCGACCCCGGCTATCCCGTCATCGATGCCAACCTCTACTTCGACGACGAGCGGGGCAAGGTGTACCTGTACTACTCCCGCTGCTGTTACAAGCACCCGGTACAGAGCGAGATAGCCGACTGGGCGCGGGAGCAGGGCTGGTACGACGAGGTGGAGGAAAGCTGGATATACGGCGTGGAACTGAAGCCCGACTTCTCGGGCATCGTCGGCGAGCCGCAACTCATGCTGCGCCCGCCCGTGAAGATGGACGACCGCCAGGCCGAATGGGAAAGCCGCTCGGTGACCGCCCGCGAGGTGAACCGCCGTTGGACGGAGGGGTCGTACCTGTTCAGGCACGGCGACACGTATTACATGATGTACTCGGCCAACTTCTTCGGCGGGCAGCACTACGCGGTGGGCTACGCCACGGCCAGCAACCCCCTCGGCCCCTTCACCAAGGCGGCCAACAACCCCGTGTTGCAGAAGGACACCCCGCAGGGTGGCACCGTGAGCGGCACCGGGCACAACATGGTGCTGGCCTTGGGCGACTCGCTCTACTGCGTGTACCACGCCCGCACCACCGCCACGGGCGATGAGCGGGTGGTGTTCATCGACCCCATGCGCATTGGCGGTGACGGCCTGCTGCACGTCGATGGCCCCACCACCGACCCGCGCACCATCGCGCTGCCGTGACCTTTTCCCGCTGATAGCAGGACAGGTGCAGATTGAGGAAACATGGAGGGGACACGGAGCGGCACAGAGTTTTTCTTCGCTTGAAAACTCTGTGCCACTCCGCGTCCGCCGCATCCCTTCTGCATGGCATAAAAAATTCCGTACCGACGCAATTTTCGTTGCGTCAGTACGGAATTTTTGTTGCGTTAGGGCGGAAATTTGGCCGCGCAGGCACGGGGGTGTCCCGTTACCCGTCCCTTGCCCCTTGCCTCTCACTCCTCGCCTACTTCTCCCAGCGTGCTGCCTTCGTTGTACAGCTGGTTGTTCGGCAGGCCCTGTCGGCCGGTGCCTTGGCGCATCAGGGCTTGCAGTTCGGGCAGGTGGTGCTGGTACACCTCGCGGGGCGTGATGCCGTAGCGGCGGCACAGCGAGGCCGCCATGCCCACCACCTCGCCCATCATGCCGGTGGTGCGCATCACGCGCACGGTGCCCAGGGCCACGTGCGTCACGCTGATGTTGCGCCCCGCCATGAAGAGGTTGTCCGTGTTGCGCGAGTACAGGCAGCGGTAGGGCACGGCGTAGGGGTGGATGGGGATGTGCCGGTCGACGGAGATGAAGCTGCCGGTGGGGAACTGCGCGGCGTTGGCCGAGTCGGGGTGGTGCAGGTCGATGGACCAGGTGGTGGCAAACGAGCCGTCTTCGTGGAACACGTGCTTGCACAGGTCGTCCTGCTTCAGCACGTAGTCGCCCAGCAGTCGGCGCGACTCGCGCTTGCCTGCCACGTAGGCCACCCAGCCTAAGCGGCGGCGTGCGAAGGCATCGTCCTTCAGCTCGTTTTTCAGGAAACTCCAGTTGGAGTACACCACCAGCAGGCCGTAGTCGCGTATGCGTTCCGCTTCGGCTACCTGGTCGCGTCCCATGCCCGTTTCCCATGTCCATTCGCCCATGGTGACGCGGCGGGCGTTTCCGGCGTTGAAGTCCGCCCCGTAGCGGAACGGCGGGAAGCGGCACGGGCGCGGCTCTTCCACCGAGTACCATTGCACGGACGCGCCCATGGTGAGGCTGTCGGCCACCGGCGGGGCGGCGGCTTCGCCGTATTCGTGGCGTGCCTCGCGCCCCATGCGCCAGTCGGCTCCCGCCAGGTAGCCCACCGTGCCGTCGCCCGTGCAGTCGGCGTAGCACGAGCCGCCCAGTCGCATTTCCTCGCCCGTTTCGGTGTGTTGCGCCCGCAGGGCCGTTATGTGCCGTCCGTCCATCTCCACGCCCGTCACACGGCAGTTGAGGTACAGCGTGATGCGCGGCTCGGCTTGCACGGCCTGTAGTTTCTTGTCGTCCTCGTAGTAGTCGGCTGGCTGGGCGTTGCCTCCCCGCGTGGGGCCTATTTCCTTGATGAGGTTGCCCAGTTGCTTGTACCGTCCCGCCTCGATGCGCCCGCCCAGGTGCACCCGCACCTCCGAGCTGTTGCATCCGCCCAGCACGGGGCGGTCGTTGACCAGGGCTACCCGGCAGCCCAGCCGTGCGGCCGAGAGGGCGGCGCAAATGCCCGCCACGCCTCCGCCCGCCACCACCAGGTCGTAGCCCTCGTGCGTGGCCACGTGGGCGGTGGGGTTCACCTTGCCGCGGCGGAAGGCGGCCAGCGCGTCGCCGCCGGCGGGCGGCAGGGTGGCGGGGTCGGTGGTGAAGTAGATGGCGTCGCACCGGCCGTCGAAGCCCGTGAGGTCGTGCAAGGCCAGCGTGGCTTCGCCTGCCCGCACGCG
This sequence comes from uncultured Bacteroidales bacterium, assembly GCA_944321745.1. GTDB lineage: Bacteria > Bacteroidota > Bacteroidia > Bacteroidales > Paludibacteraceae > QVMH01. The sequence continues at coordinate 3,523 of CALUML010000107.1, forward strand.
CACCCGTCCGGCGGGTTGCCATTGCCAGGCATCGCCCGCGGTGCCCAGCGTGCCGCCTGCGCGGTGGCCGTTGACCGACAGGGTGAATGCGCCGGGGCCTTCGCCGTCGTGCCAGGGCGAGGTCCAGTTGTACGTGCGCACGTACACGTGGTACGTGCCGCCCTGGTCGAAGCGCACCGTGGTGCGTGCGTCGGCCACGGGTTGCCCCATGCCGTGTGCCATGAGGTAGGGCGACCCCATGAGGTCCATGAACTGCTGGTCGAGCACCCAGCCGCCTTTGTCGCGGAAGCTCTCGGCTTCCACCCACACGTCGGCCCCGCGCAGCCACAGGGGCGCAAGGCACAGCAGGAGGAGGAATGGCTTTTTCATCGGGATGGTTGTCGTTTGGTGAAATTGTTTTGCACCGTAAATATACGGATATTGGCGGACGCGGGCAAATTGCGGATATGGCTTGAACCTGAGATTGGTGCAGGGAGATGTTGTTTAGCTTTTATGTGTGGGAAATGCGACAGGTGTGTTGGCGGCGTGGCTGTGTTGTTCAAGATGTGCATGTGGCTGTCCTGGTATTGCGTTTTTTGAAGATGGGGGCAAATTTTTTCCATCATCTTTCCTTATCTTTGCGTTAAAACAAAACATCTTTTTATTGGTATGAAAATCTTGTATAAATTCTTTTCCCCCCTCGTGGCCGTGTGCCTCGTGCTGGCGGGGTGCACGGGCCGGGGAGGCGCGTGGCGCGAGGTGGACGTGTGCGTGTACGGCGGCACGGCGGCGGGGGTGATGGCGGCCTACACGGCGGCCATGAAGGGCAAGTCGGTGCTGCTCGTGGAGCCGGGGCGGCACCTCGGCGGCATGACCTCGGGCGGGCTGGGCTACACCGACATCGGCAACAAGTACGTGGTCACCGGGCTGGCGCGCGACTTCTACCGCCGCCTGGGCAGCCACTACGGCAAGCTGGAGCAGTGGGTGTTCGAGCCTTCGGTGGCCGAGCGCACGCTCAACGGCTACGTGGAACGCGCGGGCGTGGAGGTGCTCTACGACTACCGCCTGCACGGGGTGCAGATGCGCGACGGGGGCATCGGCTCCATCGAGCTGGAGCATTCGCCCGCCCCGGCGCAGGCCGCCAACCGCACGGTGCGTGCCCGCATGTTCATCGACTGCACCTACGAGGGCGACCTCATGGCGCGGGCGGGCGTGACCTACACCGTGGGGCGCGAGGCCAACAGCGTGTACGGCGAGACGTACAACGGCGTGCAGCTGATGCGCGGGCACCAGTTCTGGGACCCCATCGACCCCTACGTGGAACCGGGCAACCCGGCCAGCGGGCTGATATGGGGCGTGGGCGGCGACACGCTGGCCCCCACCGGCTCGGGCGACCGCAAGGTGCAGGCGTACAACTTCCGCGTGTGCCTGACCGACGACCCGGACAACATGGTGCCCATCACCCGGCCCGACAACTACGACCCGGCCCGCTACGAGCTGATGCTGCGCCTGCACGAGGTGTCGCCGCGCCGCTCGGTGTACGACTACTTCATCTGGAGCCGGATGCCCAACCGCAAGGCGGACATCAACAACGGCGGCGGCAGCTCCACCGACATGATCGGGATGAACTGGGAATACCCCGAAGCCAGCTACGAGCGCAGGGCGGAAATCTGGAAGGCGCACGAGGATTACACGAAAGGCATGTTCTACTTCCTGGGGCACGACGAGCGCGTGCCGGAGCACTTCCGCCGCGAGATGCTGAAGTGGGGCTACCCCAAGGATGAATATACGGACAACGGCCACTGGACGCACCAGCTGTACGTGCGCGAGGCGCGGCGCATGGTGGCCGACGTGGTGATGACCGAGCACCACTGCACGGGGCGCGAGGTGGTGGACGACCCCGTGGCCTGGGCGGCCTACACGATGGACTCGCACAACTGCGACCGCCTGGTGGTGGACGGCGTGGTGAAGAACGAGGGCAACGTGGAAGTGGGCGGATTTCCCCCGTACCCCATCTCGTACCGTGCCATCGTGCCGCGCCGGGGCGAGGCGCGCAACCTGCTGGTGCCCGTGTGCCTGTCGGCCTCGCACATCGCCTACGGGTCCATCCGCATGGAGCCGGTGTTCATGGTGCTGGGGCAGGCGGCGGCGGTGGCGGCGTGCCGGGCCATCGACACCGGGGTGGCGGTGCAGGACGTGCAGGCCATCGACATCAGCCGCACCATGCAGGCCGACCCCCTGGCCGACGGCAGCACGCCCGAGATATTGGTGGACAATGACGACGCGTCGCGCGTGACCCTCACCGGCCGGTGGCGGCGCGACAACGACCCGCACCGCAGCTACGGGCGCGACTTCCTCACCGCCCGCAAGGGCGAGGGGCGGCTCGTGGCCCGCTACATGCCCGAAATCGTGGAGGCGGGCGAATACGAGGTTTACCTGTATTTCCCCAAGCCCTACCCGGGCGACGAGTCGGGCACGATGGCCGTGGCCTGGAGCGATGGCCGCGAAGTGTGGAAAGAGATGATAGACAAGCGTTCCGTGCTGATTGAGGGGCAGACGCAGGGCGAATGGATACGCCTGGGGCGGATGCGCCTCGGCGCGGGGGCGGGTGCCTACGTGGAAGTGTCCGACGAGGGCACGGCCGCGGCCCTCACGGCGGACGCGGTGCTGTTCCTGCCGGTGCGGGGCGGCCGCTGACCTTGCGTGCGGCGCGGTACGTTGAGGTCACGTAGCGGCGCGGGATGGGGTCACAGAGCGGCACGGATGGGGTCACAGAGTGGCACGGATGGGGTCACAGAGTGGCACATAGTTTTTCCTTTGCTACTGCTTTTTAGGAAGCGCACATAGCTTGTCGCGGCACAGGGGTGCCGCGACCGGGAAATGCCTCGACGGCTTCAGGCCGGCAATAGTAGCCCCAAATCCCGGTGCGGAGCTTCGGGACAAACGATGTGTGCTTTCTAAAGATGCCAGGCGAAGAAAAACTATGTGTACTCTGTGTCCCTCCCCTGCCACTCCGCGTCCGCCGCATCCCTTCTGTATGGCATAAAAAAATTCCGTACCGATGCAATTTTCGTTGCGTCAGTACGGAATTTTTGTTGCGTTATAACGGAAATTTGGCTGCGCAGGCACGGAAATCCGGCGCAGGCGGTCAATTGTCAATTGTCAATAGTCAAATTGTAAATGGTCTATTCCAGCGCCGCCGCGCCGCCCACGATGTCGAGCAGTTCGTTGGTGATTTTCTGCTGGCGTTGCTTGTTGTACTGGATGTTGAGGTCGGAGAGCAGGTCGTCGGCGTTGTCGGTGGCTATCTGCATGGCCACCATGCGGGCGGCGTATTCGGCCAGCGAGGAGTCGAGCATGGCGAGGTACAGGCGGTTGTGCACGATGTCGGGTGCCAGGCGGCGCAGCAGCTCGTCGCGTCCCGGTTCGAGCAGGTAGTCGGGGGCGGGGTCGGGTGTTGCCGTTTCGCCGGGCTGTTCGAAGGCGAGCGGCAGCAGCTGCACGGCGGCGGGCGTCTGGTGCACGTTGTTCACGTAGTGGTTGTGCAGCAGCATCACGCGGTCGGTCTTGCCGTCCAGGAAGTCGCGCATGAGGCGGTCGGCGAGGGCTTTTGCCGTGTCGAATCCCGCGTGGGCGGTGGGGCAGGGGGCATCGGCGTTGTCGGCGGTGTGTGTGTTCCGCGCGTGCTCGGCGGCCTTTTTGCCGATGGGGATGAGGGTGAGCCCGATGCCCGCCTGGCGCAGGGTGCCGGCCTGTTCGTCGAGCAGGCGGAGGATGTTGGCGTTGAACGCGCCGCACAGGCCCGAGTCGGCGGCCAGGGCCACGAGGGTGGCGTGGCGCACCTCGCGCGTGGCGGCCAGGGGCGAGTCCGTGTCGGGCGCGGAGGCGAGCAGGGCTTGCAGGATGCGGGCGTAGGCTTCCTGGTAGGGGCGGAAGGTGTTGATGCGGGCCTGCACCCGGCTGAGGTTGGCCGAGGCTACCATGCGCATGGCCGAGGTCACCTTCTGCGTGGAGGAGGTGGCGTTGATGCGGTTCTTTATTTCTTTGAGCGAAGCCATTTTTCCAGTGAATAGTTTTTTTTAGCTACAAGCTACAAGCTACGAGCTACAAGTCGTTTGCTCCGAGGCTTCCGCCACATCCCGCATGGCACTTGTAGCTCGTAGCTTGTAGCTCGTAGCTTACTTGTATTGTCCGGCCACGGTGGCGGCGGTTTCGCGCAGGCGTGCTTCCACGTCGTCGTCGAGGATGCCGTCGCGCAGCTTGTCGAGCACCTCGTGGCGGTATTTGGTGTCGAGCAGGTCGAGGTATTGCTGCTCGAAGTCGGCCACGCGCTCCACGGGCACCTGGGCGAGCAGGCCGCGCGTGCCGGCGTAGATGATGGCGATTTCCTTTTCCACGGGCAGGGCGTGGTATTGCTTCTGTATGAGCAAGCGGGCGTTGCGCTGCCCCTTGTCGATGATGGCCTTGGTGGCGGGGTCCATGTCGCTGCCGAACTTGGAGAAGGCTTCGAGCTCGCGGTACTGGGCCTGGTCGGTCTTCTTTGTGCAGGC
>CALUML010000108.1 GCA_944321745.1 uncultured Bacteroidales bacterium
ATGCTCGATACGGTGTACCACAACACGCTGAAAGCCGTTATCATTACCGATTCGCTTTATTCGCCCAAGGCGTTCAAGAGTCTACAAGCTCCAATCCGAAAAATAATCGACATTCGCGGGAAAAAGGCAAGTGAGAAATTCTATCGCTTTAACCAAAGCGTAAACCCCGAAGGGGAATACTACGCTTCCCTCATTGTGATGAATAAGCAAGGCGAAACGCTTGGGACGTTCGTAAGGGATTATGAACGTCGCGACTCGCCCTACAAAGGTTATGATGAAGCGGTGGAATTATTGAAATAAATTATGGTTGATAAAAATCCAGTTCTTGTTGCCTTGCTGCTCCTTTTATCGCTTGACATCTCCACCGCGCAAGCCCAACAGCAGCAGGGGCAAGAGCCTTATTTCGGGCTTTTCCGTTGGGGGGTCATGGTCAATGTGCTGCACAACCCCTACGCCACTAACAACATGCACAGCGGCGTGGATTTGGAGATCCACGTTCCCAAAGTGCCGTTGTTCTTCGGGTTGGGGGCTTCGTATTATTATTCCCGTGACACCGACCGCCGCTGGCTCCGGGAGGGTGAGGTGCGGGACTGGGCAAACGTGGGAGGCGGCAGTTTGTTCGTTGGTGTGAAACCTTGGGAAACCGGGCATCATTGCATCGGGCTGTCGGGCGGTTACGCGCTGGCTTTCGACGTGCACCTGTCCAGCCAGGCGGACAAGGTCTATTCAGACCACGGCTTTTTGGTACGGGGGACGTATGATTACCGTTTCAATTCCTGCGTTTCCATTGGCATACTGGTGCAATACACGCGCTATTGTGTGCATGCTTCCACGCCCGACATCCTTTCTGTCGGGGTGTCGGCCGGTTTCCGTCTCTGAGAGAAAACTCTCTTTGGGTGGGTTTTAACCACTAATATACATGTACTATGGACAATCAAGTAACTGTTCGGAAAGCATGGAGACTTTTCATACTCAATGCGCTGCTGTCGTCGGCCTGCCTGGTGTATTACTTCTTCGGAAGTCCGGGTGCAGGCTGGAGGGGAGTCATTATAACCTATTTCATCAGCACGTGCGGTACGGTGTTCTTGGCCTTGTTCCATCCTAAACTTCAGGATAAGGCATTTCGGCATAAGATGAAAGTCCTGCTTATGGCTCTGCTGTGCTGGTTTTGTGGGCTGGTGTTATTGGCCATGGCATTCCCTGAATGAGTGTAAACTTTCGAGAAACAATATAATCTGCTAATTTGTTCCCTCATGTACACCGAAGAAGAAATAAAGCGCGCCCAGCGTATATGGATGCGGATATTGATACCCGCCATCACGGTATCAACTCCCGGGTTGGTATATTACTTTCTCTACCCGGAAAGCACGCTTGGGTTCGTAATGGCACTGACTTACGCATTTATATGGAATGACATCTTCCTCTCGCTCTTCGACCCCCGCTTCAAGGACAGGAAGTACTGCGAGAAGCTGGTCAGCATCCTCATCGCCATGGCGTTGGTGGCCGCCGTGCTCGTCATCGTATTCGTGGACTGGGAGGCGTGACCGCCAGCCGACCTATCATTTAAACAAATGTAAGTGGTCGTCCCTTAAAGAGTATACATTTGCGGAATGTTGGGATGAAACAATATCCTGCAAATGTGCGCTTTTTAAGGGACGACCATATAGGGGAAAGACAATTGACACTGCGAGTTCGGACGGTTATCTCAGCACCACCTTCTGCGGTTCGAAGCGGATGCCTTCGGCGGACACGTCCAGCACGTAGATGCCGGGAGGCAACAGGGACACGTCGATGTCGAGCGGTTGCAAGGGGTCGGCCACGGCTACGGTGGTGCTGCCCATCTGCTGCCCGGCTATGGTGTAGAAGCGCACGGAGATTTGCGTCACCTCTTCCTCCGTGTAAACATGCAGGGAGATACGGCGGGCGGACACGTCCTGCGTCACGCCGATGTCGCCATACTGTTTGTGGTATTCGGCGCGTTGCCGCAGGGCGATAACCCGCTGGATGCCGGCCAGGGCATCTATCTTGCCATATCCCCACGTGTTGTCGGGCACTCCGGCCAGATCGCCGGTATAGTCATCGTTGATGGCAGTGTATGACAAGATGCTGCGCACCTCCTCGGGGGTGAGGTCGGGCTTGGCCTCCAGCCAGGTGGCCAGCACGCCGGTGACGAAGGGCGAGGCCATGGACGTGCCCTGCATGGCCCCATAATAGCTGTCGGTCTCGCGGCTCACCACGTAGGAACGGTAGGTGCTGAACAGGCTGGACGTTTTGTCGGTAAAGGCGGATATGAGCACCGTGCCGGGCGCGGTGATGTCGGGCTTCGTGCGGCCGTCCGGCGTGGGGCCGAGGCTGGAGAAGGTGGCGATGCGCCCCAGGGTTTCGCCCATCGTGCCGGACTGCCCCCACGTGTTGCGGAAGTGGTCCTTTGAGGTGTACGCCCCCACGGTGATGATGCGGTTGCCCGTGCCGCCTATCTCGTCCATCGTGCTGTGCTCGTCGCCCGCAGTCCAGCCGGGCACACCTTCATCGGCGAAACTGGCATTGGTGCACCAGCCCTGCACCGTGCCTTGCGTGGCCGACACTTTCAGCCCCAAGGCAAACGAATTGCCCAAAGAGCGCGTCAGGGCAACGGCCACGTAGGCATTGGCCTTGTCGTTGTTGGGGTCGCGGGTGGCATATATGGACAGGGCATCGTATCGGCTGCCGGTGTAGCCCGAGAGCGGGAAATCATACGAGTGGCTGCCGTCCACCGGCAGGATGGTATCGTGTGACAGGGAGGTTTCCTCGCCCGTCTGCAGGTTGTACAGCACGGGTTCGATGGAGAACGATTGCCCGGCATCGCTCCACAGGTCGGCTATGGCGTAGTAACCGGGTGTGTATTCAATGAACGTGCGCAGCAGGGTGTCGGCAGGGGTGAAGGTCTTGCTGATGTGGATGTCGTCTGCCGCCTCGTTGCCTGCCGCGCCCACGAGCAGGCGGCCTTCGCCTTGCAGCGCGTCGCACACGCGGTCGAACTGGGAAGTGCCGTCGTGCGGCCCCACATGCATGCCGAGGCTAAGGTTGACCACGGCGGGTTTGCCCACGGATTCGGCGTAGTCATATATATATTGTATGCCGTTGATGATGCTGGCGTTGTCGTTGCTGTAGCTCACGAACACCAGTTCGGCATCGGGAGCCACGCCCTGGTAGCCTTGCGTGGTATCCGCCCCGGCGGCGATGCCCGCCACATGGGTGGCGTGGGTTTCCCAGGAATTGGCGTGCAGGTCGTACGCTGCGGCGAGGATGGCTTCTTCGGTTTCATATTTACCGCTGTCGGGCACGTTGGTATCCCACACGCGCTTCACGCGGTAGGTGCTGCCGTCCTTGGAGTAGAAGTCCCGGTGGTTGTACTGGAAGCCCCCGTCCACAATGCCCACCACCACGCCTTTGCCCGTGTAGGACGATGGCAGGCCGCTGCCTTGCTGCACCTCGTCTACGTTGGCGGCCGGCCGGGCTTCATCCAGCGTGAGGTTCACGGGCGTACCCATTTCCACCCGTTGCACGGCGGGGTGCCGGGCGAGGGCTTCGAGTTGCCCGGCAGGCACGGAGGCGGTGAAAAGGCGGAGCGACGGCACGCGGGTGACTATGCGCAAGCCGAACGTGTCCGGCAGGCTTTCCGGTTCGTACCCCTCGTGCAGGGTGACGAAGGCATTGACACGGGTGTCGCCTGCCGACTGCCGCTTCACGACATAGCGTTTCAGCATGGCTTGCCGCTGGGCGGTATCAAGCCGGGTGTGGTTGTATTCCCGGATGAAATGCGCCGTGGCTGGCGACAGTTTGCCTGCTTCGTATGCCTGCTCCTGCCCGTGCAGCATCGCGGCACAGAGAAGCAGGACGGGGAAAAGGAATTTTCTATACATATATATTTATATTGTCTAATCGGGGAATCGCATAATCGCGAAATCGTCAAATCAGATTAATCGTTCATCACGCCATCGGCTGTTGGCAAGAAAGATGCCTGGATGCCATTGTAAAGCACCTTCGCATACCCGCTAATCACTAATCGCTAATCTTTCTCCTCCATGTGCACGTCCCGCAGGCCGAGGAAATAGAGGATGCCGTCCAGCCCCATGGTGGAGATGGACTGGCGGGCGTTGGCCTTCACCTTGGGCTTGGCGTGGAAGGCAATGCCCAGCCCGGCTAGGTTGAGCATGGGCAGGTCGTTGGCCCCGTCGCCCACGGCAATGACCTGCTCCAGGTTGATGCGTTCCACCTGGGCAATGAGACGCAGCAGCTCGGCCTTGCGCCGCCCGTCCACCACGTCGCCCACGTAGCGACCCGTCAGTTTGCCGTCCTTAATCTCAAGCTCGTTGGCATACACGTAGTCGATGCCGAACTTCCGCTTCAGGTATTCGCCGAAGTAGGTGAACCCGCCGGAAAGGATGGCAATTTTCATGCCAATCTTCTTGAGGATGCCCATGAGGCGTTCCGCCCCGTCCATGATGGGCAGATGTTCGGCTATGTCGCGCATCACGCCCTCGTCCAGTCCTTTGAGCAACGCCACACGGCGAGTGAAACTTTCGGTGAAGTCTATCTCGCCGCGCATGGCCTGCTCGGTGATGGCACGCACTTCGCGACCCACCCCGGCACGGTCGGCCAGTTCGTCGATGACCTCGGTCTTGATGAGCGTGGAGTCCATGTCGAAGCAGATGAGGCGGCGGTTGCGACGGAAGATGTCATCCTTCTGAAAGGAAATGTCCACGCCCAGCTCGGCCGAATAGCGCAGGAACTGGGCCGACAACCGTTCCTTGTCCGGCAATTCGCCCCGCAACGACAGTTCCACGCAAAAGCGGCGGTCGTCATCGCTGGCCGGATCGAGCGAGGGCCGCCCTGTGAGCCGCTTGATGGAGTCGATGTTCAGCCCCTCGTCGGCCACCACCCGGGTGACGAGCGACAGCTGCTCGGCGGTGATGACACGCCCCAACAGAGTGACGATGTAGCGGCTTTTGCCCTGCCGCCCCACCCAACTGTTGTATTCCTCCACCGTCACGGGGCTGAAGCGCGGGGTAAGGTTCAGCTCGTGACACTTGAATAGCACTTCTTTCAGGATGTTGCCCGAGTCCGACGGGCAGGAGGTGCGGAAGAGGATGCCCAGCGAGAGCGAATGGTGGATGTCGGCCTGGCCAATGTCCAAAATGTCGGCGTGGTACTTGCCGAGGATGCCCGTGATGGCCGCCGTCACGCCCGGCTTGTCGTCACCGGAAATACTGATGAGGATGATTTCGCTGTCCATACGATGTGATTATGGGTGCAAAAATAACGATATGTAGTTTAAGCGCAAAAAGCACAACGAAATTTAACCGCGAATTCAATAACCGCAAGGTTTAATAACCGCAAAGAGCGCAGAGGGCGCAAAGGAGGAAAGTCAACAGTCGGCAGTCAACAGTCTGCCGTGTCGCATAAATCCTTTGCGCCCTCTGCGCTCTTTGTGGTTAAACGGGTGAGTTACTCGAAGCGCAGGTGCTTGATGGTGCGGCTGTTGTTTTGGAGGGATGCCAGCGACTTGATACCGATGCGCAGGTGTTCCTCCACGAAGTTGGCCGTCACCTTCTTGTCGCTTTCGATGGTCTTGATGCCATCGGCCTGCAAAGGCATGTCCGACACCAGGAGCAACGCCCCGGTAGGGATGCTGTTGTAGAAGCCCACGGAGAAGAGCGTGGCCGTCTCCATGTCCACGGCCATGGCGCGGGTGGAACGCAGGTATTGGCGGAACGCCTCGTCGTGTTCCCACACGCGGCGGTTGGTGGTGTACACGGTACCCGTCCAATAGTCCTTGCCGAAGTCGCGGATGTTCGACGACACGGCACGTTGCAGGCTGAAGGCCGGCAGCGCCGGTATCTCGGGGGGAAAATAGTCGCCCGACGTGCCCTCGCCCCGGATGCCGGCGATGGGCAGGATGTAGTCGCCCACTTTGTTCTTGTCGCGCAGGCCGCCGCACTTGCCGAGGAAGAGCACCGCCTTGGGATGCACCGCCGAAAGGATGTCCATGATAACCGCCGCGTTGGGACTGCCCATGCCGAAGTTGATAATGGTCACCCCCTGGGCCGAAGCGTTGGGCATGTTGCCGTCGCGCCCTACTACCGGCACGCCGTTCCACTGGGCAAACAGTTCCACATAGTTGTTGAAGTTAGTGAGCAGGATGTAGTCGTCGAACTCTTCCAAGGGACGCTTCGTGTACCTCGGAAGCCAGTTCTCCACAATTTCTTTCTTCGTCTTCATACATTATTATATATTGTTTTTGTATTTTCGCAGTCCGGCTGCAAGTAGCAAGTAGCGGGGAGCGAGTAGCGGGGAGATACACCCCGCATGGCACTTGTAGCTCGTAGCTTGTAGCTCGTAGCTTGTAGCCAATAAACCCATCCGATATGCAGCCACTGAACCTTCCGGAATGTCCGTTGACAATAAAGAAACAAAACAACCGCCTTTTTGTTTTCGACACCCAGCGCAAACGTTACGTCGCCCTCACCCCGGAGGAGTGGGTGAGGCAGCACTTCATCCACCTGCTCATCGGCCACTTGGGCTACCCCGCCGCCCGCCTCGCCGTGGAGCACCAGATAGAACTGAACGGCATGAAGAAGCGGTGCGATGCCGTGTTCTTCGCCACCGATGCCCGCCCGCTGCTCATCGTGGAGGTGAAAGCCCCCACCGTGCCCATCACGCAGGCCGTGTTCGACCAGGTGGCGGTGTACAACCTCAGGCTGGGCGTGCAGTTTTTCATGGTGAGCAACGGCCTGGAGCATTACTGCTGCCGCATAGACCGGGCGCACAACCGCTATGACTTCCTGCCCGCCCTGCCCACCTACGGGGAACTGTGCCAAGCCCTCTCCTGCACCACTCAGGCGTAACCGTGCAGCCCGCCCAGCAGGAAGTTCACCCCGAAGTACGTCACCAGCACCGCCAGGAAGGCCGCCGCGCAATAGGCATGGAAGAACACCGGTCGGCGGAAGCAAGCCAACGACCCCACGTGCAGCGGCGCGGCGTACACCAGCAACGTGATGAGTGCCCACACCTCCTTGGGGTCCCAGCCCCAGTAACGTCCCCACGACACGTTGGCCCATACCGCACCCACGAAAATGCCCGCTGCCAGCAGGAACACCGCCGGGTACAGCATCAGGCGGCTCACCACCTGCATCCGCTCCACTTCCGCCCCCGTGTCGCGCCGCGACAGGTGCAACGCCAAGGCCGTGACCCCGTTGAGCATCACAAAGGCCAACAATACGTAGGCCAACATGATGACCGCCACGTGCACGCTGAGCAAGGGCGAAGCCAACACCGGCATCAGCTGGGTGATGGGCGGGTTCGACTCGCCCATCATGGCCACCAGCAACGCCAGCCCGCACACCAGCCAGCCCAGGGGTAAGGCCAGCGGCCAGCGGCGGCGCAGCCCGAGAGCCAGCGGCACGCAGCACCAAGCCATGAACTGCATCGTCTCGAAGCCGTTGGACAGCGGCACATGCCCCTCCACGTAGCCCCGCATGGCAACGACCGCCCCCAAATACACCCCCACCGCCCCGAACAAACAAGCCAACACCAACCACACACCCAAACACACACAACCACCCCGCCCGGGGCGCGCCAGCCCCCACACGTACAAGCCCCACGCCACCAGCCCCACCGCCGCGCAGCCCATGCCCAGCGGGCGCGTGTGATGCAACCCGTTATACGCCCGCTCCACCTCGAAACGCACGTCGGCAGGCAGCACCTCTCCCGCCACGCGGCGTTGGTACGTCTTTATCTTAGATAAAATATCGCCCACCTCATTCCACTGGCGGGCAGCCACCCGCTCGGCCACGTAGTCCATGCTGCGGCGCACGAACAGCCATTCGTCCTCCGCCATGTCCGCAGGCAGGCGGTC
>CALUML010000109.1 GCA_944321745.1 uncultured Bacteroidales bacterium
ATTCTGTCTTATTCCACACTTTGATGTTGAAACTTTATGCAAATGTATAACGATTAAATAATATACAATGACCGATTGGGGGTAAACAGTAAAACATCTGCCCGCGATGAGAAAATGCCACGTGCGGCAAGGGGTGTGAAAGAGCAACAAAGGGGAAGCAAATGAACCGCAAAGAGCGCCAAGAACCGCAAAGGCATCTTCTGCCTCTGCGCTCTTTGCGCTCTTTGCGCTCTTTGCGGTTCAACAAGTCGGTTGGACACCCCTGCACCTACTGCAACAAGGCCTTGTAGGTGTCCGCGCCACTTCGCACGAAGTACAAGCCGGGTTGCAAGGCGAATGTGTTTGCTCCCGGTGCGAGCCGGGCGGCTTGCACGGCGCGTCCCGATGCATCGTAGATGACTGCTTCGCTTTCCGCAACGGCCACCACGGTAAGCTGGCCCGGTTCGGCGTACAGGCGAAGCCCGTGGGCCACGGTGCTTTCCGCCTTCGTGGGCAGCTGCACTGGCATGATGTCCGAGGGGGCGGAATAGAATTGCCCGTTGGCACCGAAGCTCACGCCATAGACGTAGTAGTAGAACATGCCGTTGCGCAGCTCTTCCTGCACGGTAATGTCCACCGAGGGGTTGTAGGCCGTTGCCATGTGCGACAGGCGCGACAGCACGGCACCCGCCTCCAGCTCCTGCGTCACCTTCAGCTGGTCGATGTAGACCACCGCGTTCGTACCGTAGGGGTCGGCCGGGTCGTCGAAGCCGATGGCTATGTAATAACTGCCGCACGCCCCGAGCGTGAAGTCGAGTTGCTGTCCGGTGCCGGTCAGGGTGGCAAACTGCCAGTCGCCTACCGGAGTTTCCCCGGTCTCCGTTATTTCAACCATCACCACGCCTAGCTCGGTTTGCGCGGAGCAGTTCACCGCGTCCGCCGTGAGGGAGAGCTTGACCGTGCCGGGCGTGCCGCTCACTTGGTACACGGGCGTGTAGAGCATGGAGTAAGCTCCCATGGCGGCGGCATAGTTCTTCAAGCCCACCTTGCCTTCGGCCAGCATGAGGGTCACGCCGTACCAGTCGGGGTAGCGGGTGTAGGCGTTCAGGTCGCCCTGCATGGTGTGGTAGGCGGGCGAGGTCTCCGTGCCCATGTCCACCCCGTTGAAGCCTTCATCCTCGATGGTCGCCGTGCCCGCCGAGGCGATGGGCAGGTTGGCCACCACGTCCACTTCGTAGAAGGCTGCGCTGTCCACCGCCGTCCAGTTGGCCGTGAAGCCTGTGGAGGTCACGTTGGTGGCAGGCAGCACTTCGGGCGTGTCGAGGTCGGCCACCAAGGGCAGCACCACCACCATGGACGATTCCGCCGAGGTGAGCGTGCCGTCCGTGGCCTGCACCGAGTAGTAATACAGCTTGTCGGCTTCGAGGTCGGACACGGTGTGGGTCGTGGCCTGCACTTCGAGATCCTGGTGCACGTATTGCTTTTCGTTGTTTTCAAAATAGAACACGTCGAGCAGGTAGGCCGTGGCACCCTCCACCGCGCTCCAGTTGGCGGTGAAACCCGTGGCGGTGATGCCGGTCGCTTCCGAAACCTGGGGCGCGGGCAGCACGTCGGGCACTACCTCGCCGCTTTGCACCTGGGTGATGCTGATGTTGTCCACGAAGGCAGGGGCATCGCCGTAGAACTGGATGACCGTTTGGCTCACGCCGCCGGGAAACTCCAGCGTCACGTCCTGCCACTCGGCGGTAGCATCCAGGTCGGCCTTGGCTATCGGCCCGGCAGCCGAGCCGGATATCACCTTGAAATTCCCCGTACCGCTCTGCATCCTGTACGACAAGCTGACCACGAAGTCGCCGTTGTTGTCCGCCAGGTTGAGCACCGGGGTGATGAGCAAAGCCTGCGTGCCATCGGCCAGGAAGCAGCTGCCGCCTGCCTGGTAAATGCTGATGCCCGCCCAGCCGTAGGTGTGGACGTAGTCCTGCATAATCGCCCCCTCGCTGTTGAGGATGTTTGTCATGTCCGGGGCTTCTTCCGACCCGGCGGCGAACTTGCTGAAATCCTCGCTGATGACCACTGCCTGGCTTTCACCGGCCTTGGCGGCTTTCGGGGTGAGGCCTGCCTGCGGGGCGACCGTCAAAGGCGCGTCCGCCGCCATGCGGGCCGGGGCAAGGGGGTGGATGGTTGCCTGGTACCTGGCGGGACGGGCTGCCGTCCAGGGACGGGTGGCCAAGGCATCGCTTGCCGTCAGGGAGGCAAGCAGGGTGAGGGCGGCGAGCCCGCTGCTGAAAATGTTGTTCTTTGTCTTCATTATCCTTTGTTTCAAATTACATTTATTATATATAATGTCCGGACTTCTTTCTTACTCCACATACACTTTTACCGTTCGGGTATCCGGGTTGCCCACCAGCCGCACGATGTAAACGCCCGCTTCGGGCACGGCTATCGCGGTTTCGCCCGCCGCCACTTCCCGGGCGGCCACTTGCGTGCCGGAGAGGGTGTACACCGCCACCGTCATCCCGGCGGGCGTGCCGATGCGTATTTCACCGCGTCCGCCTTCCACCTGGGCGGCTGCCTGCACGCCTTCTTCAAGGCCGGTGGCGGGCGGCTGCGCTATGGCATACAGGGAGCGTTCGGTCGCTTTGGCCTCGTTGTTGCCTTCGTAGAGGCATGCCACCCCGTACTTGTACACGCCCGATTGCGGTACGCGGTCTTGGAACGTGCGCGATGAGGTGAATCCTATCCGTTCGCCGTTGCGGTACACGCTGAAGCCGATGGGGTAGTCCGTGTCCGTGGCAGGGTCGAATGCGGGGAGGAACACGGGCGACTCGTTGGGCACGAACTCGCCATAGTCCTCGGGTGCAGTGAGCCTGGCGCGGATGAAGGGGTTGTAGTCCAGCACGTCCGTGCGCCATTCACCATCGGAGGTCATGCTCAGGTTGCCCAAGCCGTTGGCGGGAGTTTCGCCGTCGCAGATGAAGGTGAAATCGGCAAACTGCGCAGTGCCGTGTACACCCACCTGGTAGTCGTAGCCAGCCTCGATGGTTACCGGGTCGGCCAGTGTCACGTCGCGCCATTGCCCCGAGGCGTATTCTGTTACCGGGGTTTCGCTTACTATTTGCCATTGCCCCGAGCCACTGGCGGTCCGCCACACCCGCACTGCATACGTGGAAATCCGCTGGCTGGTGAAGGGAATGAATCCGATGCTGCCGATGGCGTGTCCCACGTACACGGTGAGATCGTGTGCGTTGAACCGATGTGCGATGTCGGCCTCTTCGCTCTCGATGTATTGGTATATCGCGTTGTTCAGGTTTTCGCTGTCGTTTTGAGAGCGCGAGAGTTCGTTCTGCAAGTCCCACGTCAGCGTCACGATGCCGTCCGCCGAGGCCGAGGCCAACTTGGAAACCCGGTTGACCGGCACTTTCACCTGCGCATAGACGAAGGGGGAGAACTGCCCGTCGGCGTATTCCACATCCACCTTGTACTCGGCCTGCGTCTTGTCAAGCTCCTCGTCCACGTAGGCGCATTCGGCGGTTTCGGCCAAAGGCTCGTCATCACGGAAGATGCGGTAACGGCTCACCTCCGCGTTCGTGGCGGGAGCGTCCCACGTCAGGGTCACGATGCCCTGCCTGGCCTGCGCCGTGAAGTTGTCCACCGTGGCGGGCGTGTCGCCCAGCGTGAAGCGGAACGACACCAGGCCGTCTGCCGTCTCGGCAATGTCGGTCAACGCCCGGTACGCGTACTTGCGGTCGTTGGAGTGAAGCGAGGGCAGGGTGAGGTCGGTCAGCGATGTGCGCTGCGATGTGCCGGGGAAAGCTGCCCCTGCCGAGTTGATGTCGCCATACGAAAGCGGCGTGTCCGCCGGGTCGCATCCTGCCGAGGCGCACACGGTGTACACGCTCTGGCTGGCATCGGCGTTGATGGCGTTCATCGGCATGGTGCCCGCCAGGCGGTTCTCATCCACGTGGTACACGATGAGCCCGTGACCGGGCAGCATGCGGTCGATGTCTTTCTGCTGGCGGTTTTCCAGCACAAAGTAATCGCCCGGGCGCATGGTGGGCAGCACGTAGCCCACCGGCTTGTCCACGGCGGCGGGCAGGTCGCTCACCGTGCAATCGGCCGTGAGCGTCACGGGGTCAACCCAGCCGAACTGTATCTTCTGCCACATGTTGATGCCCGCAGGCGAGTCGCCCGGTTCGAGGTATTCGTGCCAGATGCCGCTTGCCATGAGATCCCAATCGCCCGTGCCGCTGTATTCGCCGTTGGCCTCGTAGTCCGTGTCGTAGAAGTCGGGCGCACCGAGGTTGTGGCCGAACTCGTGGCACAGCACCCCGATGGTGGTCATGATAGGCTCGGCCAGCGGCCCATCGGCTGCCCCTTGTTCGGGCTGGATGGTGTATTTGCGCACCCGCACGCCGTTACGCTCCACGCCCGTCACCTCCGCGCTGTGCGACCAGATGTCCGCCCCGTTGCCGCTCTCTTCCGCCCCGCGCCCCTGGTGGATGATGGAGAGGCCGTCCAACTCGCCGTCGCCGTCGTTGTCGAAGTCGGCCAGGTTGATGTCATCACCCAGCAGGGCAATCGCATCGCTTATCAACTGGGTCATATCGCCTGTGCCGTAATACGTCTTGGTGCCGGGCAACTGTATCCAGCCCACCACGGTGGTCTCGATGTCGAGTTTCCCGTAAGAGCTTTTCAAATAATAATCGCGGAAGCTGCCCGTGCCGTTGTAGTTGTCGCCGTTCATCAGGGCTGCGAACTCATCGGGCTGGAACGTGGTCCTCGTGTCGTCGAAGTTGACCAGCAGCATGAGCAGGCGATGTTTGCCCTCCAGGGGGAATGTGCCTCTCGTACCCAACCCGGGTGTCACCACCGGGTCGGTGTCGGTGCGCAGGTCGGCTGCCGTGACATCCTGTCGGCGCAACCGCCTGGTCGAGGTTTTCAACTGCGAGGTCACCTGGCCTCCCCGGTACACATCGGCAGCCTCCAAGCCCGCCTCGCCCCTCCGGGCATAGCACAAGTAGCCGTCAGCCGACCGTTGCAACACATACCCGTCGGCAGTCTCCATCCAATGCAGGCGCTCATCGCCCCGCAGGCGGTATGTTACCGTGGTGCCGTCGGGCTGCACATAGGTTTTCGGCTTCGGGTAAGCGGGCACGGCATTTCCCTGCACGCATGGCAAGGCCAGCAAGGCTGTTATCCATCCCAATATTCTGAATAATCTCATTCCTTTTTCTTATTACTTTATATTTTATATCGGATTAAATTTTAAACCACAGAGGCACGGTGCGATTGCCGTCACCCGTGGTCTCCGTGGCTTTTCCCTTGCACACAATTAGCCCGCAGAATGGCATGAACCATACCATCTTGCGGGCCAAACTTTATGAAGGTCAACGTTTCACTACTTTCACGCTTTGGCTACCCGTGGTTACCACGTACACGCCGCTGTTCCAGGCATAGGCTGGCACTATCATGCTTGCTCCCGTAGCTTCACCGCTGAACACCCGTGCGCCGGTGGTGCTGTACACCTGCACCTGGTCGCCGCTTTCCAAGCCTTTCACCAGGAAAGCGTCGCCTTGCAGCGACACGGACACGGCCAGTGGCTCGCTGTCCACGCCGGGCAGGGAGGTGGGGGGCACCGTTTGCTCGTCTACCCACACGATGACGTTGAAGCAATAACCTTTCAGAGCCGGGTCGAACTCGTCGGCCCGCATGTAGGCCCGCTCGGCTTCCGGAATCACCGTGCCTTCAAGCGTCGTTTCAGGCATCACGTAGAACGAGGTCTGCCCGTTGGCATGTATGCGGGTGTCGAAGCCGATGAACGTGCGGAACATTTCGCCGGACACTTCCTGCACCATGTCCACCGAGTCGAACTCCAACGCCACGTAGAATGTGCCGGTCACCTCGGGTGCTTCGTCGCCGAAGTCGTACCCGCTGACACGGACGGGATCGTAGAACACGTCGTCGCCGAAGCGGTCGGCTATCTTTTCCTCATACGTGAACACGGGGTTGGCCACGTCGGGCTTGCCGTCCTTTTCCGGGTAGAACTTCAAGCGGTACTTCTTGTCCAGGTCATCCTGCACGGTGGAGCCGTTTTGAGCCGCAATGCCGTATTGCATGGTCAGCAGCGTGAGGTCGGTTACCTTCAGCGTGGCATCGGCCGGCATGGCAAAGCGTTCGGCAATGGAGCGGTAATAGGGGGTCAGACCCACCACGAAGTCGTACCACACTTCGTGCGTGTTGAGTTCCACCACGTTGCCCTGGTTGTCATAGGCCGGCAGGTTGTCTTGCGAGAACATGGGGTCGGTCAGGTCGTTCGCCGGTTGGATGGCCTCGTTGGCCATCGGGTTGTCTTCGCTATACACGGTGACATTCAGGCGTTGCGATGCCTGGGCCGTGCTGGTGGCATTGGTGGCTTCCAGGGTTACCACGTAGAGGCCCGAAGCGGGGAAGGTGATGGTAGGCTCGGCAGCCAGCGTGTCCGAGACGATGGCCTTGGCATCTCCCGTCACTGTCCATTTGTAGGTCTCGGCGTTCTGTGACAGGTTGGCCATTTTCACCGCCTGTCCTTCGAACACCACCGGGTCACCCGTTATGATGGACTGCATCAAATCGACGGGGTAGAACTCCGCTGTGGGTGGAAGCACTTGGCCTGCTCCCGTTATCGAGAAGTTGTCGATGGCGATGTGGCCGCCGTTCGATTCTTTCGACACCGCCCACAGGCCGAAGCAATACGGGCCGTCGGCTTCGGGCGTGAATGTGGCATCCACGCGCGTCCAGTCGGCCAGGCGGGTGTCGGCCACCTCACGCAGCACCGTGGCGTGCGCCGCCGATTCCTGGGCATTGCCCACCGTGAGTTTGAACGAGGGGTCGCTCACATTGCCCGGCATGTACAGGTAGAGCGACACCTGGTATTCCGTGCCTTGCTCCATCTCCAGCAAGGGCGAATAGGCTATTTCCTGGCGGTTGGAGGCGATGTAGTCCCGGGCTACTATGTAATACTCGCCCGACACAGCCGGTTTGCCCGTGATATTGGCCGTCACAAAGGTTTCATCGCCTGTGGCGAGCCAGCCGATGGGCAGGTGTTCCTCACCCGAATAGTGGGTGGCATCGTCAAACGTTTCCAGGTAGGGCAACGTGGCCTGCCAGCCTTCTCCGCCCGAGCCGTTGGCAGTGGTCACCGAGAAAGAGTCGTAGAACACATCACCCGCGCTGGCCAGGACAGAGCAGTTCCACAAACCGAAGCAATACTGGCCGTCCGTTTCGGGGGTAAACTTGCATTCCACCTTTTCCCAAGAGGCTACTACCTCGTTGCGTTCCACCAATACCACCCCAATACCTTCACCGTGTGCTTCGGCTATAGGAGCTAAACCTGCCGTCACTTTCATGCCAGCGGAACGCCCTGCACCACCCGGCATTTTCACCCACACGGTCATGGTGTATTCCGTGCCGGCCGTCATTTCGAACATAGGCGAAAACGCAATGTCCTGGCGGCTGCTCATCTGGGGAACACCCGACACGATAAACTGGTTGCCCGATTGAGCCGGGTCCACACCATAATTATAATAGGTCTGCACCGTGAACGTATAAACACCCACAGCCGTCCAGCCCGTGGGCATACCGCCTTCCGAGGCTTCGTCAAAGTTTTCCGTGTACGGGAAAGTCGTGATTACTTCCGGCATCTGGGGAGTGGCGGCAGCGGTCACCGAGAAAGAGTCGTAGAACAGGTTGCCTGCACTCGACCATGCCGCCACGTACCACAAGCCGAAGCTATACTGGCCGTTGGCTTCGGGTGTGAAGGTGTAGGTCAATTCCGTCCAGTCGGCAAAGACTTCGGCACGCTCGGCCAATACGGTGGTTTGTACCTCTTTCGTCTGTCCCTGACCCGCCGTA
>CALUML010000110.1 GCA_944321745.1 uncultured Bacteroidales bacterium
ATCTGAAATAAAAACTGAAATTATTCATTTATTAAAAACAAACAACAGTATGAAAAATCAATTGGTAAAGTCCGCCTGGTTTATGGCGGCGGTTGTGGGAGCGTTTACATTCAGCTCTTGTGACAAGGAAAATGAAGTCGTGGTGCCCAATGCGGGCAAGGATGTGGAAGTAACCATCGGGGTGCAGATGGCCGGTCGTCCGGGCGGGCCTGCCTTGAAGGCTGCTACTTCGGGTGATGATCTGAACATGGGTGAGTCCTATCAAACCATTCAAAACATTACCATTGTACCTTTCACCGGCACGCAGGCTGGGACGAACATCGTGTATGGCAGCTATACCCCCGGTACGGATGCTAATAAGTATGCATCAGCTACTATCGACCAGCAGACCGACATGTTCCGCGTGTATGGTAATGTTCCGGGTCTGACTGCTGGGTCGGTATTCTCCATGCCAGACTTGAGCTTACAAGCAGCTTTGGGCGTTCCTGGTAGCTTGACCAATGTTTATAATGCCCACCCGCTGTATTATTTCTGCGAAGCGAAAGCGGCAGCATCGGCTGATCCTACTCCTACCGAAGGCTTCCTGGTGGGTAACGGTACTACAGCCGGTGACTGGGCTACTGCAGCAAAGAATGCTCCTGTTGGTGGTGTGGTAGGCGACAACAACCGCGTGGCCATCAAAACTCCGTTGCGCTATGCCGTGGGCGCCCTGGCTGCCGGTGTACAAGATAATGTAACGGGCGACAATGCCACCAAGGAAATTTTCTTCGATGGTGAAACGGTAGATAGTAGCACGGAATTTAAGTCGTGGACGGAAGTTAAAAAAGCTTTGGGCGAAGGCAATGCCATTATTATTACCGGTATGATTATCGAAGGCCAGTCGCAGAACTTCGATGCCACGTTCCAGCCGGCGGGTGCTGACGTAAGGGTATATGCCGAAGCGGCCAGCACGGCATTGCTGGATGCAGACCTGTCAAGCAACGGCGGCAAAGTAACCGGTGCCAATATCTACAGCGTGGTAGCTCCGGAAGCCGATGCACAAATCGGGGTTCACTTCCAGTTCCAAAACAACACGGGCTACAGCTTCATCCTGAACGATGACGATGCTGATAACACCAACAACACGGTGGTGAAGGATGGCGACTACTTCTACATGTACACTACGCTTGACAAGCAGCCGGATAAGAACATCTTCTCGGCCTTCACTTCGACCATCTTGAATGCCAGCGTAACCGACTGGGGTCGTGCTACCACTACACCGATTGAAACGACCGATGTGGAAATCGGTATCACGGTTAGCATGGACTGGGCAGAAGGCATCGTGTATGATGTAGAACTGTAACCTGCCGGCCCTTGCGGCGTAGAGACAAGGCAGGCCTTGTTTCTACCATTCCTTCGCATTCGGAGGAGGTACGTTACATATATATATATATAATAGTAGAACAGCCGCAGGAGGCTGATAACTTCCTGCGGTTACAAAGAAGCCCTCTCCATGGGGAGGCTTAGGAAGATAGAAAAAACAGGTAGTACACATTTTTTATAATGAGGCATATTACCCACATAGGCAAGTTGGCAAGCCTCCCCCTTTTGGGGAGGTTGGTGGAGGCTTTGAGGGGGTGCAGGGGGCTTTGGGCTTTGTGCCTGCTCTTCGCATCGTGCATTGACGAAGACCTGTCCAATTGTCCCGGCCCGTGTGGCGACCTCACCATCCGCTACGTCATCCAGCAGACGGACAGCATCGACCCGGCTTTCGATGTCGGCATCCGCTCGCTCCACGCAGGCTTCTGGGCATCGGATGGCACGTTGTACGAAGAATACATCCTGGGCGAAGACGAATTGCCCGCCGACATGTTGTTTGAAATCACCTTGCCCGCCGATGATTACAGCCACATCGTGACGGCGAACTGCGAGCGCAACGACGGGCAGCACCGGCTGTTTGACGACGACATCCAGGCGGTGAGCTTCGAGCAGCCTTATGCAGGGACGGACACCATCGAGGCCATGAGCCGGGCGGCCTATCTCGGCACGCTGGACATCGACCTCAACAATACGGAGCGCACGCTCTATGAAGTGCCCCTGCGCCCCATGGTGGCCAAATTGGAACTCACCGTGAACTATGCCCAAACGCTCTCGAACATACGTTGCTACATAGGAAACACGAAGGCGGGCTGGATGTGTTGGGCAGGTACGGCGATAGACAACGAACGGCTGGTGACCGATGCCACGCAGCTGGCTTCCGATGTAGCCGACAGCACGAAGCTGTATGCCTTCTATGCCTTCCCCACGGTGGTCGATCCGCCTGTGCCCGTGACCATGCTGGATGCGAAGCCCCGTGCTACGGAAGAGGCGGGCGAATGGAAACTGTTCTTCCTGTCCGATTATATGGACGGCGACGAGCAAAAGACCGTGCAGCATACGTTTACGATAGAGAAAAATCCGTTACGGGTAGGCGAGGTGTTCCGGGGCGAATTCTCCATCAATACGACTGGCGGTGAATACCACAACGTGGAAACCGGCATCGAGGTGGACCCCGACTGGAATCCCGGCCACGGAACGGATGTGGAGCTTTGATTCGCACACGGAATACACGGATGAGACGGATTTACACGGATTGTTATTAGACGGATAAGATAAATTAAGCGATTACACGATTGCCCGATTACACAGCATAATGAAGCATAACACCCACATACGCGAGTTTGTAAGCCTCCCCTTCAGGGGAGGTTGGAGGGGTCAAGCTTCTCCCTTCAGGGGAGGTTGGAGGGGTCAAGCCTCTCCCTTCAGGGGAGGTTGGCGGGGTCATAGCCTCCCCTTCAGGGGAGGTTGGTGGGGTCTTTTTTTATTGCTTCTCTCTGCCTGCACCGCCGACGAGCCGCAGCTATCCCCGATGGACAGCCAGGTGATGCTGACGGTGCGTATGGAAGCGGGCGAGGGGGCGTTGAAATCCGCCTCCATGGCCGACCCTGGACGCGACCACGGCGACAACAATCCTTCGTGGGCCACGCTCGGCGTGTATCTGGCCTATGCCAATGGTGAGGTGTTGAGTTATGAGATAAGTCGCGAAGCCTATGAGGACAGCGTGCGGACGTGCTCCACGGCGGGTTACAACCATCATGTCACGCTGAGTGCCTTGGAGGGGCGGATGACCGTGTATGCGGTGGCCTTCGGCAGCAAGCAGCAGTTCAAGCCGGTGGGCAGCGTGGCAGAATTGAGAAATTTGGCCTCCGTGTCCGTGCAGGATATGGGCAGCGATGAAGCGCGTACCTACATGCAGAGCCTGTTCAGCGGCAAAAGCAGCGAGACGGAAGTGTCAAAGGAAGTCCCGGTGCACATCGATGTGACCCTGCGGCGGTTGGTGGCCAAAATAGACGTGCAGTATGACGTGCAGGATGCCTACGAGGGAGGTTACGTGCGGGCGGCCATGTCGGGCATCACGTTCAAAGGGGCTTCGATGGGGTATTTCTTTCCGGACGAGGCAACCGGGTCTCCGGCTGCGATGGACTATGTGCAGCCCATTGACGGCACGGTGAGCGAGCGCAACGGGCGGGCGGTGTTCTACACCTTCCCCGGTGTGCGCAACGAGGTTGATTTTGAGATAGATTATGAAAACGATGGTACGGGCAGCGGGGCATTGGACGGCGTGAACACCTATTCCGCCCAGTTTGCCGAACCGCTCGCACCCAATACGTGGCATTATGTACGCTTTACCGTGCGTGGCACGCAGGCGACATGTAATTTAGTGATAGAATAGGCTCAGGCCCCCTTAACTCCCCCAAAAGGGGAGCTTAAGATAGCACACGGAATACACGGATGAAACGGATTTGCACGGATTTAGGCAAATAGGATAAATAAGACAGATAAGACAGATTACACGATTACACACCATAATGAAGCATATCACCCACATACGCAAGTTTGTAAGCTCCCCCTTTGGGGGAGTTGAGGGGGCATTGAGGTTGGTGGGGGCATTGGTCTTGTTCTTCCTTTCCCTTCCCCTTTCCGCAGCCGTGTACCATGTGGCACCGGAGGGCAATCCTTACGGGGCATGGGCGGATGCGGTAACGTTGGAAACGGCGTTGGCTCAGGCGCAACCCGGCGATGAAGTGTGGGTGCAGGGCTTTGAGGAAATTACCGACCCGGTGCAGTTGTACACGGTGCCGAAGGAGGGTCTCACGTTGCGGTCGGGGGTCAAGCTGTATGGCGGCTTCCGGGGCGACGAGGTCAGTGCGGCGCAGCGCATGGTGGATGGTAAGGCCTTTGAAATGGTTTACCGCTCGGTGTTGTCGGGCGACATATGGGGCAACGACTCGATAGCGACCGGGTTGATATATCCGGCCAACCCGTTGCGGGGCGACAATGCCTTGCATGTGCTGACCATCGACTTGTCAACGGCCAATCCCGGCAACCAGACCACGGAGTTGGACGGCTTTACCCTGTGCGGCGGCCATGCCATGAGTGCCGGGGGCGGTGGCGTGTTCGTCACCGGCGGGAGCGAAGGGCGCAAATACGTCATTACCCGTTGCTTTTTCTTCAACAACTATGCGGAGCGCGGGGGAGCGGTGTTCGTGGCGGGCAACGTCGCGGCACCGGCTGCCGACCGTTCGTACATCGGCCAATGCTTATTATATAATAATGTAGCGGGCGAACGGGTGGAACGGACCGATGCGGGGGGCGGCGTGTTCCTCGAAGGCTATGGCGAGGTGGTGAACTGCGTAGTGGCCAACAACGAAAACAGCGGCGTGCACATGGCCGCAGGTTGCCGGGTGGTCAACAGCACCGTGGTGAGCAATACCGGCGGCGGCATCGGGATGCAGGAAGCATACACGGGATCATTCAACGTGTTCAACACCGTGGTGTGGGGCAACGATGCCCTGTACTCGCAGCACCCGCCGCGCTTCTCGCATTCGGCATATCCCGAATGTGCCGACGACGATGCGGACGGCAACATCCGGATTAATGAGGCCAACCTGAACAGCGACGGTTTCTCGACTCGTTTCTTGGCTCCCTCCACGGGGGCGGGGTACGACCGCTCCACGTTTGCTCCCCGCCGCATGTCCTATCCGTTGTGGGACTGGTCGCTGCGCGAAGGGTCGGCCTTGATCGACCGGGGCAACGATGCCGCTTACACCTTGGACAATTTTTATGGCAACGAAGACCTGGCGGGGAATACCCGGGTGCAGGGCACCATCGACATAGGAGCTTACGAATACCAGCCCATGCCGACTGACCGCATCCTGCGGGTGAAGGCGGGTGCCGATGCCTCTGTGGCCGACGGGCTGACGTGGGAGACCGCTTATCCGAACGTGCAGGATGCCATCAACGCCCTTTACGGGCATGGCGGCCAGGGTGAGGGCGAAGTATGGGTGGCAGTGGGCGACTATGCGCCTACCGAGTTGGTCGTGTCCGGCGAGGCGGCCACGGCGGCCTTCATCATGCGGGACGGTATTTCCGTGTACGGCTGTTTTGCGGGCAACGAGACCTCCCGTGCCGAGCGTGCCAAGGCGGGCGACATGCCGTGGCAATATGAACATATGACCCGCCTGATAGGTTCGGGTTACTCGGAAAACCTGGAATGGAACGCGACCGACCACCGCTGGACGTTGAACAGCCGGTCGAACCACGTGGTGTGGTTTGCCGCTGCCGACGGGCAGACCTCTTTCGAGTACGAGACGGTGCTCGATGGTGTGACCATCACGGGCGGGCAGGCAGCCTCGGCGGCTGCGGCCTCCACTTGGCAGGGCGACCGGGGAGCGGGCGTGTACATGCACAATGTCAATGCCCGCCTGACCAACTGCGTGGTGACGGAAAATGTGTCGGGCAACCTGGCAGGCGGTGTGTGGCTCAGCGGCGGGCGCATGACGGGCTGCCTGGTGTACAACAACGGCGCGGAACAAAGCGGCGGAGGCGTGTACGTGGACAACAGCGGCCTGGTGCTGCATTCCATGATAACGAACAACAGCGCGGCCACCGGTTCGGGCGTGTACCTGCGGGGAGGCGGCTTGCAGGCCGACGGGCAGGAGCATCCGGAATACCTCATCCTCTCCACGTCCATCGTGACGAACAACACGGCGCGTGCCAATGCGGCGGTGTACTGCGACGGTGGGGGCGTGGTGCTGCAAACCACCTTGAACAATAATAACGCCCCGCGTGCCACCGACGAGAGCGACCCCGAAGCCACACGCACCGGCGGCCTGTTCATTGACGGGTACGCATTGGTTATCAACTCCACGCTGTGGAACAACCGCGTGGGCGATGCCGACGACCGCCGGGTGCCCATGTACGTGCGCAATGCCTCGGCCGACCGGGTGAGGTTCATGAACTCGGCCATATCCAATGTCAACAACGCCGTGTGGAACGATGTGCTGCAACAGGACTTGATGGAACTGGCGGATGAAAACATGGGCGATGAGACCGAGTGGAATCCCGAATACCGGACGGGCGGTCAGATGTCCACGGAGGATACCATCAACAGCACCGTGGGTGTGCAGCCTGCCTGGCTCGCTGCGGACGACGGCACGCCCGGCATCGGCTTTTTCTGGAGCAACGTGCAGGGTGCCAACCTGCGGGCGCAAGGGATGCCTTTGGGTGGAATGCCCGACGAGGTGCTGATAGCACCCGAACTGGACATGCGCGGCAAGGTTTTCGCTCCCAAGCCTGCGATAGGGGCTTATGCCATCGAGGCGGTGCAACTTGTCCCGGACGATTCATCGTCTGGTGCCTTGCGCCTGTACGTGGATGCTTCTTGTACCGACCATACCCACAACGGGCAAAGCTGGGCTACGGCCTACCGTTCGCTCAACGAAGCCATCGCCTATTTCGCTGCTTTGTCCGAAGAGGAGGTGGCGGGACGCACGTTGGAGATACACGTGATGGAGGGCGAATGCTATCCTGCCTATGCCTTTACTGACAGCGACCCCCGCACGGCCACGGTGCATGTGCTGCCCATGCCGGGCGGTGCGCCGCTCCATATTTACGGCGGCTATAATTGGGAAGACCACGGCCAGCCAGTGCGCGACCCCTTGACTTATCGCACGTTGGTGGACGGCAACCCGGACGAGCAGTCGGGTAGCGAGCTTTACCACATCATCACCGTGGAGGCGGGTGCCAACGTGGTGATCGATGGCTTCCATGTGCGGAATGGCAAGCCTTCGGGCGAGTCGGGGTGGCTCTATGGCGCGGGGATGCTGGTGCACGACGATGCCACGGTCACGCTGCGCAACTGCGTGTTCGAGCATAACACCGCCGCCGAGGGCGCAGCCGTCGATGCCCGCAACGCCACCCTCACGATGGAAAACTGCGTGGTGAACAACAACACGAACGCTGTAACGACTTCTCCCGTGGTGAACGCCCGCACGCTCACCTTGCGCCACGTCACGGTGGTGAACAACGAGGGCACGGCTTGGACGGCAGGCGCGACCAAACTCAATTCTTTTTCTGCCGGTAACACCTCCGGCGATACCTATACGCTGAACTCCATCGGTGCGGAGGGCGCGGTCAACTTTACCAACCCCACCAACGGGCGGGGCGCAGGCGCGGCGGCCTATTTGGGTGGGTATGCAGACTTCACGCCCTTGACTTCCTCGGCCGAGGCGGGCACTTCTCTTATTAATAAAGGCACTGCTGCAAGCGACGAGCCTGTTGCCGACATAGCAGGCCGCCCCCGCAACCTGGGCGGCGCACCCGACCTGGGAGCGTATGAAGCCGTGCTGCCGGAAGCGGGGCGGGTGTACTACGTGCGCGAACCCGAAGACGGCGGCGATGATGCCCACGACGGCCTGTCGTGGAGCACGGCCTTTG
>CALUML010000111.1 GCA_944321745.1 uncultured Bacteroidales bacterium
CGCCTCACCTTCCAGGCCGACTTCTGGCGGCGGGGCCTGTCCGACCACACCACGCTGCGGCGGCTGGTGCGCGAGCTCATCCCGCACAACTCCTTCGAGGGGCTGGAGCGGCGGCTCACCGTGTGCGTGAGCGACATGAACCGCGCCACCTGGCGGTTGGTGGACGCGGGCGGCGACCTCGACCGGTGGGTGGCGGCCTCGGCCAGCATACCGGGCGTGTTCAAGCCGATGGAAATCGACGGCACGCTGTACATGGACGGCGGGGTGATGAACAACATGCCCGCGCAATGCTTCGAAAGCCACTTCCGCACCACCATCGGCGTGGACGTCATCCCCTACCCGCGGCTGGACGTGCCCCCGCTGTCGCGCGTGAGCGAGGTGGCCATGACCGCCATCCGCGCCATGCAGTACCGCAACGCCCGCGAGGGGCGCGACATTTGCAGCTACCTCATCGAGCCGCTGGTGCTCAACCAGTACCACGAGTTCAGCTTCGAGGCCTACCGCGAGATATACGACATCGGCTACCGCGCGGCCACCGACTACATCCGCACCCACCGCGACATCCTGGCGTTGGGACAGTGAAGCCCCCTCTGGCTCCCCCAAAGGGGGAGGAACCGTTCCCCCATGGGGATGGACATCGCGGATAAGGTTGCCCCATTCCTCCCCCTTTGGGGGAGTTAGAGGGGGCATAGAGGGAGTCGGCGGAGGCATTGGGAGAGAGAAAAAATTCCGTTACTACGAAAATCCAACGGCGTAGTAACGGAATTTTATTTTCGTAGTAACGGAAAATAAATTTCGCAGTAAGCCCCCTCCGCCTCCTGCCTGTGCGGGGAATGCGCCCCACGCCCTCCGTCATTTCGACCGCAGGGAGAAATCTCGCGATAGGATTTGAACCGTTGCCGGAGGAGATTTAGCTTACGCTCAACTTCGTGTCTCCCTGCGGTCGAAATGACGGGTACGCTGGGGAAAGGGGCAGGTCAGTCCACTTTCCCCGTGTACACCGGCTCGTGCCCCGGCAGCAGGTCGGGGTGCAGCGTGGCGATGACGTCGGCCAGCAGCAGGTCGGGGCGGGCCACGGCGCTTTCCCAGAAGTCGTTGGCTCCGCCGGGCAGCGTGCGGCGGTTGAAGTGGTACACCCGCCCCGTGTGTACCGGGCGGAACAGGGCGTATTTCGGGTTGGCCTCCAGCAGCTGCTCCATCGAGGTGTAGCCGCAGTTGAGCCACACGTCCGCCTGGGCGAAGTGCGCCAGCACCGTCTCCATGTTCAGCGGCAGGCTGCCGGTGCTGGGGTCGTCGGCGTAGAAGTAGTCCGCCCCCGCGTCGGCGAAGAGGTGCGCCATGAAGCTGTCGCCGCCCGGCATGTACCACGTGCCGCGGAAGTCCGATCCCGCCATCACCCTCGGGCGCGTCTCCGCCTGCCGGGCCAGGGCGGCAAGCCGTTCGTATTCGTCGGCCACGCGGTCGAACAGGCTGTCGGCCAGCTCCTCGCGGTCGTAGAGGGCGGCCACGAATTTCACCCACTCGGCACGCCCCGGCAGCGACTTTTCCATCCACTCGGTGCTGTACACCACCGGGATGCCCGCTTGCGACAGCCGCGCCAGGTGCGCGTCCGTCTGGTTGTACGCGCTGGCCATCACGGCCTGCGGGCGCAGGGCGAGGGCGCGTTCCACGTTGAGGGCGAAGGAGTCGCCCAGGTCGGCGAGGTCGCCCGCCTCGGCGCGGGAGCGCAGCGTGGCGTTGTAGGCCAGGCGGGGCGAGCACAAGCCGTCCACCCGGTCGAGCACGCCCGCGAGGCGCATGAATTCCACGTGCGTCACCGAGGTGAGGGCCACGTGGCGCAGGGGCGTGCGCAGCCTGGTGCCGTCCGGGGGCACGGCCGTGGTGTCGTCCCCCGCGAGGTAGTAGCGTGCCAGCACCGCGCCGGGCTGCCAGGGGTTGTACACCAGCAGTTCGCGGTAATGCCCGTGGCGCACGATGTCGAAGCCCGTGGCGTAGCGCAGCGGCACGGTGTCGCCCGCCGGGGCGGGGGCTTGCGCGGTGCCGCCCTGCCGTCCGCACGAGGGCAGGAGCAGCAGGAGGAGAAAAAAGGGAAGAAGGAAAAAGGGAAAAGTGCGGTGCATGATGGGTGGAATGTGTTGCTGGGTGTCCATGCGGCTGTTGTGCGGGCGGAACGGTGTGGATGAATGACCGGTTGAAGGGTGGTTGCGGGGGCAATGCGGGCAAGGCCGAAGGTCTTGTGGCATTCAGCGGGGGGCAACGCCCCTCGGTGTGGAGGCATGACCCCGCAGGCTTGCGCCCCTACAGGGCGTTTTCCCTTGTCCGCTTTCTTTCACAGGGCGTTGCCCTGTGCTGAGAGCCAAAAGGCCTTTGGCCTTTCCTGTGCCTGTGCCTTTGGGGCCTCACTTCTTCAGCTCCTGGTTGATGTGGTCGATGTAGTCCAGCAGTTCGTCGCGCCCCTCGCGTTTTTCGGACGAGGTGAAGAACATGGGCGGCAGCTCTTCCCACGTCTCCAGCAGCGTCTGTTTGTACGTCTCGATGTTTTCGTTGAAGCGTGCGTTGCTCAGCTTGTCCTTCTTGGTGAACACGATGGAGAAGGGCACGTGGCTCTCGCCCAGCCATTGCATGAAATCCAGGTCGATGCGCTGGGGAGGCAGGCGGCAGTCGATGAGCACGAACAGGTTGGTCAGCTGCTCGCGGAAGAGGATGTACGACTCGATGATGCGTTTCAGCTTGTCGCGCATGCTCTTGCTGGCGGTGGCGTAGCCGTAGCCCGGCAAGTCCACCAGATACCACTCCCCGTTGATCCAGAAGTGGTTTATGAGCAGGGTTTTGCCCGGTTTCGAGGAAGTCTTGGCCAGGTCGCGGCGGCCTGTCAGCATGTTGATGAGCGAGGACTTGCCCACGTTGGACCGCCCGATGAAGGCGTATTCGGGGAAGTGTCCCGCCGGGCATTTGCGCACGTCGGTGTTGCTGATGGAAAATACGGCTGTCTTGATGTCCATAAGTAACTGTTCGGAATTAAACGTAATATGTAACCCCGCCCTTCCCTTTTGGCGGGACGATGCAAACGTTCCGTTTCATAGCGTTCCCGTCATTTCGGGCGCAGCGAGAAATCTCGTGGCAGCCTTTGGCGCGTTGCAGAGGGAGATTTTTCCCTACGGTCGAAATGACGGCAGGCTTGTTTCGTGGTCTTTGCACAGTCCTTTGACAAAGGGGAGTGGCTCGAGGGGCCGAGGGGCTGGATGGAAGTCTGTCCCCATGCCGGGTTTACTCCAGGTACGTCCCTACCTTCTGCATGATGGCGTCGGCGTTGATGCGCTTCAGGCAGGCGTAGTCGCCCCGGTAGCAGGGCCGGTGCCCGTTCACCGAGCAGGGCCGGCAGGGCATGTCCACCTGCACGGCGTTGTCCACCGTCTGCCCCCAGCCCAGGGAACCCGCGTAGGGGTGCGTGGCTCCCCAGATGGAAACTACGGGCGTGCCCACCAGCGAGGCCAGGTGCATGTTGCCCGAATCCATGGTGACCATCACGTCCATGTGGCTCATGAGGGCCAGTTCCTGTCCCATGCTGAGTTTGCCGATGACCGACGTGACCCCCTTGTACGTGGATGCCCACGTGTGGGCGACGGACTCTTCCAGGTGGCCGCCGCCGAAGAGGAAGATGTGCACGTCCTTCAGGTGGTGCAGGCGCGACACGATGCGTTCCATCTGTTCGGGCGGATAGGCCTTGGCCTTGTGCCTCACGATGGGGGCGATGCCCACCCATCGGTTCGTGCCCTTTTCGCCGGTGAGGTGGAGCAGCCCGGTGATGTCGGCCTGGCCGTCGGGGTAGATGGACTTGAAACGCGGCTCGAAGGTGAGCCCCAGCCGTGCCAGCGTGTCGCGGTAGCGTTCGAAGGTGGTGGGCAGCGGGCGCATCACTTTGCGGTAGCGGCGGGTGAGGGCGCGTTTTTCCTTCTGCCCCTTGTCGATGACGGCCACTTCCGCTTTGTGCAGGCGGAAACGCCCGCGCAGCAGCTTGGTGCGCAGCACGTCGTGCAGGTCGGCCACGTGGGTGAATCCCTCGCGGCTCAGCTCGCGGCCCAGGCGGAGCATTCCCCCCAGCCCGGCGTAGGCGGTTTTCAGGTCCACCGCCCGCACGTGGGCGTTGGGCGGCAGGCTTTGGAAAAAGGCGGCGAACTTCGTGCGTGTCAGCACGGTGATGTCGATGCCGGGGTACTGGCGTGCCAGCGAGTCGACCACCGGCACGGTCATGGCCACGTCGCCCAGGGACGAAAAGCGGATGATGAGCAGCTTCATCGGCTCTTTGTCTTCCGCGGGGGATGTGGTTTGTGTCGTTGCATTTTCTTTCATGTGTCGTATGTTTATATGGTAGCGGGTAGCGGGAAACGGGTAGCGAGTAGTGGGGTGTGAGTAGCGGGGAGGCTTTCCCTTTTTCTCCTTTCTACTTTTCCCTTTCTCCTTTCACCTTTTTACTTTTTCCCTTTCACCTTTTTACTTTCCCCCTTCCCCTTTGTCCCCCTGGTTGAAATACGTGTCGAAAAACACGAGGTGGTACTTGATGGAGTTGCGCCAGTACTCGGCGGTGTGCCCGCCGGGGCGCGAGGTGAAGTCGTGCGGGATGTTCATGTACACCAGTTTCTCGTGCAGGCGGCAGTTGGCTTCATAGAAGAAGTCGTCCGTGCCGCAGTCGAACGTGATGGCCAGCGAGCCGGGCGTGAGCAGGTGCGTGAGGTTGATGACGGTGTGGCGTTCCCAGTTTTCCGGGTGTTCGGCGTAGGTGCCGAGGGTTTTGGACATGTGCCAGTTGTTGGGGAACGGGCGTATGTCCACGCCGCCGCTCATGCTGCCGCACGCCCCGAACACGTCCTGGTGCAGGAAGGCCGTGTGCAACGCCCCGTGCCCTCCCATGCTCAGGCCGGTGATGGCGCGTCCCGTGCGGTCGGCGCGTGTGGAGTAGTGCGCGTCGACAAAGGGCACCAGTTCGTGCACCAGGTAGGTCTCGTAGCGGTAGGTGGAATCCACCGGGCTGTCCAGATACCAGCTGTCGGCACCGTCGGGCGTTACGAAAATCATGTCGTACACGTCGGCGTACTTGGCCACGTCCCATTGCGGCGAAGCCCAGTCGCTTTTGTACGTGCCCCCGAAGCCGTGCAGCATGTACACCACCGGGTAATCCTTGCGGGGCGAATAGCTGTCGGGCGTGATGACGATGGCAGGCATGTCCTTGTGCATGGCCTGGCTGTAGGTGGTTACCGTGTCGAGCCGGGCGGCGTTCACACCGGCCGCCACGAGGGGCAACAGGAGGGAAAAAAACAATTTACGGTTCATATGAAAAGCAGGTTTGTTTTTGAACGTGTAAAAGTAGGCATTTCCGCGCAAACGCCCAAGGAAAGGGGCGGTTATTTCTCCTCGTCGGGGATTTGGCGGTATGCTTCGCGGGCTTTGCGGGGCAGCTTGCGCACCACTTCGTCCACGGAGTGGAGCAGCAGTTCGGCAATGAGGCGGTCGGGCACGTCGCTCTCCAACGCCACGGTTATCCAATATTTCTTGTCCGAATGCGGCCCGAAGAAAATGCCCTCGTACCGCTCGCGCAGTGCGGCCGACCGCTCGGGGTCGCATTTCATGTTGGCGATGAAGCGTCCGTCGCGCGGGGTCAGCCCGGCGTAGGTGAACACTTTGCCCATTACCTTGTATACCAGGGTGTCGTCGCCGAAAGGGAAGCATTCCACCGCTCCCTTGACGGCCAGGCAATGGTTGCGGAAGTCTTCGATGTTCATGGGTAGGTTGTAAAATTCGTTCTCTATGTTGGCGTTTTTTACGTGAAAAACGTACTGTAGACTGGCGATTTTTGCGGGAACAGGCGGGGGGAAGGCGTTACACGAAGGTGTTGTATGACGTGTATGTCCATTTAATCAGTAGGCAGACCTGGGTGGATATGGGCTTACAGGCTCGCTCTGCTGGAGACCATTGGCCGGTAGTCCGTTGGAGCAGGTAAAGCAATTGGGTTTCCAACTGTTGCACAAAGCTATCTTGCGCCGGGTTTGTGTAAGTGGCATTACGCCTCGAATCGCTTAGCGATACATCCGACACCATGCCGTCTGTCCCTATCATGAAATGGACAATTACTTGTCCGCCAAATGTCTCTCTGTCGGTAATGATGACAGGTGGACGTATCCCATGTGCCCTTAAATGCTGTATAGTGTAATCAATTTCTCCCTTGCTTTCAGTATGTGGGTTGGTATTTGTTATGTGGATGGATAGCTGGTATAAGCCCTGCAAGTTGCTTTCAGCGGAGGCATCCTTCGCCTTGCGCTTGCGATGTTTCCGCTCCTTGGGCACGTTTGCCGCCACTTTGTGGTGTTCGCCGATATGCAGGTTGCGCTCTATCCATTCGCACAGGCTGTCTGTGCCGTTTGTATAAGAGGCTTTTATTTCCGGGCAAGATGCCGTGGTGGGTGGCAAAGAGTGCCTTTCACACTGGATGCTATCGCCCTTTTGCGCGAATGCCGATAGCGGGAGCAGGAGCATGGAAAGCAGAAGCAAGGCGTTCATGCGTGGTCAGTTTGGTGGTTATGGTTTGCCTTTTCTTTTGTTTTCATAGCAAAAGTAGGCATTATTTCTCAACATGCAAGTTTGTTGTAGTCTATTTTTTTCTTTTGCATGTCCGTTCGCTGTTTGCGGCAGGGGGCGGGGCCTGGTGCGCTTGGGCGGGGAAAAATTTCCGTGCTGACGCGGGTAAATTTCCGTAGGTACGGAAATGAAATTCCGTAGGTACGGAAAAATGATTCTGCACTAACGGGGCAGCAGGGCTGACAAACCGTTGTGTGACGGGGACGGAGGCGATGGCCTACGTCAATGCGGCTTCGTCCTTTCCAGGAAATAGTCAATGGCGGGAAGCAAATCTTGCAGGTTGTTTTTTACCACATCGAACACAATATCCCCGTCAATGTCAAAATATCCATGCGCAATGTGGTTGCGGATGCCGATTACATCGACCCAGGGGATTTCCGGGCGTTCCGCGAGCAACTTGGACTGGGTAAGCTCGTTTATGCGCTTGATGCCTTCGCCTATGGCTTCTATCAGCATGCAACTTGCGGCCAGGTTCTTCATCCCTTCCGGGGATGCGTAATAGTCTTCAGGAGAGCAAACGTCTTTGTTCCACTCCAGAAGCTGCAAAATGGCGTTCTTTATTTGCCCCAGCATGTGATATGTGCGGTTACCGGATGACATATATTCCATCTTTCTCTATTTCATCAAGCAAAAAGGGGTTCATGTGCTTGTGCAGCCTCACCACGTCGACAGGGCATTGGAGCAGATTGCAGAGGAAACGTTTTAACGCTGCGACTGTGTAGGCTTTGGGCGCCATGTCCACGCATACGTCCACATCGCTGCCTTCGCGGTTTTCGCCGCGCGACACCGACCCGAACAGCCTGAGCGATTTCACGCCAAATTCGCTTTTTAGCTCATCGGCGTGCGACAGGATTAAATGCACATATTCTTCCCTTGTTTTCATTGTTTAATCTCCCCCAAAAGATGACATGCAAAGATACTAATTTAGTTCACAGTAAAAAAAACATGGCCGATATAAGTAGCTATTCAAAATTAAGCGTATGTGTTAACTCCCGTAGCCGTCTGTTTACTTTATTATCCTCTTGCCCGCTCTTTTGGGCTGTTTTTCCCTGTCTCATCGGTCGTGTAGCCCGCTACACTCCCTCTTCGGACAGGAAAAAACATCTCCAAAATAACGGGCAATATGATAATAATTAATTTTG
>CALUML010000112.1 GCA_944321745.1 uncultured Bacteroidales bacterium
TTCTCCTACGGCATGGTGGAACTGCCCGAAGGCAAGATGAAAAGCCGCGAAGGCACCGTGGTGGACGCCGACGACCTCATCGAGGAAATGGTGAACACCGCTCGCGAAACGGCCATCGAGCTGGGCAAGGTGGACGAGAACAACCCCGCCGAGCTGGACGAAGTGGCGCGCATCGTGGGACTGGGCGCACTGAAATATTTCATCCTGAAGGTGGACCCGAGGAAGAACATGCTGTTCAACCCGAAAGAATCCATCGACTTCAACGGCAATACGGGCCCGTTCATCCAATACACCTACGCCCGCATCCGCTCGGTGCTGCGCAAGGCCGACGAGCAAGGCATCGACTTCCGCTCGACGCTCGACGAGCAACTGCCCATCTCGGACAAGGAAGCCTACCTGGTGCAGCTGCTCACCGGCTTCGAAGGCGTGGTGCGCCAGGCGGGCGAGGAATTCAGCCCGGCCCTCATCGCCAACTACCTGTACGACCTGGTGAAAGAATACAACCAGTTCTACCACGACTTCTCCATCCTGCGCGAAGAGGACGAAGCGTTGAAACGCTTCCGCCTCGCCCTGTCGGACACCGTGGCCCGCGTGATAAAGACGGGTACGGGACTGCTCGGCATCGAAGTGCCAGAAAGGATGTAAAAAACAGTCAACAGTCGTCGGTCAACAGTCAACAGTTTCCGCATCACTGTTGACTGACGACCGTTGACCATTGACCGTTGACCAAATAGACTTCTTTCCCCAATTTCAACACAACTTTCCCCGCCACGTTCTTTGGACACGCCGCATCTTTGATCCCCGAGCTACGCAGAGCTATTCCGTATCCCGGCATCCGCTCCGCGTGTCTCCGCATAACCGTTAAACACTAATCATTAAACACTAAACATTAATCATTAATCATTAATCATTTTATAACCCCATGAACAAAAAACTCTTTCTCTTCGTCCTGCTGCCCGTGTTGCTGGCGGCATGTCAAGGCGGCTCCTCGCTGCAAGTGGACAAACCCACCGTGGAATCGCGCCAAAACCCCGATGGAATCGGCACAACGCAACCCCGCTTCTCCTGGCAACTGGCCTCCCCGCTGAACGACGTGATGCAGGCGGCCTACCAAATCGAAGTGGCCGCATCCGAAACCGGTCTGAAGCACGGGCGCGACCTGCTATGGAACACAGGCCGCGTGGAAAGCGACCAATCCCTCTTCATCCCCTACGCAGGCAAGCCCCTGCAGTCGGGCACACGCTACTACTGGCAGGTGACCGTGTGGGACAACCATGGCGGCAAAGCCCGCAGCGGCGTGCACACGTGGAGCACCGCCCTGTTCAACGCCTCGGACTGGCAAGCGCAATGGATCGGGCTGGACGGGGCGGACGAGTTGCGCCTCAACGGCACCCGCACCATCCTGCCCGCCCGCTACCTGCGCAAGGAGTTCACCCTCGACGGCAAGCCGGTACGCGCCATGCTCTACATGTCGGGCCTGGGCGCGTCGGTGTGCTACCTCAACGGGCAACACGTGGGCGATGACGTGTTCGGCACCCTCCCCACGTGGTACGATGCCTCCGTGCCCTACCTCACCTACGACGTGACCGACGCGCTCATCCAAGGGGCAAACGCCATCGGGGTCGTCCTCGGCAACGGACGCTTCTTCCCCATGCGCTCCGGCCAGCACGAATGGATGCCCAACTTCGGCTATCCCCGCCTGCTGGCCCAGTTGCAGGTAGAATATGCCGATGGAAAGGTGGAAACCATCGTGAGCGACCCCACCTGGCAAGCCACCAGCCGCGGGCCGATAACGGAAAACAATGAATTTGACGGCGAACACTACGATGCCCGCCTCGAACTCGGCGCATGGACACGACCCGGCTACGACGCCTCGGCCTGGCAGCCCGCCGAACGGATGGATGCCCCCAAAGGCAAGCTGGTGGCTCAGCTGTCGCCCTCGCTGAAAGTGCATGAAACCATCAAGCCCGTATCGGTCAAATCCGTGGGTGAAGGGCGGTACATCGTCGATATGGGACAGAACATGGTGGGCATCCAGCAAGTGCGCCTGCAAGGCAAGGCCGGGAAGCCCATCTCCATGCGCTTTGCCGAAGTGCTGAAGGAAAACGGCACGGAGCTTTACCTCGACAACCTGCGCTCGGCCTTGGTGACCGATGTTTACACGCCTGCCCGGGACGGCGAGTTCACCTGGCAACCGCTCTTCGTGTACCACGGCTTCCGCTTCATGGAAGTGTCGGGGTTGGACTATGCGCCCACGGTGGACGACTTTGCCGGGCTGGTGGTGTACGACGGCATGGAAACGACCGGACGCTTCGCCACCTCCAACGACCTGCTCAACCGCATCCACCGCAACGCCTACTGGGGCATACGCGGCAACTACCGCGGCATGCCCACCGACTGCCCGCAACGCGACGAGCGGCAAGGCTGGCTGGGCGACCGCACCATGGGGGCATATGGCGAGAGCTTCCTCTTCGGCAATTCCCTGCTGTATTACAAATGGCTGGTGGACATCGAGGAGTCGATGAGTCCCGAAGGCAGCATATCGGACGTGTCGCCCCGCTACTGGACGCTCTACAACGACGACGTGACCTGGCCCGCTGCCTACTTCTACGTGGCCGACATGCTCTACCGCCAGTTCGGCGACGACCGCTCCATCCGCGAACGCTACCCGTCCATGAAGCGGTGGGTGGAATACATCACGGAAAAGAAGATGCACGGCTACATCATGGAAACGGACGCTTACGGCGACTGGTGCATGCCGCCCGAGTCGCCCGAGCTCATCCACTCGCAGGATCCCGCCCGCCGCACGGACGGCCACCTGCTGAGCACCGCCGTGTTCCACTGCATCCTGGAACTCATGCAGCAGTTTGCCACCATGAACGGCCTGCCTGCCGATGCCCGGGAATACGCCGACCTGGCCGCCAAAATCAAGCAGGCATACAACGACCGGTTCTTCGACCCCGAAACGGCCCGGTACAGCAACAACACCGTCACGGCCAACCTCATCTCGCTGCGCCTCGGCCTGGTGCCCGAAGGGTACGAAGACCGCGTGTACGAAAACATTGTCAGCAAGACCGAAACCGTGCACCAAGGCCACGTCAGCGCGGGCGTACTCGGCATACAGCACCTCATGCGCGGCCTCACCGAACGCGGCAACGCAGACCTGGCCTACCGCATCGCCACGCAAACCACCTACCCCTCGTGGGGCTACATGATAGAAAAAGGCGCGACCACCATCTGGGAACTGTGGAACGGCGACACCGCCAACCCCGAAATGAACTCGCACAACCACGTGATGCTCCTCGGCGACCTGCTGATATGGATGTACGAAGACTTGGGCGGCATACAATGCGCCCCGGATGCCACGGCCTTCAAGCATGTGTGGATGGAACCGGCCTTCCCCGACGGACTGGACGAAGTGATGGCCTCGCACGAATCGCCCTACGGCGAAATCAGCAGCCACTGGAAACGCACGGGCGACCGCCTGGAATGGCACATCACCCTGCCACCCAACACCACCGCCACCGTGCAGTTGCCCGCCGAGTTCAACGTGGCACCCCAAGCCGACGCGAAGGGCATCCACGCCGTGACCCAAGCCGACGGCCACACCACCATCGAGCTGGGCTCGGGCAACTACACGCTGAGCAGCAAGTAAGAAGATGGGAAAACGGTAGAGACAAGGCACGCCTTGTCTCCCCTTTCTCTTAATAACCCATGCCTTGCCTCCCTGCCGGAAGTCGTCCTAATATAATTATGTATAGGGACATCCGGCACGAGGGCAAGGCATGGATTTTCTTTATTGCCTCCCCCAGCACGCATATTCAGCAAATATCCGTACATTTGCACTTCATGTGACGTAATGAATCGCTTAATCGCTTAATCGCTCAATCGCTCAATCGTAAATTGTAAATTGTAAATCGTCCAATCGTAAATCCCAACTATGTCTTCCCCATTCCTCTTCGCCCTTGTACTCACCCTGCTGGCCGGGCTGAGCACGGGCATCGGCAGTGCCATCGCCTTCTTCGCGCGGCGCACCAACACCAAGTTCCTCTCCACCGCACTGGGGTTCTCGGCGGGGGTCATGGTGTACGTGTCGTTCGTCGAGCTGTTCCCGCAGGCGTTGGAGCAGGTGGCGGCGGGCGGCGCGGCACGTCCCGCATTGAGCGTGGTGCTGGCCTTCTTCGCGGGCATCGCGTTCATCTTCCTCATCGACATGCTCATCCCTTCGGGCGAAAACCCCCACGAGGTGCACATGGTGGAGGAACTCAAGCAACGCGACTCCGCCCCGCAGCTGCAACGCACAGGCTTGCTCATGGCCCTAGCCATCGCCATCCACAACTTCCCCGAAGGCATCGCCACCTTCACCTCGGCCTACGTGGACCCCAGCATCGCCATCCCCATCGCCGTGGCCATCGCCATACACAATATCCCGGAAGGCATCGCCGTGTCCGTGCCCCTGTACTACTCCACGGGCAACCGCCGCAAGGCGTTCTGGTACTCGCTGTCGTCCGGCATGGCCGAGCCGGTGGGCGGGCTGATAGGCTATTTCCTGCTGCTGCCGTTCATCACGCCCTTCTCGCTGGGGCTGGTCATGGCCGCCGTGGCGGGCATCATGGTGTTCATCTCGGTAGACGAGCTTATCCCCGCCGCCGAACGCTACGGCTGCCACCACTACTCCATCGCCGGGTTCGTGGGCGGCATGGCCGTCATGGCAGCCAGCCTGCTAGTGATATAATGGAATTTAGCACACGGAATAACACAGATTAAACAGATTATCACAGATTTTGAGTGAACGCAAATGACACAAAACGGCGCAAATGAACGCAAATTTATCTGCAAAATCTTAGGGAAACCATCCGTATAAATCCGTTTCATCTGTTCCATCCGTGTTCAAGATTAAAGTCCCCTATGTTATCTATGATGCCCCCAAATGGTAAATCGTCAAATGGTAAATGGTAAATAAGTTTTCTCCCATCTTGTACGATGTCGCCCCGCTCATCAACTGGACGTACTTCTTCCGTGCCTGGCGCGTGCCGGGGCGGTACGAGGGCATCGACCGGGCGTGCGAATGCGCGGCCTGCCGCACGGCCTGGCTGCAAGGCTTCGCCGAGGCCGACCGCCCCCGGGCCGAAGAGGCACTCGCCCTGTTGCGTGATGCGCAGGGAATGCTCCGCCGCTTCCGCGACACGCCCGATGT
Source organism: uncultured Bacteroidales bacterium (assembly GCA_944321745.1). Taxonomy (GTDB): domain Bacteria; phylum Bacteroidota; class Bacteroidia; order Bacteroidales; family Paludibacteraceae; genus QVMH01. The sequence goes on from CALUML010000112.1 coordinate 5,198, forward strand.
CCGCCTCCGCGCCGTGGCACGGCTGTTCGCCGCCCGCTCCACCGGGGAGGACATCATCATCACGGACGAAGACGGGCGGGAAACCCCGCTGCCCATGCTGCGCCAGCAACGCCCCTCGGCGGACGGATGCTGCTACTCGCTGGCCGACTTCGTGCACCCCGGGGGCGACCGCATCGGCCTTTTTGCCTGCACGGTGCAGGGGGCGGACGCGCTGGCCGACACCTTCAACCGCCAAGGCGATCCCTACCGCGCCCTGCTGGCACAGACGCTGGCCGACCGCCTGGCCGAAGCCACGTCCGAATGGCTGCACTACCAGGTGCGCACCCGCCTGTGGGGCTACCACCCGCACGAGCCCTTCGACCCGGACAAGCTGCGCCGGGGGCAATATCCCGGCATACGCCCTGCCGTGGGCTACCCCGCCCTGCCCGACCAATCGCTCATCTTCGACCTCGACCGCCTGCTGCACCTCGGCGGCATCGGCATCGCGCTCACCGAGAGCGGTGCCATGCGTCCCGCCTCGTCGGTGTGCGGGCTGTACCTGTCCCACCCGCAGGCACGCTACTTCCTCGTGGGACCCGTCGATGCCGCCCAGCTGGCCGACTACGCCCGCCGCCGGGGCCGCACGCCCGATGAAATGAACCGATGGCTGGCATGCGGGAACGCGGAGGGGTGATTCCGGATTTCAAATTTCAGATTTCAGATTGTTTCCCGCAGATAGCGCAGATGGACGCAGATGATTTCTTGCCTCTTGCTCCTTGCCTCTGTTTTGTTTCCCGCAGATGGCGCAGATGGACGCAGATGATTTCTTGCCTCTCGCTCCTTGCCTCTCACCTCTGCTTTTATCCTCTCCTTCCCGACAGCATCGGGACAAGTTTCCGGGGCTTGGGGAGGCTTTTCGCTTCTTCCCTTGCATAAAGTTATCGTACCACCCGGGTGGAACAGGTGTCTCACCCAGGTGGAACAGGTGTACCACCCGGGTGAGACACCTGTTCCACCTTCGTGGGACGATAACATTCCCCGCATGTCTGCACGACTTCGCCCGCACCCGCACATGACTTTCCCCGCACACGGCCAAAACTTAACCATATTTTAACGCTTGCTATAAGGTTGCGTCAATAAAATATCCTACTTTTGTACCGAAACAAGTATCATTATTTATCAACCCATTAAAAAATTCAGCGTATGAAAAAGACTACTCTGTTTATGGCGGCGGCTTTGACCTGCTTCATGTTCAACAGCAAAGCCTTGGCCGGTACGGGCACGCAAGACGACCCCTACACCGTGGCGGAAGCCCAGCAAAACCAAGACAAAAGCACGGCTTGGGTGAAAGGCTTCATCGTAGGCGGCATACCCGATGACAACAACCAGACACAAAAAATCGAATCGAACGACAACGTGGTATGGGGCGCGGATGGCGTGCGTGCCACAGCCGTGCTGATTGCCGACAACGCGGATGTGAAAGACTACACCCAATGCGTGGTTGTTAACTTGGCAGGCGGTTCGGATGCCCGGGCGGCCATCAACTTGATGGATAACCCCGGCAACTTGGGTAAGGAAGTGAAAGTGTGCGGCACGTTGACAACGTATTTCGGCATTGCCGGTGTGCGCGATGTGGACTCCCAATTTGAAATAGAAGGCTACGAAGCCCCTGATTATGTTTTCTACGAACCGTTCAGCAGCGGAAAAGGTGACTTCACCATACAGGACACGAACCTGCCTGATGACCTGACCTACGTGTGGACGTTCGACTCGAAATACGGCATGAAGGCAAATGCTTACAAAAATGCCGCTTATGCAGCCGAAAGCTGGCTCGTTTCCCCGGCAGTGGACCTGACCGGCGTGAGCAATGCCACGCTCACTTTCGACCACGCGGTGAGAAACATTCCGGGCAACACGGGTGCTTTGACCCTGCACTTCAGCACCGACTATAACGGTGATGTAACTACCGCCACATGGACGGGAACAGACATCCCCGCTTGGAGCTCCAAAGAATATGAATTTGTAACGGCGACAGTGAACGTGCCTGCCGACATGCAAAGCTCGTCAAACCTGCACTTTGCATTCAAATACACATCGACCACAAGCGATTGCAACACCTGGGAAATCAAGAAAGTGATTGTCGATGGCGAAGCCAGCTCTGGCATTGCGGGCGTGGACACCGATGAAACGGCCTTCTACGTACTCGACGGCGTGCTGATGCTCGGCGGCGTGGCCGAAGGCACGCAGGTGGAAATCTACAACGCCCTCGGCGCACGGATGATGACCACCGTGTTCGACGGCACAGGCATTGCCGTGAACGACCTCAACCCCGGCATGTACATCGTGCGGGCAGGCAAGGATGCCAAGAAGGTGATGTTCTGATTGGCAGGACGCGAATAACGCGAAACGTACAATAAGGCAGAGGCGCGGCCACCGGTGTCGCGCCTCTGTTTTTTTATTGGGGGGGGGGGAAATGTAGAGGCAAGGCATGCCTTGTGTGTTCGGCCCGCCCAAGCC
>CALUML010000113.1 GCA_944321745.1 uncultured Bacteroidales bacterium
ACTATATATAACCACATCTTTCTAATGGCGGTCATTAGAAATAGTGCTAACTCCGGCTCTAATGACCGATTTGGGTTTATATTCTCTATTCAAAACTTTTGAATAGAGAATGCGTGCGCGCGTCCGGAAGTTTCCCCCTTGATGTCCGGAAGTTTCCGCACGCACGCGCCGGAGTTTGCCCCCTGGCCTGCCGGCAGGCCGCGCAGGCTTGCCCTTTCCCTATGTCTTTGCTAAATCCTAAAGGTGTATGTGCCCGAAGTCCCGGTATCGCTCGATGGCTTGCTGTAGGAGCTTTTTGTTTACTTTTGGGCGGCGGTTGTCGAACAGGGTGATGGCTATCTCCACCGCGTCCCGGCGGGTGTTTTTTTGCCAGTTGCCAATGATGCGGCCGTTGTGGCATACCACTGGGAAGAACACCCCATGTGGCGTGAAGGCCTTGCGGTTGTGCTCGGGCGGAAGGCTGTATGTGCGGCTTTTGTAGCTGATGAGCAGCTCATCGTAGGGGGGGAGCAGGTGCACGGTGTCCACCGCCAGGGGTGCATCCGGGCAGGTGTGGTGGCGGTACAGCGGGCGGTTGTCATCGGCAGGCAAGGTTTCCAACTCGCCGGCGATGGATTGCAGGGCTTGGCGGGCTTCGGTGACGGTTAGCCCCGACCACCAGACGAAGTCTTCCAGGGTGGCAGGCGAGTGGCTGCGGAAGTATTTGTGTGCGAGCAGTGTCAGGGCTTCTTCGCGGTAAGGGAGGGGGTGGGGTAGCACGCGCTCGTCCAGCAAGGCGTAGGTGTGTTTGCCGTCCTGTTCCCGTCCGCTACATAGGAGGCCGTCGGCTTCGGCCATGCATAGCATGTAATGGACTTGGGCGGCGACGAAAGGAACGCCCTCCCGCGCCATCCGCTCGGTGATTTCGTGTTTGGTGAGGTGGTGATGCCCGGTGAGCATCCGGGTGATGTGTTCGCACGAATGCCGGTAGTCGGTATCGCTTATTTCGAATTGCTTGCCCCATGAGAGATAGGTGGGGCGTATCCGGGTGCCGGACAGTTGCACCATCCAGCGCACGTCCCGGGCTGACACGTAGTGCCACGTGGGGCGTAGGATGTGCAGGCGCAGGATGCGCCCTTCGGCCAGGTCGGCTTCCACTTGCTGTCGGGAGCTGTGTGGCAATCTCACACCGACTGCCCACTTGGCCATGGCGAGGTCTTGCGCTTGCATGGCTCCCATCCATTCCACCACATCGTGCGGGGTGGCCGCCTTGTTCGCGCCGTCGAGCAACTGGCTGTGGGTGCGTTGTATTTCAATCATATATGCGCCCTATTTGCTTGCCTTGATGGGGTCGAAGCCCTCGCCCCACACGCCGCGCACCACGCTTTGTGAGATGAACGCGTGTTCATCGATGGACTTGATCATGCGGAAGATGCCCGCCGCCTCCGAGCGGCGCGCCAGCAATACGATGACTTTGGTGGGTTGCTTGGAGTACCACCCCGTGCCGTCGAGCACCGTGCAGCCGCGGTGTAACTCGTTGTTGATGGCATCGGCTATCACGTCGTACTTCTTCGAGAAGATGAGGAACTGCACCGACTGGCGGAAGCCGTTTATCACCAGGTCGATGGTGTAGGTCATCACGCCCATGACGATGAGGCCGTGCACGATTTTGATGAAGTCTTGGAACACGATGTACGAGCAGCAGATGATGATGAAGTCGCACAGCATCATGCCCCGTCCGAAAGCGATGTTCTTGTACTTGTTGATGACGGCGACAATGATGTCCGTGCCGCCCGTACTGCCGTTGGCGTTGAACACCAGCCCAATGCCCGCCCCGCACATCATGCCGCCGATGATGGCGGACATGATGGGTTCGTCGGGGATGAGCGGTTCGGTGATGAACTGCCGCGCCACGGTGATGAGCAGGGTGAGCATGATGACGCTGTAGATGGTCTTTAGCAGGAACTTGAGTCCCAATATCTTCAACGCTGCAGCCAGCAACGCCACATTGATAAGGAAATAGGAATACTGCAAGGGGATGCGCCCGTTGGTGCCGTACTCGATGAGCAGCGTGATGCCCGTGAGGCCGCCGGTGACCACTTCGCCGGGCTTGATAAAACCGATAAGCCCGATGGCGTAGAGCACCAGCCCGAGGGTGATGTTCAGGTAGTCCTTCCAGTAGAATTGTTTCAAAATGGGTGTCATGGCGTTGTCGCGTTAGGGAACTATTGACTTGCTACAGCACAATGTTAACTATTTTGCCCGGTACCACGATGACTTTTTTGACCGCTTTGCCGTCCAAGTACTTTTGCGTCTGTTCGTGGGTGAGGGCGGCTTGTTCCACTTCTTCCTTGCTCCAGCCGGCGGGGAAGTCGAGCGAGAAGCGCACCTTGCCGTTGAACGAGATGGGGTACTTTTTCGTGGCTTCCACCAGGTACTTTTCGTCGTAGGCGGGGAAGGCCGCATCAAGCACCGAAGTCTCGTTGCCCAGCGCGTGGTACAGTTCCTCGGCCATGTGCGGGGCGAACGGTGCGAGCGTGATGATGAGCGGCTCGAGCACGGCGCGCTTGCTGCATTTCAGACCCGACAGCTCGTTGACGCATATCATGAACGCCGACACCGAGGTGTTGAACGAGAAGTGCTCGATGTCGTATTCCACCTTCTTGATGGTCTTGTGCAGCGACTTCAACTCTTCCGCCGTGGCAGGCTCGTCGCTTACGAGCAGGTTGCCTTCGCGGTCGTAGAACAGCCCCCACAGGCGTTTCAGGAAGCGGTGTACGCCGTCTATGCCGTTTGTGTCCCAGGGCTTCGACTGTTCCAGCGGACCGAGGAACATTTCATACAGGCGCAGGGTGTCCGCCCCGTAGCGTTCCACGATGTCATCGGGGTTCACCACGTTGAACATGGACTTGGACATCTTTTCCACCGCCCAGCCGCACACATATTTGCCGTCTTCGAGCAGGAACTCGGCGTTGGCAAATTCGGGTCGCCAGGCCTTGAACTTGTCGAGGTCGAGCACGTCGTTGCTCACCATGTTCACGTCCACATGCAGCGGGGTGGTGTCGTACTGGTCTTTCAGGCCGAGCGACACGAAGGTGTTCGTGCCGTTGATGCGGTACACGAAGTTGCTCCGCCCCTGTATCATGCCTTGGTTGATGAGCTTCTTGAAAGGCTCTTCTTCGCACACGAGGCCGAGGTCGAAAAGGAACTTGTTCCAGAAGCGGCTGTAGATGAGGTGCCCGGTGGCGTGTTCCGTGCCGCCGATGTACAGGTCGACGTTGCGCCAGTATTCGTCGGCTTCGCGGCTCACCAGTGCGCGGTCGTTGTGCGGGTCCATGTAGCGTATGTAGTACGCCGACGAGCCTGCGAACCCCGGCATGGTGTTCAGCTCGAGGGGGAACACGTTCACGTGGTCTATTTCGCTTGTGTCCACAATCTTCTGTTCCTTTTCGTTCCATGCCCAGCGGGTGGCGTGTCCCAGCGGAGGCTCGCCCGTGGCGGTGGGCTGGAATTTGGTGACTTCGGGCAGCTCGACGGGCAGGCACGCTTCGGGCAGCATGTAGGGCATACCGTCCTTGTAATATACCGGGAAAGGCTCGCCCCAATAGCGTTGGCGGCTGAAGATGGCATCGCGCAGGCGGTAGTTCACCTTCACGTGCCCGATGCCTTGCTCGCGCACGTATTCCTTGGCGCGGCGTATGGCTTCGGGCACGGTCAGCCCGTTGAGGAAGCCGGAGTTCATCATGATGCCTTCCTTGGCATCGAAGCTTTCTTCGCTCACGTCGCACCCTTCAATCAGCGGGATGATGGGCAGGTTGAAGTGGCGGGCAAAGGCGTAGTCGCGGCTGTCGTGTGCGGGCACGGCCATGATGGCCCCCGTGCCGTAACCGGCCAGCACGTAGTCGCTCACCCACACGGGTATCTCCTGGCCGCTCAGCGGGTTGATGGCATACGAACCGGTGAACACGCCCGACACCTTCTTGTCGGCCTGGCGTTCGCGTTCGGTGCGCTTCTTGGTGGCTTCGAGGTAGGCCTGCACGGCGGGACGCTGTTCGGGGGTGGTGAGCGCGTTCACGTAGTCGCTTTCGGGCGCGAGCACCATGAACGTTACGCCGAACAACGTGTCGGCCCGCGTGGTGAAGATGTTCATCTCCACGTCCGACCCTTTTATCTTGAACCGCATTTCCGCCCCTTCGCTGCGGCCTATCCAGTTGCGTTGCGTCTCCTTGAGCGAGTCGGTCCAGTCAATCGTTTCCAACCCGTCGAGCAGGCGTTGGGCGTAGGCGGACACGCGCAGGCACCACTGCCGCATCTTGCGCTGCTCCACCGGGTAGCCCCCGCGTTCGGACACGCCGTTCACCACCTCGTCGTTGGCCAGCACCGTGCCCAGCTGCGGGCACCAGTTCACCATCGTGTCGGCCAGGTAGGCGATGCGGTAGTTCATCAGCGTTTCCTGCCGCTCGCGTTCGGTCATGGCCTTCCACTGCGCCGCACTGAACGACCGTTCTTCCGTGCAGGCCACGTTCAGCCCCGCGCTGCCTTGTGCCTCGAAGCGTTGCACCAGCTCCGCAATGGGGCGTGCCTGCTGCCGGTCGTGGCAGTAGTAGGAGTTGAACATTTGGATGAATGCCCATTGCGTCCACTTGTAATAGGCGGGGTCGCTGGTGCGCACCTCGCGGCTCCAGTCGAACGAGAAGCCTATCTTGTCCAGCTGCTCGCGGTAGCGGCGGATGTTCTGCTCGGTGGTGATGGCGGGGTGCTGCCCCGTTTGTATGGCGTACTGCTCGGCGGGCAGCCCGTAGGCATCGTAGCCCATGGGGTGCAGCACGTTGAAGCCTTTCAGGCGTTTGTAGCGGCTGTAGATGTCGGAGGCGATGTAGCCCAGCGGATGCCCCACGTGCAACCCCGCGCCCGAGGGGTAGGGGAACATGTCCAACACGTAATACTTGGGGCGGTCGGGGCGTATGCCGGTCTTGTACGAACCATGCTCCTTCCAGTAGCGTTGCCACTTCTGCTCGATATCCTTGAAGTTGTATTCCATAATCTATCTATATAATATAATGTATAGGGTGTGCAAAGGTAAACAATTTGCCTTAAATGGCATCCCGCTCGGCGGGTAAATATAAACAGGCAACCCTGCGGACGTGCCGTTGTCCGCAGGGTTGCTTGAGATGCATGATGCCGTGCTTATTTGGCGTAGCTCACGGCGCGGGTCTCGCGGATGACCGTGATCTTCACCTGGCCGGGATAGGTCATTTCGTCCTGTATCTTCTTGGCGATGTCGAACGACAGCATTTCCGTCGCCTTGTCGTCAATCTTGTCAGCCCCCACGATGACGCGCAGCTCGCGCCCCGCCTGGATGGCGTAGGTCTTCAGCACGCCGGGATAGGAGAGGGCGAGGTTTTCCAAGTCGTTGAGCCGCTTGATGTAGGCTTCCACGATTTCGCGGCGTGCACCCGGGCGTGCGCCCGAGATGGCGTCGCACACCTGCACGATGGGGGCGATGAGCGTGTCCATTTCCACCTCGTCGTGGTGCGCGCCGATGGCGTTGCAGATATCCGGTTTTTCCTTGTACTTTTCGGCCAGGCGCATGCCGAGGATGGCGTGCGGCAGTTCCGGTTCGTCGTCGGGCACCTTGCCGATGTCGTGCAGCAGGCCGGCGCGTTTGGCCTTCTTGGCGTTCAGCCCGAGTTCGGATGCCATGGTGGCGCAGAGGTTGGCCGTTTCGCGGGCGTGCTGGAGCAGGTTCTGCCCGTAGGAGGAGCGGTATTTCATCTTGCCCACCAGGCGGATGAGCTCGGGGTGCAGGCCGTGGATGCCGAGGTCGATGGTGGTGCGCTTGCCCACTTCGATGATTTCTTCTTCCACTTGTTTGCGCACCTTGTTGACCACTTCCTCGATGCGGGCGGGGTGTATGCGCCCGTCGGTGACGAGCTGGTGGAGGGAGAGTCGGGCTATCTCGCGGCGCACGGGGTCGAAGGCGGAGAGGACGATGGCCTCGGGGGTGTCGTCGACGATGATTTCCACGCCGGTGGCGGCTTCGAGTGCGCGGATGTTGCGCCCTTCGCGGCCTATGATGCGGCCCTTCATCTCGTCGGAGTCGATGTGGAAGACGGTGACGGAGTTCTCGATGGCTGTTTCGGTGGCCACGCGCTGGATGCTTTTGATGACGATTTTCTTCGCCTCCTTGTTGGCGGTCATCTTGGCTTCTTCCATGATGTCGTTGATGTAGGACATGGCGGCGGTCTTGGCTTCGTCCTTCAGGGATTCCACCAGTTGTTCCTTGGCCTGCTCGGCGGAGAGGCCGGAGACGGTCTCCAGTTGTTCCTGCACCTGCCGGTGGGCGGCTTCGAGCTCGCGTTCCTTGCCTTCGAGCAGGGCGAGCTGCCGGTCGAGGTTTTCGCGCGCGGCTTCGTTTTCGTTGGCCTTGCGCTGGAGCTCGCTGTGGCGTTGGTTGAGTTGCAGCTCGCGTTGTTGCAGTTTGCTTTCGGCGGCTTGCAGCTTGGCGTTGCGTTGCTGCACTTGTTGCTCGTGCTCGGCTTTGAGGGCGATGAAGCGTTCCTTGGCCTCGATCATTTTCTTCTGCTTGAGCAGTTCGAGTTCCTGCTTGCGCTCTTCCTGCGCTTTCTTCTCGTTGATTTTGAACACGGCGTAGCACCCGCCGGCTCCTGCCAGCAGGGCTGCGACGCCCACTATGATTGTCAGTATCATGAGGTTTGTTTTAAAAGGGGTTAATACTTGTTTGTCTTATGTTTGTTCTTCTTTTATATGTATAAAAAAAACGCATCCCGCCGCGCGCGGGGCGGTGTGCCCGGTGCGGGTGGGGATGCGGGAAACGTTGCCGATGCGCGGGGCCCGTGGGTCACTCGGAGAGGAGGCGGTCCACTTCCTCGGAGAGTTGCCGGAGCTTGCGTTCCACGGGGTCGGCGGAGGTGTGGCGGGCCTGCCTTTGCAGGGCTACTGCCAGCTGGTAGGCCGTTAGCATGAAGATTTCTTCGGCCGAGCGTTGGTCGTGGCGTTGCTGGTAGCGTGCCAGCAGGGCGTTGACCGTTTTTTCGGCGTCGCGGTATATGGCTTCTTCGTCGCGGCTGATGTCGAGCGGCAGGCGGAAGCCTCCTACGTTGACGTGTATCTTGAACTTGTCCTCTTTCATGCGCTCTCCGTTCATTCGTTCAAAAGAGCCAGGCATCGGTCTATTTCCCGCACCAGCCTGTCGATGTATTGCCTGGTTATCCGGCGTTCCCGAGGGGAGACGTTCAGATAGCGGGCCATGCGCAGGTGGTCGTAGTTTTCCTGGAGGTCGAGCAGGGCTTTGTGTGCCTGCATGAGTTCGGCCTGTTTCCTGTCCAGGTCTTCGCGCAGGCGTGCGTTCTGCTCTTTCAATGACCGGTGCTCGGCCGTGAGCCGTTGCAGCTTGCCTTCGAAGGCGGCCAGTGTTTCTTCGTAGCGGTTGGTCATTTTTCAGAAAAACTCCACAAAGATACGTTTTAATGCGGAATGGGGAAAATATCCGGGCGTTTTTTTTGCGGTATTGCGGCCCGGGGGGGCGGGGGCTTGGCGGGGCGGGGTGTGCTTGTGGCGGCGTGTTGCCATAAGTATGACAAGTTTTTGTCACACTGTGGCGGGGCGTTGGC
>CALUML010000114.1 GCA_944321745.1 uncultured Bacteroidales bacterium
CACCAACGTCATCGGCCCGCAAGGCAAGTGGGTGGAGGTGCAGATACGCACCAAGCGCATGGACGAAGTGGCCGAAAAAGGCCTCGCCGCCCACTGGAAATACAAAGGCATCCAAGGCGAGACGGGCATGGACGAATGGCTGCGAAGCATCCGCGAGATACTGGAGAACCCCGAGCTGAACGCCATCGACTTCATGGACGAGTTCAAGCTCAACCTGTACGACAAGGAGGTGTTCGTGTTCACCCCCGGCGGCGACCTGCACAAGCTGCCCAAGGGCGCCACGGTGCTCGATTTCGCCTTCCACATCCACTCCGAGCTGGGCTGCCGGTGCGTGGGGGCGAAGGTCAACGGACGCAACGTGCCCATCAAGCAGCCGCTGGCCAACGGCGACCAGGTGGAGATACTCACCTCGCCCACGCAGAAACCCAACCGCTCGTGGCTGGACATCGTGAGCACCTCCAAGGCCAAGACCAAGATACGCCAGGCCCTGAAGGAGGTGGAATACAAGGACGCGGAGATTGGCCGCGAGACGCTCATGCGGCGGTTCAAGAACTGGAAGGTGGACCTGGACGACGGCAACCTGTCGCGCACGGCCAAGAAATTAGGCTACAAGACGGTGAGCGACCTTTACCAGGACGTGGCGCATGGCAAACTGGACCTGCACACCGTGCGCGATGCCTACCAGGCCATCGCCGACAAGCACGAGGGCACCGCCGACGCCGAGACGAAAAGCGCGGAGTTGTACACCGCCCCCGGGCCGGAAGTGACCGACGCGAAAGAGGACGTGCTCATCATCGGAGCCGACCTGAAGCACGTGGACTACAAGCTGGCCAAGTGCTGCAACCCCATTTACGGCGATGATGTGTTCGGCTTCGTGTCCATCAACGGCGGCATCAAGATACACCGCAAGGATTGCCCCAACGCCCCGCAGATGATCGCCCGCTTCGGCTACCGCATCATCAAGGCGCGGTGGAGCGGCAAGGCGGCCGGGTCGCTCTACCCCATCACGCTGCGCATCGTGGGGCACGACGACATCGGCATCGTGGCCAACATCACCTCGCTCATCTCCAAGGAGAAGAACATGCTGCTGCGCTCCATCTCCATCGACTCGAACGCGGGCCTCTTCCAAGGCAACATCACCCTCATGGTGACCGACACCAAGGACCTGGAGGCCATTTGCAAGAAAATAAAACAAGTGAAAGGCGTGAAGAGCGTGGCGAGAACGTGAGTACGCTACGATTCTTCAGTACGTTAAGACGCAAAGACGCGAAGAATGTTTTTTCAGTACGCAAAGGCACGAAGAAACGGATTGCTTGCCCATACATACAATAATATATGTCCTTCGCGTCTTTCCGTCTTTGCGTACAAACAAACCGTCTTTGCGTACAAACAATAGTAAATTGTAAATTGTCAAATAGTAAATAACACAAGATGTTTTCAGGAATTGTAGAAGAAGCGGCACAGGTTGTCGCGTTGGAAAGGGAGCAGGAAAACCTGCACATCACCCTGGCCTGCTCGTTTGCGGGCGAATTGAAGATAGACCAAAGCGTGGCGCACAACGGCGTATGCCTCACCGTGGTGCGCAAGGGCGAAGGCACGTACACCGTAACCGCCATCCAGGAGACGCTGGACCGCAGCAACCTGGGCGACCTGCACGTGGGCGACAAGGTGAACGTGGAACGCAGCATGATGATGAACGGGCGGCTGGACGGCCACATCGTGCAGGGACACGTGGACCAGACAGCCACCTGCACCGACGTGGCGGAGGAGGACGGCAGCTGGCGGTACACCTTTGAGTACCAAGCCGACCCGGAAATGGCGCGGCGCGGCTACCTCACCGTGGACAAAGGCTCGGTGACGGTCAACGGCGTGAGCCTCACCGTGTGCAACCCCACGGATCACTCGTTCCAGGTGGCCATCATTCCCTACACCTACGAGCACACCAACTTCCACAAAATCCAGGCGGGCACGCGGGTCAACCTGGAGTTCGACATCATCGGCAAGTACATCAGCCGGCTGATGGGGATAGCCTCACAGGAAGAATAAAGGCACACGGAATACACGGATGCAACGGATTTACACGGATTGTCCCAATGCGGCACTATTGACCGCTGACTGTTGATTTTCTATCCGTGTAAATCCGTTGTATCCGTGTATTCCGTGTGCCCCTACTTTTCCTGTACACCCGCGTAGCGGCACCACGGCCGCAGGCCGCACTCGCCGCACTTGGGGCGGCGGGCCAGGCAGGTGTACCGCCCGTGCAGGATGAGCCAGTGGTGCGCCTTGGGGACAAGCTCGCGGGGAATGTGGGCGGTCAGCTCGCGCTCGGTCTGGAGCGGGCTTTTGGAACCTGTGGTCAGCCCCAGGCGTTCCGACACGCGGAACACGTGCGTGTCCACGGCCATCGTGGGCTGGTTGTACACCACCGAGGCTATCACGTTGGCCGTCTTGCGCCCCACGCCCGGCAAGGTCTGGAGCAGGTCCACGCTGTCGGGCACTTCGCCGTGGAAGTCCTCCTGCAGCTTCCGCGCCATGCCCACCAGGTGCTTGGCCTTGTTGTTGGGGTAGGACACGCTTTTGATGTATTCATAAATCACCTCCGGCGTGGCGGCGGCCATGGCCTCGGCGGTGGGATAGTCGTGCAGCAGGCGGGGAGTCACCATGTTCACCCGCTTGTCCGTGCACTGCGCCGACAGGATGACGGCCACCAGGAGGCCGAACGGGCTGTCGTAGTGCAACTCCGTCTCGGCCACCGGCACATGCTCGGCAAACCAGCCGAGGATGTGCGCGTAACGTTCTTCCTTATTCATAATCTTAATTGGTGAAATCGCGGAACCGTGATATTGCGGAATCGTTTACTCGTCCACTCGTTTACTCGTCCACTTATCTGCTTACGGAAGAAAATTTCCGCACTGACGCAATTCAATTTCCGCACTGACGCGGCTGCACTTCCGCACTGACGCGGCTGCACCCCCGCAGGCACGCCGCAAATTTATAACAAAAGATGCTCCCGAAGCGCACGTTTTTTCCTATTTTTGCACTTCGCATCAGACAACATACAGAATAAACGCCCTATGGCTCCCAGAAAACCGATTAAGAAAACCCAGGCAAGCAACCACCGGCCGGAAGCACCCGGCAACACGCCCCGCCCGGAACGCCCCGCCCGGCAGTGGAACGTCTCCGCATGGGTGGACAAAGCCCGCAGCCTGGCACGCGACGAACGCACCCGCTACGCCGCAGGACTGTTCCTGCTGCTGGCCATGCTCTACGTCAGCCTGTCGTTCGTCTCCTACTTCTTCACGGGTGCCGCCGACCAAAGCAAGCTGGACGTGCCTTGGAGCGAACTGAAGGGCATGCGCGACGAAATCCAGAACTGGACCTCCGTGACGGGAGCCTGCATGGCCGAGTGGTGCATCAACCGGTGGTTTGGCCTGCCGGTGTTTGCGGGCGTGTGGTTCTTCACCGCCGTGGGGCTGCGGCTGGTCAACGTGCGCCGCACGCCCATCGTGCGCACCTTTTTCCATTGCTTCTTCTGGCTCGTGTGGGGCTCGGTGTTCCTGGGCTTCACCCTCTCGCCGCTGTTGCAGGACGTGCTGTTCTTCTCGCCCGGCGGGCAGCACGGCGATGCCGTCAGCCGCTGGCTCACCTCCTACATCGGCGTGCCGGGCACCCTCATGCTGCTGCTGGGCGTGCTGCTGCTCTATTGCCTGGTGTCGTTCCGGGGCACCATTCCTTTTATAAAAGGCCTTTTCAAACGGAAAGCGAAAACACCCAAGCCGCAGGATGCCGTGGCCGTGGGCATGGAAATCGTGCCCGGGGAATGGGTGGAAGGAGAGGATGAAGGACACGAAGAAGCCGACCCCGACCAGCCCGAAGAAGGGGAGGACGAACCCCTCATCCCCGACGAACCCGCCCCGGACGGCGAAGACGGCTTCATCGTGCAGGCCGCCCCCGGCGACCAACCCGCCGACCAGCCCGGAGACGCATCCGCCCCCCCCGACATGGAACTGCAAATGGACACCCCGCAGGACACGGAAGCGGCCAAGCCGGGCTACAACGTGCAGACCCTGGGCAAATACGATCCCACGCTCGACCTGTCGCACTACCAGTTCCCCACGCTCGACCTGCTGAAGACCTACCCCAACGAGAACGCACCGGTCATCGACATGGACGAGCAGAACGCCAACAAGGACAAAATCGTATCCGCGCTGCGCAACTACGGCATCGAAATCACCTCCATCAAGGCCACCGTGGGACCCACCATCACGTTGTACGAAATCGTGCCCGAGGCGGGCATCCGCATCTCGAAGATACGCAACCTGGAGTCGGACATCATGCTGAGCCTGGCCGCCAAGGGCATCCGCATCATCGCCCCCATACCGGGCAAAGGCACCATCGGGATAGAGGTGCCCAACGAAAAGCCGCAAATCGTGTCCATGCACTCGGTCATCGCCTCGAAGAAGTTCACGGAGGAATCCAAGTTCGCCCTGCCCGTGGCCCTGGGGCGCACCATCACGAACGAGGTCTTCATGTTCGACCTCGCCAAAGCCCCCCACCTGCTCGTGGCGGGCGCAACGGGGCAAGGCAAGTCCGTGGGCCTGAACGCCATCATCACCTCGCTGCTCTACAAGAAGCACCCCTCGCAGCTGAAGCTCGTCCTGGTGGACCCCAAGATGGTGGAGTTCAACATCTACGCCGCTTTGGAAAAGCACTACATGGCCAAGATGCCCGACGAGGACAACATCATCATCACCGACTCCACCCAGGTAATCAAGACCCTCAACTCCCTGGTGGTGGAGATGGAAAACCGCTACGCCCTGCTCATGAAGGCACACTGCCGCAACATCGTGGAGTACAACGAGAAGTTCGTCAACCGCGAGCTGAACCCCGAGAACGGACACCGCTACCTGCCCTACATCGTCATCGTGATCGACGAGTTCGGCGACTTCATCATGGTGGCGGGCAAGGAGGTGGAGATGCCCATCGCACGCATCACGCAAAAGGCACGCGCCGTGGGCATGCACATGATACTGGCCACGCAACGCCCCTCGTCCAACATCATCACGGGCATCATCAAGGCCAACGTGCCGGGGCGCATCGCCTTCAAGGTGGACTCGGGCATGAACTCGCGCATCATCCTCGACGCCAACGGGGCCGAGCAGCTCGTGGGGCGCGGCGACCTGCTCTATTCCGGAGGCAGCGACGTGGTGCGCGTGCAGTGCGCTTTCGTGGACACGCCCGAAGTGGAGAACATCGTCAACCACATCAGCCGCCAGCAGGCATACCCCTGCGCCTACGAGCTGCCCGACTACGAGCCGGAAGGCGGCGGCGAGGGCGAAAGCTCGGCAGTGAACAGCCTGGACAAGCGCGACCCCATGTTCGACGAGATAGCACGCTGGGTGGTGGCACAGCAGCAAGGCAGCACCTCGGCCATACAACGCACCTTCGGCATCGGCTACAACCGCGCCGGGCGCATCAGCGACCAGCTGGAAGCCGCCGGCATCGTCAGCCCCAACAACGGCAGCAAGGGACGGCAGGTGCTCATCATGGACGAGTACAGCCTGGAGAAGCTGCTGGAGTCGCTGTAGCACCCCCCTGGCCACCCCCTGCCCCCTAAAGGGGGATTAAAAGTATGAAATAAATAAAGGTATGACAACTACCCACGACCATCCCAAAGCCCCCTTTAGGGGGTTGGGGGTAATAATGACCCCTACCCCGCCACGCCGCCCCAAAGCCCCCTTTAGGGGGTTGGGGGTAATAATGACCCCTGCCCACGCACGCCGCCCCAAAGCCCCCTTCAGGGGGTTGGGGGTGGTACTATTATTATATGTACTGCCCGCCTTCGCCCAGCCCCAACCGGCGGCCGACGCGGTGCACGCCTTCATCCAACGCATCGAACGGCAGGCCATGCGCGGCACGTTCACCCTCGACCTTGACCTCACCGCCGCCGGGCAACCCGTGCCGCAGGAGCAGGCAGGCACCTTCACCCTGCAAGGCAACCGCGCCGCCATCGACCTGGAAGGCATAAGCGTGCGCTTCGACGGCACCACCCTGTGGACATACACCGAAGCCGCAGGCGAAGTGACCGTGACCGAACCCTACGCCGACGACCTGGCCACGATAAGCCCCCTCGTGCTGTTGCAAAAGTACTACATACTGAGCGACATCGCCTACGTCGCCCCCCCGCAGCCCGGCACGCTCGCCATCGAGATGCGCCCCAAGGGCAGCGGGCAGTCGGACTTCCGCCTCATCGTGCTGCACCTCGACGAGGCCGCCCGCCTCCCCCGCTACATGCGGGCCGAGATGGCGGACGGCACCACCCTCGTCCTGCGCACGGCCGGCACCGCCTGGGCGGACGACGTGCCCGACAGCACCTTCACCTTCGACCCCGCCGCCCACCCCGGCGTGTATGTGAACGACTTGAGATAGCAAATTAGCCACAAGCTACGAGCTACAAGTCGTATGCTCTGAGGCTTCCGCTACATCCCGCAAGGCACTTGTAGCTTGTAGCTCGTAGCAAACTAATCACTAATCACTAAACACTAATCACTGTTTATGGAACATTTCAAATGCCTCATCATCGGCTCGGGCCCGGCGGGCTACACGGCGGCCATCTACGCCGGACGAGCCAACCTCGCCCCCGTGCTCTACGCCGGCATGCAGCCCGGCGGACAGCTCACCATCACCACCGACATCGAGAACTTCCCCGGCCAGCCCGAGCCGGTCAACGGCTTCGAACTCATGGAACGGATGCGCCTCCAGGCCCAACGCTACGGCGCCGACATCCGCAGCGGCAACGTCACCGCGGTCGACTTCTCGCGCCGCCCCTACACCGTCACCGTCGACGGCACGGACACCGTCGAGGCCGACACCGTCATCATCGCCACCGGAGCCAGCGCCAAGTACCTCGGCCTGCCCGACGAGCAGAAATACGCCGGGGCGGGCGTGTCGGCCTGCGCCACGTGCGACGGCTTCTTCTACCGCAAGAAGACGGTGGCCGTCGTCGGCGGCGGCGACTCCGCCTGCGAGGAAGCCTCCTACCTCTCGCACCTCGCCTCCAAGGTGTACCTCGTGGTGCGCAAGCCCCACCTCCGCGCCTCCCAAATCATGCAGCAGCGCGTGACCTCCGCCCCCAACATCGAGATACTCTACCAGCACGAAGTGCGCGGCCTCTACGGCGAGAAGTTCGTCGAAGGAGCACGCCTCGTGCGCCACACCCCCAGGGGCGATGTCGACGTGGATCTGCCCATCGACGGCCTCTTCCTGGCCATCGGCCACCACCCGAACACCGAGGTCTTCCGCCCCTGGCTCCCCACCGACGAGGCCGGCTACCTCCTCACCACCCCCGGCACGCCCCGCACCAAGCTCCCCGGCATCTTCGCCGCAGGCGACGCAGCCGACCCCCACTACCGCCAGGCCGTCACCGCCGCCGCCTCCGGATGCCAGGCCGCCATCGAGGCCGAGCGCTACCTGGCGGGGATGTAACCCCCCCCCCCCCCCCCCCCCCCCCACGCCGCCCCCCCCCCCCCCCCCCCCCCCCCCCCCCCCCCCCCCCCCCCCCCCCCC
>CALUML010000115.1 GCA_944321745.1 uncultured Bacteroidales bacterium
CGAGCCGTTCAAACGCGTCGAACGAGCCGTTCGATGGCTTTGAACGAGCCGTTCGGTTTCGTCGAACGGCTCGTTCGGCTTCACCCCTCCCCCGGGAGCCCCGAAGCAGCTACGCACAAGTCCCCTTTAGGGGATTTAGGGGTTGACTTATGGGTTGACTCAGGGATGTACTATGACCTTCCTCCCCTCGCTCCCCACGCGCACCATGTACACGCCGCCGGGCAGGCCGATCGTGCGGTCGAAGCCCTGGTACACCTGCCGCCCGTGCAGGTCGTAGACGGTCGCCCGCTCGTCCGAGCCAGCTATGTGCAGCTGGCCGCCGGTGGTGGTAATGCGGAGCGATGGTCCGTCAGCCGACGGCACGCCGCTCGTGCCGAAGCCGGTGAGCTGCACGACGATGGCATAGATGTGGTAGTTCACCCCTTCGCCCACGGGCACGACCAGCGTGTAGCTCCCGCCCGGCTCGATGCCGCTGCCGCCCGTGTAGTGCAGGTAGCCGTCGGCAATGCGCAGGTCGAGGATGCGGGGGTCGCCCGAGGGCGTGCCGTAGTAAGCCCCTTCGGGGATGGCGGGCAAGGCGAGCGAGTCGCTATGCCCGGCGGCGACGGTGCCCTCCGCGTTCCGCTCGCCGTCCCATTCCGCCTTGGCAATGGTGATGTCGAACGGCGTCTGGCCGTAGTGCCGCCGGTTGTCGTTGTGCAGCAGGGTGGCCGTGATGTGGTACGTCCCCGCGTCCGTCGGCAGGCCGTAGGCGAGCGGCGCGGCGGTGTCCGTGCGGTGGGCGTACAGCACGTGGAGGCTGTCGGGCACGCCCCCGGCGGTGAAGTCGATGCCCTCCTCTATCGGGGCGCGGTCGTACACCGGGCTGCCGGGCACGAAGTTCGACACGATGCCCGCCGTGGCCGTATCCGGCTTGTACACGGCATGGGCGAAGCCCTCGCGGTAGCCCGCCACGCCCTCGCCCACCGGCACAGTGATGCAGCCCTCCGCCAGAAGGTTCGACGCGGGCGTTTCCGCGAAGAAGCCCCCTTCGATGATATGGTTACCATATGTCTCGTCCACCTCGATGGTACCTATGTATCCACCCGTAACAGACAGTCCTATGAAAGTACCACTATAACGGTCGATATAAATGTCTCCAGTCCCCCAATGCTGGTATTCGGGCGGAGTTACGTTGTCGACAATGGTGCCGCCCGTCACGGTGAAGAAGTCCCCGGCGGCAACCATCACGCCACTTCCGAACAAGCCGTTGTTGTTCATGACGACACCGCCGTTCAGGATGCAGGATTGCGTTTGGGAAGCATACAGGCCGCCGCCGCTCCCATCTGCCATGTTGCCCGCAATCAGGCCGTCGTTCAGCGTGAACCGGGAGAGGAGGTAGGCCATGACCCCGCCACCGCTCCAGTCTGCGGTATTATCCGCCACTTCCCCGCCGTTCATCACCACCACCCCGGCTTGCGACGAGGTGAAGATGCCGCCGCCTTGGTAGGCTTTGTTGCCCCATATCCTGCCCCCGTTCAGGGTCAGGGAGCCGGCGGCGTATATTCCCCCGCCCCGGGCAGCCGAGGTGTTGCCCGCCACCTGCCCGCCGTTGATGACGGCCTCTCCCTCGTAGAGGCTGATGCCGCCGCCCCCGGTATATTCTGTGTTGATGGCGCTGTTGGCCTGGTTGCCGGCTATCGTGCCGCTCTCGAGCGTGAGGCTGCCCCACCGCAGGTCAATGCCGCCACCGTAGTTAAAGACGCTGTCCAGCCCTTCGCTCCAGCCGCCGGTAATCACGCCGCCCGCTATCACGCCGGTGTCTTCGGCGGCCGCGTGCTGGCTGTCCCACTCGTCCGTGCCGTCGTCGAACACGAACAGCCCTTCCCCGTTCTTATAATACGGGTGCTGGCATTCCGGGGCATCGCTCCCCTCCCGGCAGTCGCACACCGTGAGCCGGGCGGAGCGCACGCGGATGACCGGGTTCTGCCCCGTGCCGGTGAGTTGGTAGCCGTTCAGGCAGAGGGTGACCACCGCGCTGTCGGCAATGACGAGGTCGGCTTCCAGCCGGGTGTCGCCGGTGAGGTAATACAAGGCCGGGTGTTCGTCCGTCGAACCCGTTCCAATCGTGTCGCCGCTTGCCGGGAGGGGAGTCCACCCGTCGGCGTGGTCGTGCGCGCTCTGTGGTTGAGCGGTCGTCACCGCCGCGAGGGCGATGGCCGTGCAAAGAAGAAACCGTTTCATGTCGTGCAAATATTAGGGTAAACGATGCTTCGCCCCATGCCGGGGCAAGGCAAAAGTAAGCACAAAAGCCCGGCAAGCCAACACCGCGAGCCAACTTTTGCGGATAGAGCAAAAAGTTGCGGATAGAGCAAAAACTTCCTCCTCCCGCTGCACGAGGTACTTCCTCTGTCATACTCCTCCGGCACTTCGTGCCACTTCCCCTATCTTAGGGGAGGAATGAGAAATGTCTTGTTTGCCGAGGCTTTCGCGGAAACCTCGCGAATAGAGTAACTAAAATTCCTCCCCTAAGATAGGGGAGGTGGCACGAAGTGCCGGAGGAGTATGACAGGCGGGGAGAAGGTGCCCCATCACTCCCGGGCGGTCTTGCGCCATTTGGAGGGCGGGCATCCCTCCTTTTCGGCAAAGATTTTGGTGAAATAGCTCAGCGAAAGGAATCCCGAAGCCTCCGAGACAGCGGCCACGGTCAGCTCGGGATGCCGCACCAGCATCTGCTTGGCATACTCGATGCGGAGCCCGGCAATCCATTCGCGGAACGAGGCGTGGTAGGTGGACTTGATGTAGGCGGCCAGGTAGGTGCGATTGGTGCCGAGCGCGCCCGCCAGCTCCTCGATGGTCAGCCCCGGGCGGGTGTATCCCTGCCTGCCGACCCACGCGCCGAGGCGTTTGCGGATGTCCGCATGGTAGGTCGGCATGTCGGGCGGCACCCCGTCGGCGGCCGGGGCGGCATCGGCGGTGCCGGGCTGCTCCTGCTCCAGGACGCTTTCCACCTGCTCGTAAAAGAGCAGGTAGTTCATGTAAGACCAATACAGGTAAATGTAGAACGGGATGGAGGAAAGCACCCACAGGAACACATAGCGGTCGGGCAGGAACGTCAGCAACCCGCAACTCACCCCGTAGATGACCGCCCACCAGGTGAACACGGACATCCACCGGATGTAGGCGGCGATGTGCTCGGAATGCGTGTCGTCGCACAGGCGGACGGCCCGGCGGTAGGTGCGGATGAGCCTGCGGGCCAGCCGAAGCCCGTAGGCCAGGAGCCACAAGGCCAGGCACGCCAGCCCGGCCTGCTGCACGGCCCCCGGCGGCACGACGATGAGGACGGCGGCGGCCAGGGCGGTGAACGCGCCCCAACAGGCCAGGTGCCGCAAGAAACGCCTGCGGGTCACGTAAAAGCGGTCGAGCAGCACGGTTAGTGCCGCGCTGAACAGCCAGTACACCAGGAAGTAGGTGGAAAGGTTCATCAGAATGGCCGCCCCCGGGTGCAGGGACCGCAGGCTGCCAAACAAGTGGACCGAGTAGTTGACGCACAGCACCAGCAAGGCCGCACCCATGATGCGGCGCGAACGCACATAGGGGGCGAACAGGGGCTTGTCGGGCGTCTTGCCCGCCAGGAAATAGGCGGCGAAAAACAGCATCAGCACCAACGCCACGCCCAGCGAATGTTCATAAACGGCATAATCCATCTGCTTCATCTTACCTTGGCCACCGGTGCAAAGGTACGAGGAATTCCGGTTATTCCGGGCATGGGAGACGCCACAAAGCTACTTACTTCGACACGGTTGCCTTGGATTTTCGTCCCATCGTGCCGCTTATTAGGCAAAAATGCGTACTTTTGCCCACTCAAACTCCCAACTCCCTGAAGGGGGCTTGTTGGTCAACCTGTAACTCGTGGCTCGTAACTTGTAACTCATTCACCAATGGGAAAATTTGCAAAATGGATAGGCGGAGGCCTCGGCTGGGTGCTGGGCGGGCCGATTGGCGCGCTCGTCGGCTTTGCGCTCGGCTCGCTGTTCGACAGCAGCGACGCGGTGCAGCCGCAGGACGGCGGACGCACGTACCACACGAACCGCACCGCCGAGGGCGACTTCAAAATGAGCCTGCTGGTGCTCATCGCCTGCGTGATGAAGGCCGACGGCAACCCGAAACGCTCGGAACTGGACGTGGTGAAACGCTTCCTGGTGGCCAACTTCGGCGAACAAGGGGCGTTGGAAGCCCTGGGCATCCTCAAAAACCTGCTCAAGCAACCCATCGACGTGGCGGGCGTGGCGGCGCAAATCAACCGCTACATGAATTATTCCTCCAAGCTGGAGCTGCTCCACCTGCTGTTCCAGATAGCGTATGCCGACGGGGCGGTCAACGCGGCCGAGCTGGCCTTGCTGCAACGCGTGGCAGGCATATTCGGCGTGCGCCCGGCAGACTTCGACTCGCTGCGTGCGCCCTACACCAAGCAGCAGGACGAGAACTGGGCCTACAAGACCCTCGGCATCGAGCCGTCGGCCACCAACGAGGAAATCAAGAAGGCCTACCGCAAGATGGCCATGAAGTACCACCCCGACAAGCTCACCGGCCTGGGCGAGGACGTGAAGAAGGCCGGCGAAGAGAAATTCCGCTCCGTGAAGGATGCCTACGACTACCTGAAGAAGGAAAGAGGATTTTAATCCAATGAACAATGAACAGTTAACAATGAACAGTTAACAGTTAACAATGAACAATGCATCCTCGCTATTTGTAACTTGTAACTCGTAGCTCGTAACTCGTAGCTCGTAACTTGTAGCTCGTAGCTCGTAACTTGTAACTCGTAACTTGTAACTCGTAACTCTATGGAACTATACATATATAACACGCTTCACCGCAGGAAAGAACTGTTCGTACCGCTGCACGCCCCGCATGTGGGCATGTACGTGTGCGGCCCTACGGTGTACGGCGATGCCCACCTGGGGCACGCCCGCCCGGCCATCACGTTCGACATCGTGTACCGCTACCTCACGCACCTGGGCTACAAGGTGCGCTACGTGCGCAACATCACCGACGTGGGCCATCTGGAAAACGATGCCGACGAGGGCGAAGACAAGGTGGCCAAGAAAGCCCGCCTGGAACAGCTGGAACCGATGGAGGTGGTGCAGTATTACATGAACCGCTACCACAAGGCCATGGAGGCGTTGAACGTGCTGCCGCCCAGCATCGAGCCGCAAGCCTCGGGGCATATCATCGAGCAGATAGCCTTCGTGCAGCGGATACTCGACGCGGGGTATGCCTACGAAAGCGAAGGGTCGGTGTATTTCGACGTGGAGAAGTATAACCGCGACCACCACTACGGCGTGCTGTCGGGCCGCAACATCGAGGATATGCGCGAGAACACCCGCGAGCTGGACGGACAGTCCGAGAAACGCCACAGCATCGACTTCGCCCTGTGGAAGAAAGCCGCGCCCGAACACATCATGCGCTGGCCGTCGCCCTGGAGCACGGGCTTCCCCGGCTGGCACCTGGAATGCTCGGCCATGGGCACGAAGTACCTCGGCGAGGAGTTCGACATCCACGGGGGCGGCATGGACCTCATCTTTCCCCACCACGAGGCGGAGATTGCGCAGTCGTGCGCCGGGCTGGGGCACGACTCGGTGAAGTACTGGATGCACAACAACATGATAACCATCAACGGGCAGAAGATGGGCAAGTCGCTGGGCAACTTCATCACGCTCGACGAGTTCTTCACCGGCAACCACGAACTGCTCACGCAGGCCTACGCCCCGATGACGATACGATTCTTCATCCTCCAGGCACATTACCGCAGCACGGTGGACTTCAGCAACGAGGCCTTGCAGGCTTCGGAAAAGGGGCTGGAACGCCTGCTCGAAGGCTACACCCGCCTGCAGAAGCTGAAGCCCTCCGCCCAGTCGTCCGTGGACGTGGCGGGGCTGCGCGCGAAATGCGAGGAAGCCATGTGCGACGACCTCAACACGCCGATGGTCATCTCTCACCTGTTCGAGGCACTGAAAGCCGTCAACCTGGTGCACGACGGCAAGGCGACCCTCTCCGCCGACGACCTGACCGAACTGCAATCCGTGTTCCATCTCTTCGTGGAAGACCTGCTCGGCTTGCAGACCGCCGACAGCCTCGGCACAGGGCTGGAAGCCTACAAGAAAGCCGTGGACCTGCTGCTGGACATCCGCATGGAAGCCAAACGCAACAAGGACTGGACCACCAGCGACAGGATACGCAACGAACTCGCCGCTATCGGCTTCGAGATAAAAGACACAAAGGACGGCGTAGAATGGCGGCTGTGAAGCCGGAAGGGAAAAGGTTAAAGGGAAAAGGAGAAAGGAAAACCTCCTGACAGAAAGACATCCACGGACGGTTTGCGGATGATGCCGCACGTTCGTGGATGTTTTTGTTTTCGGGCGGGACGGGAGTGACCCTGTTGGCTTTCAGTAGGCGAAACAAAGAGGAGTCAAGGAAAAATGATTAAACCCAAATCGGTCATTAGAAATTTTTGCGAGCAAAATGTAAGATAGTAACCTTTATTATGGCCCAAATTTACATTGCACACCTTAATTATTGCCATAATCATGACGTATTTCACGCAAAATGAAAGCCCGATTTTCTAATGACCGATTTGGGTTAAACCCCAATCGGTCATTAGACCATTCGTTGAATATCTTTGCCTGCTTTCCGTCTTGTGACGGCGTTTTTTGCCGCCTTTTCTCTCGACATAGCCCGCTATGCCTTTCGCGAAAAGCCGCCCGAAACCGCTTGCCACAAGAACATAAATCAAGCAAAGCCTAATGAACGATTTGGGTTCAACCCCATGGCATATGGACTATTCGCAGCAAGACATCACCTACATCCCCAGCGTGGAGTCGACCTGCGCTTGCGCGACCCCGGCGACCTGGACGGCACGGCACAAAGCGGCTTGCCCTTCGAGCTGAAGATAGCCGACCTGACCCAGGACGGCGCCCACGCAAAATGCGCAACAAAACCTTTAACTGGAGCGCGGTATCATGACACCGCAACGGAATGGGGCTTATACCTATTATTTATAATGCCAATCGGCAGCTGCCCCGGAAGGGCTACAGGATGCACCTGCTCTTGTCTTGCCCGAAAGGCGAGAGCAGGGTATGCCTTTTTTCCACCATCGCATTTCCGGCATTTTGTGTATTTTTGTGCCGCAGATTTCACTGATAAGATAAGCGCGGGTGGGTTCTTGCCTCTGTTCGTAGGGCGTTGCCCTACGCTGAATGCCACAAGGCCGTTGGCCTTGGAACACGAATGGGCGAAAGATATTTTGCCTCTACAGGCATGTCCGCCCTTGCACTTTCAATTGCCCATTATCCACTCTCAATTGAAACACCCCCTACTAGTTTCCCGACCATCTTCCTATAGTTTATTCCCCAACGTCCTATAGTTTCTTTGTTAACATTTGCCTGTTTTCGGGCATAATGCATTCTTGACCAATGCCGGACATCCTGTCATGCTACAGATTTACTTCACACGTTTTAACAGTTAAACGTGTGTTATTTATGTCAACAAAAAGAGGAAAAGG
>CALUML010000116.1 GCA_944321745.1 uncultured Bacteroidales bacterium
GGGCGGAGGGCGGGCGGCGCGCCGTCATCGGCTAACGGCTTTTTTTTTTCAGGGGACAGCTGGCACAGGCGGATGAGCATCAGTTCCACCAGCAACCGCTTGTTGCGGCTCGCGCGGTAGTTGAGGTCGCAGTCGTTGGCCAGGCGCAGGGCCTGGAAGAGGAAGTCCGCCGGGCAGCGGGCGGCCTGCTCCTTGTACCGCTCGCGGATGTCCGCCCCCACCTCGAGCAGCACGAGCGTCTGCGGGTCCTTGCACACCAGCACGTCGCGCAGGTGGGCGGCCAGCCCGCCGACGAAGTGCTGCGCCTCGAAGCCCTTTTCCAATATTTCATTGAATATAAGCAGCGAGCGGCTCACGTCGCCCGCGAGGAAGGCGTCCACCAGGCGGAAGTAGTATTCGTAGTCCAGCACGTTGAGGTTCGTTATCACGTCCTGGTAGGTGACGCGGTTGCCGCTGAAGCTCACTATCTGGTCGAAGATGGAGAGCGCGTCGCGCATTCCGCCGTCGCTCTTCTGGGCGATGACGTGCAGGGCGTTCTCGTCGGCCTCCACGCCCTCCTGGCCCGCCACGTAGCGGAGGTGCGCCACGGTGTCGGCGATGGTGATGCGGTTGAAGTCGTAAATCTGCGTGCGCGAGAGGATGGTGGGGATTATCTTGTGCTTCTCGGTGGTGGCCAGGATGAAGATGGCATGGGCGGGCGGTTCCTCGAGCGTCTTGAGGAAGGCGTTGAACGCCCCTTGCGAGAGCATGTGCACTTCGTCGATGATGTACACGCTGTAGCGGCCCACCTGGGGCGGGATGCGCACCTGCTCGATGAGGCTGCGGATGTCGTCCACGCCGTTGTTCGAGGCCGCGTCCAGCTCGTGGATGTTGTAGGACCGCCCCTCGTTGAAGGCCACGCACGACTCGCACTCGTTGCACGCCTCGTAGTCGGGCGTGAGGTGCAGGCAGTTGATGGTCTTGGCGAAGATGCGCGCGCAGGTGGTCTTGCCCACGCCGCGCGGGCCGCAGAAGAGGTAGGCGTGCGCCAGGTGGTTGTTCTTTATCGCGTTCTTGAGCGTGGCGGTCAGCGCCGACTGCCCCACCACCGAGCCGAACGTGGCGGGGCGGTACTTGCGGGCGGATACTATGAAGTTTTCCATCTTTTATCAAATAACCTTGCAAAGATAATCATTCTGCGCCATCCGCCGCCGCCCCGCCGCGCATTTCGGCTGACCCGTCCTAATTTTTGTTTACAGTTTTGAGTCTTTTAAGAATCTCCGCGATGTTAAGTTGCGGAGAATACGGTGGCAAAAAGATGCAATGCCCAGGGAAAAATTATCGAGGAATCCGACCATGGTATCCGCGTCAATGCTTTTCTCTGTCATGAACCAGTGTGTCCTGCAATGGCGGTCAATCATGGCGAAACAGTTAAGCCTCGCTCCGCGTTGGGACGGGACATGAATGTCTTCTTTGGGGAACTTCCAACCGCATGGCACGTATGCTTGCTCACAAATATGGGACTCATCTCCGCAATAAAGGTCTATGGAACCTTTGCACCACAGCCTTTCAAGCTCTTGCAGCTCCCCAAGCTTGTGTCGGTAGAGTTGCGGCGAGGGTTTGCCCTTTGGACGTTTCCTTATACGTCCAAATCTTGCGCCAATGCGCTTAAAAAACGCCTGAGCGTCTCCTCGCAGGCCGTCCCCCGTTGCGGCCTCCCATTGTGCCTTGGCCGACAATATGCTTGAACGGTCTTTTTCGATGGCCTGTCGGATGATCTCCCCGTCTTGTGTGCCGATTATCGGCTTGCGTCCACGGCCGGGCCTGGTGGCCAGCCCTTTGATGCCCTCCGCCTCGAAGCGATTCACCCAATTGTTGACTGTCGTCCGGTTCATGTCCAAACGATCGCCTATTTGTGGAGAACTTAAACCTTGCGCCTTCAACAGCACTGCCTTGCATCGCATCCGGAAGGCGTGCGATGAACCATTGCGGTATCCGTTTTTCCAATGCAGACCGCTGCATCGGAGCCAATTTATTTCCTTGATTTTGCCCATTTGGAGTGTGTTCCTTTTTGTGGGTATAACGGAGTTTGGGCTCAAACATTATCGTTCAAACTATTTTTGTGGATAAACTTATAAAGTATCATCAAGCTGTACACCATTTTAGATATGTTTTTCCCTGTCTGAAGAGGGAGCGGGCAGGCTACACGGCTGATGAGATAGTAAAAGACAGCCTCAAAGTGCGTAAAGAGGATGATTTTGACATATCCCACTTAACTCCGCCCAAGTTTTGCTTTAGGAGGGTTAGCATTTTACCTTTATTCCAGACACATTTTCCCGCGATTGAGCCGAAGGGCTGTGCGTTTTAGCCAATTCTTATTACTTTTGCAAGTCGGAAGAAACAAACGTTCCATGCCCAAGATATACGAATTGACCCCTTCCTACCGCATAGGAAGGCGGTATGTAAATCCAACGTTCCGGAGCTTTTACTCCAAGTTCATCGTGCTGGACAGGGAGAACATCCCCAGCCGGGGTCCCGTCATCTTCGCCCCCAACCACCAGAACGCCCTGATGGACGCGCTGGTCGTGCTGGCCAGCACCCCGTACAGGTTGTCGAACACGTTCATCGCCCGCTCCGACATTTTCAAGAAAGGCTTTTTTGCCAAGGCTCTCCGCTTTCTGAAGATATTGCCCGCCTTCCGCATACGCGACGGCTACGAGAACCTGGGCAAGAACGATGCCACCTTCGAGGCGGCCCGCGAAGTGCTGGAGCAGCACAATGCCTTGTGCGTCATGCCCGAGGGCAACCAGGGCGACCAGCGCAAGCTGCGCCCCTTTGCCAAGGGCATCTTCCGAATCGCCTTCACGGCGCAGGAGCAGATGGCGGCGGGGGACGACATCCGCCTCATCCCGGTGGGGATTGACTATAGCAACCGCGAACGCTTCGGCGAGGAGGTGATTGTGGATTATGGCAAGCCGCTGCGGGTGAGCGACTACATGCCGTTGTACCGGGAGAACCCCGCGGTGGCCATCAACCGCCTGCGGGCCGACTTGAAAGCCGCCTTGCACCGGCAGGTGGTGGACTTGGCCACAGAGCGGCATTACGAGGCGTTCGAAACGGCGCTGTATGCTTCCGACCGGCGGCTGGCGCGGGTGCAGTATGGGCATGACGACCCGGCATCGCGCTTCCGGGTGCGGCGGGAGGTGGCCGGGCGGCTGGTGGCCATGGAAGCCGATGCGCCGGAGCGGGCGGAACTGCTGGCCGGGCAATGTGCGGAATACAAACGGCTGCGCGAGGGGCATAAGTTGATGGAAAGTACGCTGGAGCGGCCGGGCAATGCTTTCACGCTGTTGTTGCAAGGGTTGGGGCTGGCGGTGCTGTCGCCCGTGTTCGCATGCGGATTCGTATTGAACCTGTTCCCGTTCTTCCTGCCCGGCTTCATCCGCAAGAAAATGGGCGTGCAGTACAATGGCTTCTTTAGCTCGTTCGACTACGTGCTGGGGGCGGTGTTCCTGTTCCCGTTCTTTTATCTGTTGCAAACCATCCTCTACGCCGTGTTCACCCCCCTGCCGTGGTGGACGCTGTTCATTTTCGCCCCGGCACAATACCTGCTGGGCAAGTGGGCGTTCCGTTGGTACAAGGCCGCCGGGAGGTGGGGCAACCGCCTGCGCTATGCTTGGCTGCGCATGACCCGCCGGGAGGAAATGGCACGCCTGACGAAGCTGCGCCGGGATATACAGGCGGCAGCGGAGTAACGGCAACCATCGGAGCACTGCGTCACACAGCGGTGATATTGGTACATTTATCTGTAATCCGTGCAAGGGAGAGGCGGGGAAAATACCATACCTTTGCAGGCGTAGAGGTGAAGTGGATGTAAGTAGCTATTCAAAATTAAATGTAATTATACAAGCCGCAGCAGTTTCTTTTCTTTATCACCTCTTGCACGCTCTTTTGGGCTGTTTTTCCCTGTCTCATCGGTCGTGTAGCCCGCTACACTCCCTCTTCGGACAGAAAAAAACATCTCCAAAATAGCGCACAATAGGATAATAATTAATTTTGAACAGCTACTTATTCGTCCGCAAAATGATTATGCGGATGGCGCGATTTTCCCGGATGACCTGGTTGGAGAAATGCAACCGTAACTTGTAACGAACTTGTAATGTAACTGAATCATATGCTTCGTAAGATTAGAATTGTATTGGCGGTCGTGTTTTTCGTGTGCATTACTCTGCTGTTCCTCGACTTCACGGGCACGGTGCATGCGTGGCTCGGCTGGATGGCAAAGGTGCAGTTCCTGCCTGCGGTGCTGGCCTTAAACGTGGGGGTCATTGCTTTGTTGGTGGTGCTCACGCTGGTGTTCGGGCGGGTGTATTGTTCGGTCATTTGCCCGCTCGGCGTGTTCCAGGACGTGGTGTCGTGGCTCAGCGGCAAGCGCAAGGGCAAGAAAAACCGCTTCTCCTATTCCCCGGCAAAGCACTGGCTGCGCTACGGCGTGTTCGGGCTGTTTGTCGTGGCTTTGGTGGCGGGCGTGGGTTCGTTCGTGGCCTTGCTGGCACCTTACAGTGCTTACGGGCGCATGGTGCAAAACCTGTTGGCTCCACTTTACGGCTGGGGCAACAATGCGCTGGCCTACCTGGCCGAGCGGGCGGACAGCTACGCCTTTTACAGCACGGAGGTATGGATGCGCAGCCTGCCCACTTTCCTCATAGCCCTGCTTACCTTCATTGTGATTGTGGTGCTGGCTTGGCGGGGCGGGCGCACGTATTGCAACACCATTTGCCCGGTAGGCACGGTGCTGAGCTTCCTGGCACGTTTCGCGTGGTTCCGCCCGGTGATTGACGCGGAGAAGTGCATCTCGTGCAAGTTGTGCGAACGCCGCTGCAAGGCTTCGTGTATCAATGCAAAAGAGCATACGGTGGATTACAGCCGTTGCGTGGCGTGCATGGACTGCATAGACAATTGCAAGCACGGGGCGATACGGTATGCGCATCCTTCCAAAAATCTTACCCCCCAACCCCCTAAAGACCACCCCCAACCCCCTAAAGGGGGCTTCCAAAAAAATGACAAGAGTAATCCTACAACCCCTCCTCAGGAGGGGCTTGGGGAGGCTTCGAGGCTTGGGGAGGCTTCTTCTTCCCGCCGCGGCTTCCTGGCCGGTGCCGGTTTGGCCCTGGGGGCACTTACGGTGAAGGCGCAGGAGAAAAAAGTGGACGGCGGTCTGGCCGTGATACTCGACAAGAAGGCACCGCAACGTCACACTCCCATTGTGCCGCCGGGATCACAGGGCTTGCGGCACATGGCGCAGCACTGCACGGCTTGCCAGCTTTGCGTGTCGGTGTGTCCCACGGGCGTGCTTCGGCCCTCTACCGACTTGAAAACCCTGATGCAGCCGGAGTCGTCCTACGAGCGGGGCTATTGCCGTCCCGAATGTACGAAATGCTCGGAGGTGTGCCCTGCAGGAGCGATATTGAAGATTACGCCAGCCGACAAGTCGGCCATCCAGATAGGCCACGCCGTGTGGATAAAGGGAAACTGCATTCCGCTGACCGACGGGGTGGAATGCGGCAATTGTGCCCGCCACTGCCCCACGGGAGCTATCCTGATGGTGCCCTCCGACCCGGCCGATGGTTTGTCGGTGAAGATACCCGTGGTCAATACCGAACGCTGCATTGGCTGCGGGGCGTGCGAAAACCTTTGTCCCTCGCGCCCGTTCAGCGCGATTTATGTGGAAGGACACGAGCGGCATAGGGTGATTTAGCTACGAGTTACGAGCTACAAGCTACGAGTTACGAGTTACAAGAAACAGCCGCATCTGCGTCAATCTGCGAAATCTGCGGGCAATTTGATGCGAAATCTGCGGGCAATCTGAAATTTGAAATCTGAAATCTGAAATTGGGAATATAGATATGAATAAAGATATAAACCGGCGCGAGTTCCTCAAGATAGTGGGGATTACCGCCGCTACAAGTACCGTAGCCTTGGCGGGATGCGGCAAGAACGAAAACGCGACCCGGAAACCCGGGCAAGGCGGAACGCACGAAGGATTGATGACGTTGCGCACGAACAACAAGACCGGCGACCGCGTATCGCTGCTCGGCTATGGCATGATGCGCCTGCCTACCGTGCCCTCCCCCGACGGCAAGGGCGACACGGTGGATCAACAGGCGGTGAACGAATTGGTGGACTATGCCATTGCCCACGGCGTGAACTACTTCGACACGTCGCCCGTGTATGTGCAGGGCTGGTCGGAGCAGTCCACCGGCATTGCCTTGAAGCGGTATCCGCGCGATAAGTACTTCATTGCCACCAAGCTGTCGAACTTTGCCAACTACACGCGTGAAAACTCCATTGCCATGTATCGCAAGTCGTTCGAGGACTTGCAGGTGGACTACATCGACTACTACCTGCTGCACTCCATCGGCAACGGCGGCATCAAGACCTTCCGCGCCCGCTACATCGACAACGGCATGATAGACTTCCTGCTGGAAGAACGCCGGGCAGGGCGCATCCGCAACCTCGGCTTCTCGTTCCACGGCACGAAGGAGGTGTTCGACGAAGTGCTGGCCATGGACGACCAGGTACATTGGGACTTCGTGCAGATACAACTCAACTACGTGGACTGGCAACATGCGTCCGGCAACAACGTGAACGCCGACTACCTGTATGCCGAGTTGCAGAAGCGGGGCATCCAGGCCATCGTCATGGAGCCGCTCCTCGGCGGACGGTTGTCGCGCGTGCCGGAGCACATCGCCGCCCGCCTGCTGCAACGCCGTCCCGAAGCGAGTGTGGCCTCGTGGGCGTTCCGTTTTGCCGGGTCGCCGGAGGGAGTGCTCACCGTCCTCAGCGGCATGACTTATATGGAGCATTTGCAGGACAACCTGCACACCTATTCACCCCTTTCGCCCCTCACGGACGATGAGAAGGATTTCCTCGAAGAGACGGCGCAGCTCATGCTGCAATACCCCACCATTCCGTGCAACGACTGCAAGTACTGCATGCCGTGCCCCTATGGCATCGACATCCCGGCGGTGCTGCTGCATTACAACAAGTGTGTGAACGAGGGCAACATCGTCCCCTCGCCGCAGAGCGAGCGTTACCGTGAGGCGCGTCGGGCGTTCCTGGTGGGGTACGACCGCAGCGTGCCGCGTCTCAGGCAGGCCGACCACTGCATCGGTTGCGGGCAATGCAACATACACTGCCCGCAAAGCATTGACATTCCCAAGGAGATGCAGCGCATAGACCATTTTGTGGAACAACTCAAACAAGGAGCATTATATGGAGATGAATCAGTTGGTGCAGCAGCTTCGCACGGGTCGTCACACGCTGGTGGTGGCGGACGGCGGCAGCGTGCACACATTCGACGGGCGCGGCGTGGCCGACCTGTATCGCCTGTGGAGTGAGCAACCAGCCGTGTTGCGCGGTGCTTCCGTGGCCGATAAGGTGGTAGGCAAAGGAGCCGCCGCCCTCATGATAGCGGGTAGCGTGCGTGAGGTCTATGCCGAGGTGGTAAGCGAGGCGGCGTGCGAGCTGTTCGGGCAAAG
>CALUML010000117.1 GCA_944321745.1 uncultured Bacteroidales bacterium
GGTTGCGACAGCATCGTGACGCTCAACCTGCGCGTGCACCAGCCTTACGACCTGCGCGAGGAAGTGACCATCTGCAACGGAGGCTCGTTCTCGGGCTTCGGCTTCGACAACATCACGGCGGCGGGCACCTACACGCATGAGGAAGTGAGCGCATGGGGCTGCGACAGCACCTTCACGCTGGTAGTGACGGTAGCCGCCGAACTGGCTACCACCGTGCGCGACACCATCTGCGCGGGCGATGCCTACGACCCGGGCAGCGACTACACGCAGCTGACCGAAACGGCTACGGAAATATTGTACCAGAAGACCATCCCCTCGCAGGCGGTGGCCGACTGCGACAGCACCGTGACCTTGGTGGTAACGAAACTGCCGAGCTACGAGGTGGACGACGCGGTGAACATCTCCGAAGCGGAACTGCCTTACCAATATGCCGACACCACGTTCGACATCGGCACGGTGAGCGGTGAATACACCATCGCCTCGCACACGGTGGCCGGTTGCGACAGCATCGTGCACCTCACCCTCACGGTGGGCGGCAGCGGCATCGGCATGTTGGGCGACGACGGCTACTTCAACATTACGCCTAACCCCGTGCATGTGCAGGCCCCGGCCTACATCCACTACGACTTCACCGAAGCCGAAAAGGATGGTATGTTAGTGGAAGTGTTCACGGGCACGGGCAGCAAGGTGCAGGGCTTCGCGCCCGAGGTGTTCCCCATCAACGTGGGCAAGTACCTCTTCGCGCCGGGCGTGTACATGGTGCGCGTCACCACCGGCACGGGCGAAGTGCTGGTAGGCCGTATCATCGCCAGGTAATGAAGATGCTGGTAATGAGCAACTGAAAGATGCATGAAAAAACGTGCTTGCGTTTCTCCGGAAACGTGAGCACGTTTTGCTGGAAATATGCTTATGTTTTAATGGAAACGTCAGCATGTCTTTCACCAACCGTCCGGGCGGCTCTGACCGGCCGTCCGGATGCCAGGAAAAGCGGGCTTCCCCGGCGGGGGAAGCGGTGTGGAAACCACGGATCAAACTTGCCGTCATTTCGACCGTAGGGAGAAATCTCCCGCGACGGCGACCCCGGGCCACGGTGGGATTTCTCACTTCGTTCGAAATGACGGGAACGCCAAGGATGTGGTGTATCACACAGCCTCGGGGGAAGCGGGACGCATGAAGGCCGGAAATCCGTGCTTGCTCGGCGGAATTTCCGTAGGTACGCGGCAAAAATTCCGTAGGCACACGGCGGAATTTCCGTAGTAAGGGAATTAACAATTAACAATGAACGTCGCCGCTTCGCCCCGTCCAAGGCCAACGGCCTTGTGGCATTCAGCGTAGGGCAACGCCCTACGAGGCCGGGTCGGTGAGGGCAATGGTCGTTGTAGAGACAAGGCATGCCTTGTCTCTACATGACATGCGGAAAAAATGTATGCAAACTTGTTATCGAGGCAGGGCATGCCTTGTCTCCACAAACTGAAAATATGAAACAGTCCAAATTGAAATTAATGGCTTTGGCGTGCATGGCACTTGGTGGCCTGCATACCGCCGGGGCGCAAACGGTGCATCTGCCGTACTTTTGCGGCTTTGAGACGGAGGCCGAACGGGACGGCTGGGTGATTGACAACGGCACGAATGCCAACCAGTGGGTCATGGGCGAGGCCACCGCCATGCGGGGCACGCACAGTCTGTACATTTCGCCCGACGGGGGCGCAACTGCCGGGGTGACCTCCTCACCGGGCGTGAGCGTGGTGTACAAGGAGTTCGAGTTGCCGACGGGCACGTATGAAGTGGCGTTCGACTGGAAGTCGCAAGGCGGGGGAGCCGATACCCTGCTGGTGGCGTGGGTGGACGACCCGGAAGACCCCGGCCTGTCGCTTGCCCCTAATGTGAACGGTAACTTTCCCCTGAGCATACGCGGCTATGAGAAGCTGCGCCTGGCGGGCAGTACCAGTTGGCAGCACACCACGTTGTCGGTGCGGGTGCGCAGCAATGAGCGGGGTATGCTGGTGTTCATGTTCGGTAAGAAGACGAATATCGACCTGCTGGTCAATCCCGGCGCGTGCATCGACAACGTGCAGATAGGTTCGACCGGCGGGTGCGCCCGTCCTACGGACATCACGGTGGAAACCGAGCCGGCCTCCTTGCGCCTGGCCTGGCGGGGCGAGGCCGACTCGTATAATCTCGCCTATAAAGACACCCGGGGCGATGTGTGGACCACGGTGCAAGGCATCACGGACACCACCTACACCATCCAGTCGCCTGCTGCGGGGGTATATACCTTTTGGTTGAACAGCGTGTGTGGCACGGACACCACCAGCTGGTCGGTGTACCAGTATGTGGTGGTGACCGATGCGGCCAAGAATTGCATCAACTACATTGACTTACATTCCGATGCGGTGCACACGTACTACGGGAAATACACCAACCCGAAAGAGGAGGAGGGCATCGTCGATTTCGGGGAAGAGGATTACAAGCAAACCCGCCATGCGGTAAACATCCTGCCCGACCGCTACGACCCGAACACGGGCTACCAGCTCCGCACCATCCCCGAGGGCGAACTGGCCTCTATTCGTTTAGGGAATGCCGAGGTCAATTATCAAGACGAGAACATCACTTATGATTATGTGGTGGATTCGGCTTCGTCCATCCTGTTGATGAAGTACGCGGTGTTGCTGCAAAATGCCCATTTGAGCGATTTGGATGTCCAGTCGCGCTTCCAGTTGGATATATTGGACGAGTGGGGGAATGTCATCGATGACTGTGCTTCCATCGAGTTCTATCCGTCGAATGCGCAGGAATGGACTTTGTACGTGCCGCCCGGAATGAGTGCTACGGACGGGGAATGCGTGTTGTGGAAAGACTGGACGGACATCGGGGTGGACGTGTCGGCTTATGCGGGGGAGAAAATCCAAATCAGCCTCACCACCTATGACTGCAATGGGGGGATGCACTATGGCTACGCCTACTTCACCTTGAACTGCGTGCCGAAGACCATCAGCGGCTTGACCTGCGGCGAGGCACCAGACAGCATCTCCGCCCCCGAAGGCTTCCTCTATGAATGGTACCACGTCACCGACATGGACAGCCGGGACGATACCATCAGCACGGCGCGGACGCTCTACATCAACCCCAACGATACCTCCACGTACATCTGCCGGGTGATTTCGCCGGAAGACTCGGCCTGTTACTTCGAGATGCAGGCCATCGTCGCCCCCCGTTTCCCGAAAGCGGAGGCGAGCGCCACGCTCGTCCAGGAGGATTGCCAGAACAAGGTGCAGTTCGAGAACCTCAGCTACATCTATACGGAGAACGGCAAAATCAACGAGCAGTTGCAGTCGTTCTATTGGGACTTCGGCGAGCTGGGCACGTCGGAGGAAATGAACCCCTTGGTGGTGTATGACGAGCCGGGCACGTACTCCTACAGCCTGCATGTGGCGATGGAAGGCGGTTGCGAGGATGAATGGACGGGCACGGTGGACATCCCCCGCATAGGCGACGTGACGGACACCATCCCCGTGTGGATATGCCGGGAAGAAGGGTACTACGAGTACAATGGCCGCTACCTGACCACCGAGGGCTTCCACGACTTCCACTACACCTCTCCGGCGGGATGCGACAGCCTGGTGGTGATTGACCTGCACTTCCATGAAGCGTTCGACGAGGTGCGCACGGACACCGTGTGCTTTGGCGAGTCGGTGGAATTCCAGGGTGGAACGTATGACCGCACCGGCGTGTACACGGAGACCTACACGGCCTCGACAGGCTGCGACAGCACCTATACCCTGGACTTGACGGTGCTGCCGGAGGTCGTGTTCTCGGCTACGGCCACCCCGGCTCTGGAGGGCAACGACGGGGCAATCACGATAGATGCCTATCCCGACGGCTTTGCCTATTACACTTTGAACGGGGTAGAGAATGCCCCGCTCGAAGGACTCGTGGCGGGCGATTACGAACTGACGGTGTACGTGCAGCACGGCACGGTGCTTTGCGAACGGACGGAAACGGTGACGGTGGCTTCCACCTGCCTGGTGCTCGATGTGGAGGACGGGCCGTATGAAACCTGTGCCGATGCGCCGGAAGTGCTGGTGCCCTACACGATACAGGACGGGGTGATGAATGTGTACGATGTGGCCTTCGACGAGGCGGCGCGGCAGGCGGGCTTCGAGGACGCGGCAGCCATAGCGGCCACGGCGGATAGCTGGTTCGTGCTGCCCATGCCGCAGGTGTCGGCGCCGGCCTATGTGCGTCCGGGGCATTATGCGGCCACCATCACCTTCCCCGGCCAGCCCTGCGACACGGCGGTAGTGGTTCCCTTCTCCATCCTCTACCCCTCGTCCATCCTGTCCCAGCGGTGGGAGAATGTGCTCTTCGTGCAGAATGCGGACTACAACGGCGGCTATGACTTCTCGGCCTACCAATGGTATAAGGGGGGCGAGGCGATAGAAGGGGCTACCGCCTCCTACCTGCACGTGCCCGAAGGGCTGGACACGTCGGCGGAGTACAGCGTGGCGTTGACCCGCTCGGACGACGGGGTGACCGTCCCGACCTGCCCCGTGACACCCCGCGTGGTGGACGGCGTGACGCTCACCTTGCAGCAGAACGTGGTGCCCGAGGGCGGCGAGGTGCGCCTCACCTCCGACCGCACGGGCACGGCCACCCTCTACGACGTGAGCGGCCAGCTGGTGAGCCGCCATGCGCTGGAGGCCGGTGACAACGTGCTGCCCGCCCCCGGCTCGGCCGGCTATTACCTGCTCCGGGTGGTGCTGGACAACGGCCGCGCGGAGACCTACCACCTGCAAGTGGTCAACAACTGACTAATCACTAATCGTTAATCACTAACCGTTGATATAAATGAACAAATTCCTTGCTTATACATGGCTTGCCGCTTTGTCCCTCACGGGCATGGCGGCCTCGGCCGAGAACAGCCACTTCCTCGACGTGTGGGCGGGCGGCGGCTACGACGCGCTCCTGCACGGCATGGAGCACACCCGCGTGCCGGGCGGAGGAGGCTTCCACGTGGGGGCGGGCTACGAGCTGAACGCGGGCAACTTCCTGTTGCAGACGGGGGCGGAGTTCCAATGGCTCTCCTCCCGCACGCGCCTTTCGGGCTACGCGGAGGACTATCCCATCCTCTACGACGACGGGGTGGAGCAAAGCAACCTGCTCTATCATTATAACTTCCTGGAATATACGGAACGCCACCGCGCGGGCTATGTGAACGTGCCGGTGATGGTAGGGTGGAAGTTCGGCCGCTACTACGCCCTGGTGGGCACCAAGATAGGGCTGAACGTCATGGGCACGTACGCCTCGGAGGGGCGGGTGCAGCCCACGGTGACCGAACCGGCGGCCATAGAAGACTTCACCACGATATACGACCCCGTGCCGATGAGCAACGCGGGGGCATTGGACCTCGGACTTAACGTGACGGCCTCGGCCGAAGTGGGCGTGACGCTCGACGAATGGCTGCCGCGCGGCATGACCCGCCTTGCCAACCGGCGGCGCACCCCCGTGTCCTACCGCGCGGCCCTGTTCGTGGACTACGGGCTGACGGATGCCAACCGCGCCCCCGCCTTCTCCCCCCTGGTGCAGCCGCTGGCCGACGCGCAGGGCGTGGTGGCCGACCCCCTTGCGCTCGCCTACGCCCACCTGCCCGCCAGCACCCTGGCCGAGGGAAACCCGCTGCACAACCTCTACGCGGGCGTGAAGCTCACGGTGCAGTTCGACCTCACGAAGAAGCGGCGCAAGTCCTCCCGGCCCGTGGCCGAGCCGATGCCCTTCTATGCCCGCGTCACCGATGCCGAAACGCAGGCCGCCCTCGCGGGGGTGGAGGTCACCGCCCGCCTGGGCAGCCGCGTGGCCTTCCAACAGACCACCGGTGCCGACGGCATGGTGACGCAGCCCGACGTGCGGCGCGGACGCTACACGCTCAGCGTGGCCGAAGACGGCTACCAGGCCTGGCGCCGCACCGTGTCGCACTACCGGCCCGACACGGTGGAAATCGCCCTGCAACGCACCCCCGCCCTGTGGGTGCGCGTGTACGATGCCGACACCCGCTCCCCGCTCCCCGCCCGCGTGCAGCTCACCCGCGAATCCGACGGGCAGGCCGCCTTCTCCGGCACCGCCGATGCCGCCGGACACCTGGCCTGCGACGTGCGCCCGGGCCGCTACCAAGCCTACGTGGACGCCGAGGGATACATCTACCAGCAGTCGCTCATCGACTTCGCGCGCACCGACACGGTGGCATTTGCCCTGCAACCCATCCGCAAGGACGTGCGCGTGGTGCTGCATAACCTCTTCTTCGCCCTCAACAGTGCCGAGATGCTGCCCGAGTCCGCTCCCGCCCTGGACGACCTGCACCAGTTCCTCGCCCAGAACCCCGAGGTGCGCATCCGCATCGTGGGGCACACCGACAGCACCGGCTCGCTGGAGTATAACATGCGCCTCTCCCGCGACCGCGCCCGCTCCGTGTACGACGCCCTGCTCGAACGCGGCATAGCGGCCGACCGCCTCACCTACGAGGGCAAGGGCCCGAACGAACCCGTGGCCGGCAACGACACCGAGGAAGGACGCGCCGCCAACCGACGGGTGGAATTCGTGATACAATGACGCACGGCCCCCTGCGTGCCCTATGGCATCGGGGGGCGCGTGCCGATAGGAGACGGAACACGGATTATACGGATAAAACGGATTGGCACGGATGTTTCATCTTGACCTGCATGTTGCGGACGGTCAAGTGTGATTCTATCCGTGCCAATCCGTTTTATCCGTATAATCCGTGTTCTTTCAGATACCGCCGTGTTCCTTCATATGCTGCCGTCCTCCTCCGGGTCACTCCGTAGAGGCCCGAAATCGAACGGCTCGTTCGGCGAAATCGAACGGCTCGTTCGACCGCGCCGAACGAGCCGTTCAACCTCATCGAACGAGCCGTTCGACCGCGCCGAACGAGCCGTTCGATTTCACCCCTCCCCCGATGTGCCCCACAAGGCCTGTGGAGGGGGTGCGCCGGGGGTCACGGTTCGAAAGTCTTGATGACCCGCGCGGGCACGCCGCCCACCACCGTGTTGGGCGGCACGTCGCGTGTCACCACGGCCCCGGCGGCCACCACCGCGTTCTCGCCGATGGTCACCCCTTGCAGGATGGTGGCGTTCGAGCCAATCCACACGTTGCGCCCCACGGTGATGGGGGCGGGGTAGGTGGCCTTGCGCCGCGCCGCCTCGAGGAAGTGGTTGAGCGTGGCAAACACCACGCCGTGCCCCACCTGGCAGCCGTCGCCCAGCGTCACGCCGCCGTGGTCCTGGAAGTGGCAGCAGGCGTTGATGAACACCCCGCGCCCGATGTGGAGGTTCTTGCCGAAATCCGTGTAGAGCGGCGGGAAGACGCGCACCGTGTCGTCCACCTGGTAGCCCACCAGGCGCGACAGCAGGCGGCGCACCTCGTCGGGCGCATGGTAGGCGGCGTTCAGTTCGAACGTGACGCGCCGGGCCTCGTCGCTCATC
>CALUML010000118.1 GCA_944321745.1 uncultured Bacteroidales bacterium
AACCCACAGTTGTGGGTCGTACGACTCACAGTTATGGGTCGTACAACCCATAACTGTGGGCAGTAGAATATCTGCGCAGAAACGGGAAAACTTCTCCGCACGAACGGGAAAACCTGTGCCGGGAAAATGAAAAACGGATGCTCACCGCCACCCGCCATGCCCCCGCCGACCGGTTGGGGTTAGAAGAGGGGAACGGCCCGGT
Organism: uncultured Bacteroidales bacterium; assembly: GCA_944321745.1. GTDB lineage: Bacteria > Bacteroidota > Bacteroidia > Bacteroidales > Paludibacteraceae > QVMH01. Next base: position 203 of record CALUML010000118.1, read on the forward strand.
TGGTTCCTTTTCAAACAAAACAGACACCCATTCGGACAACGGGGAATTATCAGAAAAAAGGAACTTTGCCCGTGTAAAACCAAACATTAAAGAAAGGAACGGAATTATGAAACCACTTGTCATCGGCGGCCACGAAGCCGCCCTGCCCATTGTCCAAGGCGGCATGGGCGTAGGCATCTCGCTCCACGGCCTGGCTTCGGCCGTAGCCAACGAAGGGGGCATCGGGGTGATTTCCTCGGCAGGCATGGCCTTGCTCCACCCCGAGGCGCGGGGCAATTACGAACAACGCAGCATCGAGGGGCTGAGGACGGAGATACGCCGTGCCCGCGCCGCCACCCGGGGCGTCATCGGGGTCAACATCATGGTGGCCCTCACGAACTATGCCGACATGGTGCGCACGGCCATCGAGGAAGGGGCAGACATCATCTTTTCCGGCGCGGGGCTTCCGCTCAACCTGCCGTCGTTCCTCACGCCGGGATGCACCACGTGGCTCGCACCCATCGTGTCGTCGGGGCGTGCCGCCCAAATCATCTGCGAAAAATGGCTGGCCACGTACCACTACCTGCCCGATGCTTTGGTGGTCGAAGGCCCGATGGCCGGTGGACACCTCGGCTTCAAACCTGCCCAGATAACCGACCCGCGTTATGCGCTCGAACGCATCCTGCCCGAAGTGGTGGCCGTGGCACGATGCTACTGCAAACCCATCCCCGTGGTGGCGGCGGGCGGCATACGCACCGGAGCCGACATGGCGCGCCTGCTGCGGCTCGGTGCCTCGGCGGTGCAGCTGGGGTCGGCCTTCGTGCCCACGGCGGAGTGCGATGCCTCCACGGCGTTCAAGGAGGTGTACGTCCGCTCGCGGCGCGACGACCTGCGCATCATCCAAAGCCCGGTGGGGATGCCCGGGCGGGCGTTCGACAGCGAATTCCTGCACCGGGTCGATGCCGGGCTGGAACGCCCGACAGCCTGCCCCTACCACTGTATCAAGACCTGCAACTGGCAACGCAGCCCTTATTGCATCATGAAAGCCCTGTACCAGGCCGCCCGGGGCAACCTGAAGAAAGGCTTCGCCTTTGCCGGGGGCAACGCCTACCTGGCCGACAAAATAAGCACGGTAAGGGAAGTAGTGGCACGGTTGACGGACGAATTCCACCTGGCCACCGCGCCGACGCTCGTCCGCTTCCCGGCCTGACGGTTGCATTTTGTCAGCCAGTCTCCCTTTATCCTGCCATTCTGTCAGCAGCCGGGCGCTCCATACAACTTGTTCCGCAGACTGTCACACAAGGTCTTGCTTTCCGATTAAACTTCGTTAAGTTATTAAGTGCAAACAGATTGCTGACACTTTGTCCGCCATTTGGCATTGGCACTTATTTTGCAAAAGAAAGGACGAACGGTTCGAAAGGACCGGGACAAAGTAACAGAATGTATAACTTAAAAGATAGGAGGACAAGATTATGTCACTGGTAAGATTTACAAAACAGATGCCGTCGGTATTCGATAGATTCTTCGATGGCGATTTGATGGATTGGTCGAACGATGTCAACACGACGTTGCCTTCGGTCAACATCAAGGAAACGAAAGACGGTTTTGAAGTGAAAGTGGCTGCTCCTGGGTTTGACAAGAACGATTTCAAACTGGAACTGAACCACGACGTGCTGACCATTTCTTCGGAAAAGCAGGCCGAAAACGAAACGAAAGAAGGCGAACAGTACACGCGCCGCGAATACTGCTACTCGTCGTTCAAGCGTTCGTTCGTGCTGCCTGACTCGGCCGATGCCGAAAAAATCAATGCCGAATACAAGAACGGCATCCTCGACATCACCATCCCGAAGAAGGAAGAAGCCAAACCGAAAGACAAACGGGTGATTGAAATCCAATAATTTTTGTTTTAGTTTGCTCTATTAGATGGAAGGAGGGTAACCCTGAAAGCAAGGGTTGCCCTCCTTTTTTTGTGTCAACTGCTTGTCCCATGCATGGCGGAGACTTTCTACGCCAATATCAAACTTTTCAAATTGAATGTCCTCAAGTTGCCAATTAGTAAATTCTATGTTTGAAGTCCGCCCCATAGGTACAAGAACAAAGTTCAAGCCTGTCAAAGAGCCTGAATCCGAAATACCTCCGGTTGAACTTGTAGCAGGACTCGTTGAGGTAGAGCTGGAGAAACTCCGCTTTTATGTCATGGTAAGTGTCCAGTATGCTCCTTTTGGCGTTGCTGATGACAATGCGCACACAGGGGAGGACTTTCCCAACGCTCTTTTTTCGTCCATAACGACAGCCTGGTGCGAGGATGCCACCCCGTCCTTCTCAAGGGAGGCATAGCTGCTGAACCCGTCCGTGGTCATATCGGCATTCCCGTCCGTCCCTTGCTTAATCTTGCCCGTAATGGTGGAAGCCTTGAAATCACCGATGACCTGCATCTTTATATGCCCGACACTCTTGGGCGTACTGTACTTCTTGGCCGGAGGCATCTTTGGCAGGCTGCTTTCCGCCATGACAAGGACAGCGGTCTTGCGCTGGCTTCCCCGTCCGCGTTTCAACGGGCAATCTTTCTGTTCTTCGGTCGTTTCGGTGGAGAAGAAGCCCTCGTCAACCTCCATGTCCCCATGGAGCGGGTAGCCTCCGTCGCGCTTGCCCATCACGTCGCGCAGCTTATGTGCCATCTCCCATACGGGCTGGTAACGCTTGCGGCCAATTTGGCGCTGTATTTCCTTGGCCGATATGGCACGCTTGGTCGCCGTCAGCAGGAACATGGCAGCAAACCAGTCACGCACCGGCAGATGGCTGCCTTGCATCACCGTACCGGAACGGAGCTGCATCTTGTGCTTGCAATCCATGCACGTCCAGGACTTGTGGCTCGGATTCCAGCTCAGGCGCAAACCGCCGCATTGACTACAGAACAGGCCGTGATGCTCACGGAAACGGCGAAGGGCTTCCTCACAGGATGCCTCGTCGGGATATTGACGGTAAAAATCAAGCAGGTTCATAATGCCTATGTTCATTGTCTTACGTCTCACATCCTGCATAAAGTGTTCCAAAACATGGCATAGGGGCAACTTGGCAGTCTAAACTTTGCTAAGTTGGCAACATGAGGACATTCATATTATTCTTTCAATAGGAAGTCCTTGGTTTCCATAAAGAGGACGTGGCTCCGCCGCCATCATATAGTCATCTTCATGCACTTCTTCATTGGGTTTCTTTACCCATGTAGGACGCAAGGCAATGATTTTCTTTTCCCGTGTGTCAATCTGAAATCTGAAATTTGAAATCTGAAATTTCTTATCTTTGCATCGCAAAAAGCCAATATATGTTTTCACACGCGATAGAACGCTTCAAGCAACGCAATCATTATCCTGGTTTTGCGCCGCGGGCGGTGTTGTTCGACATGGACGGCGTACTGTTCGACTCCATGCGGGGACATGCTACGGCCTGGGTGAAGGCCATGCGGGAGATGGACCTGCCTTTCACGGAACTGGATGCTTACATGAACGAGGGGCAGACCGGACACGCTACTATTAATAATGTGTTCTTGAAGAAATACGGACGTGATGCCACCGAGGAGGAGAAGCAGCGGGTGTACCAGTTGAAGTCCGACTATTTCGACGATTGCGGCACGCCGGCTCCCATGCCCTATGCTTTCGAGCTGTTACAAAAGCTTAAGGCACGGGGGCTGCAACGGGTGGTGGTGACCGGGTCGGGGCAGCCTAGTTTGCTGAATAGGCTGGAGCATAGTTTCCCCGGCATGTTTACAAAGGATAAGATGGTGACTGCCTTTGATGTGCAATATGGCAAGCCCCATCCTGAACCTTATCTGATGGGCTTGAAAAAGACCGGATTGCAGCCTTGGGAAGTAGTGGCGGTGGACAATGCGCCGTTGGGCGTGGAGTCGGCATCAGCGGCCCGGCTATTCACCATCGGGCTGAATACCGGTCCGCTTCCTCCACAGGTGCTGGTGGATGCGGGAGCCAACATTATTTTGGGTGGCATGAAGGAACTGTACGACCGGTGGGATGAGATAGTGGAGGTGAAAGTATAAAAGTCTAAGGGTAAAATGTAAATTATGGGGAAAAGTAGATTTGCATTTGCGATGATTTGCGTCATTCGTGTTATTTGCGTTCACTAATCATAACTTGTAACTAGTAAATTATGCAGATAATCAAATATCCGGCTCGTGAGGATTGGACGGACTTGTTGGTACGTCCAGCAATGGATCACACGACCTTGTATGGTACGGTCAGGGAGGTGTTGGACGATGTGCGGCATCGGGGCGACGAGGCGTTGCGTGACTATACGCGGCAGTTTGACCAAGTGGAGGTGGGCAATTTGGCGGTGTCAGAACAGGAGTTTGCCGAAGCCGAACGGGCCGTGTCCGAACCTTTGAAGCAGGCCATCGAGATGGCGCGGCGCAATATCTGGAAGTTCCATTCCGAGCAGCAACGCGAATATCACGAGGTGGAAACATCGCCGGGTGTCGTGTGCTGGCAACGGGCCGTGCCCATCGAGCGGGTAGGGTTGTACGTGCCGGGCGGCACTGCCCCCCTGTTCTCCACCGTGTTGATGCTGGCCATTCCGGCCCGCATCGCCGAGTGCCGGGAAATCGTGCTGTGCACCCCTCCCGGCAAAGACGGGCGCGTGCATCCGGCGGTGCTCCATGCCGCGCGGGTGGCCGGGGTGCACCGCGTGTTCAAGGTGGGCGGCATACAGGCCATAGCCGCCATGGCTTACGGTACGGAGACGGTGCCGCGTGTGTACAAGATATTCGGTCCGGGCAATCGGTACGTCACGGCGGCCAAGCAGCTGGTGTCGTTGCGCGATGTGGCCATTGACATGCCGGCCGGTCCTTCGGAGGTGGAGGTGCTGGCCGATGAGACTGCCCGTCCGGCATTCGTGGCGGCCGACCTCCTCTCGCAGGCCGAGCATGGGGCGGACAGCCAGGCGATGCTCGTCACCACGTGCGAGGACTTGGTGGATGCCGTGCAAGAGCAGGTAGCCCTTCAGTTGGAGGCGCTCCCCCGCCGTGCAATGGTAGAAAAAGCATTGGAACATAGTAAAATAATCTTAGTTCGATCGTTGGAGGAAGCGGTGGAGATGACCAACGAGTATGCGCCGGAGCACCTGATTATCGCCACGCGTTATCCCGTGGGTGTGGCCGAGAGCATCGTCAACGCGGGCTCCGTGTTCCTGGGGCATTATTCCCCCGAAAGCGCGGGCGACTACGCCTCGGGCACCAACCACACCTTGCCCACCCACGGCTATGCCAAGGCCTACAGCGGCGTGAACTTAGACAGTTTCATGCGGAAAATTACCTTCCAGCACCTGTCGCGTGAGGGGTTGGATTGCCTGAGCAACGCCATAACCATCATGGCTGAAAACGAGGCTTTGCAGGCGCACGCCAATGCCGTCAGAGTGAGGCTGGCGGAGAGATGAGTGGGAAAAAAGGGTAAGACAAAATGATGAAAGTGAAGAGGTGAAAGGCGGTTTGTGCGTGCTCCTTTAGTGAAAAATAGCTGTGTGCGCCATGTGTCCACCTGATGACTCTTTTCTATTTCAAATAAAAGCATTACCTTTGCGCCGCTTTTCGAGAAAAAGCTTTAGGTATAATCAATTAAAAAATAACAAGACATGCCAGTAAAAATGAGATTGCAGCGTCACGGTCGTAAGGGCTATGCTTACTACCACATCGTGGTCGCTGACAGCCGTGCGCCACGTGATGGCCGCCGCATCGAACGCTTGGGTTCTTACAACCCGAACACCAACCCCGCCACCGTCAACCTGAACTTCGAACGGGCGTTGTATTGGCTCCAGACCGGGGCGCAACCCACCGACACGGTTCGCAACATCCTTTCTTGGGAAGGCGTGCTGCTGAAGAAACACTTGCTCGGTGGTGTGAAGAAAGGTGCTTTCGATGAAGCCGAAGCCGAAAGACGCTTCAACGAATGGAAAACGGCCAAGGAAGCCAAAATTGTCAAGACGAAAGAACAGGTAGCTGCCGAAAAACAGGCCGCCGCCAAGGCACGCCTCGAAGCGGAAATCGCCATCAACAAGGCCAAGGCGGAAGAACTGGCCAAGAAGAAGGCCGAAGCACAGGCTGCTGCTGAAGCCGCGGCCGCAGAAGCCGCCGCTGCCACAACGGAAGAAGCTCCTGCCGAAGAAACGGCTGAAACTCCTGCCGAATAAGCGGAAGTTGGTAGAAAACGAGAAGCCTCGGAGGTCAAAAAGACTTTCGAGGTTTTTTTATGGTTGTACATTCCCAAGGCGTGTGGGCATAACCCCGGTTAAGGGGAAACGTGGACATGCCTAAGATACAACTCGAGCATGTTCAAGCATGTGGGTTGTGCGGCTCAGCACTCGGTTGTGCTGATATTCGGGGTTGGTTGTTATCGGAAAAGATAATAAAAGTCAAAAAAAGAAAAGCTGCGTGGAAGAAGTTTATGTGTCGTCCAACCACAGCTGCCGACAGATTGCCGGTCGCAATTCGGAGGTGGTCATACGCCCGGCTCGCGATGACGAGCGGATTGCCATAGCCCGCTGCATAGCCGAGGGGTTTGAACGTGATTTTTCCTTTTTCAGGCGGAATGTGGAGGCGGTGGCAAAGGCGCTTGAGCCGGGTATCCGTCCGCAAAAATTCTATGTGGCGGTGCAGGGGGCTGAAATCGTGGGCGTTGCTGGCATTTCCGACGCTTCGGGACGCGCCGTGCATACAGATACCCGGTCGTACAGGAGACATTTGGGTTTGGTAATGGGCACGGTGGCCGTGCTTGTGTTGAAGCGGGAATTCGAACGCCAGTTACCCTACCCGCCGACAACCGGTTTCATCGAATTTGTGGCTACCCGGAAACGCTTCCGGCATCAGGGGGTTGCTTCCGGCCTGCTGCGGGAGGGCATGAGGCAAGCCGGATATGCAGCCTATGTCTTGGACGTGATGGCGGACAATCATCCGGCTTTGTCGTGTTATGCCAAGCTCGGCTTCCGTGGTGTGGATAGTGGGAAGGAGCGAGGCGGGCGTGTCAAAGTGCTGATGAGGCTCGACATGTCTTGATAATTTGTGGTTGGTTCTGCATCCGGATAAAAAAAAGAACGCCCGGCTTTACACGAACAGTGAAGCTGGGCGTTCCCATTGCGGAAAGGGAGGGATTCGAACCCCCGGTACCTCTCGGTACGACGGTTTTCAAGACCGTTGTAATCGACCACTCTACCACCTTTCCAACAAAAAAGAGGGTCTCGAAAAACCATATT
>CALUML010000119.1 GCA_944321745.1 uncultured Bacteroidales bacterium
CGGTTCACGGTGTCTGCCACTTCCTGCGAGATGAACATCTGCTCGGAGTCCATTTTGTGCTTGGTGAGGTCTTCCACGTCGATGTCGCGGAAGTTGCCCAGGTTCATGTGCGAGGTGATGAAGGCCGTGTCGATGCCCTTTATTTCCATGCGTTTCAGCAGTTCGCGGCTGAAGTGCAGCCCCGCGCCCGGTGCCGACACGGCTCCTTCGTTGCGTGCGAAGATGGTTTGGAAGCGTTCCTCGTCCTCCGGCTCCACGGGCCGCTTGATGGTGCGGGGGATGGGTGTTTCGCCCAAAGCGTAGAGGTTCTTCTTGAACTCGTCGTGCGAGCCGTCGTAGAGGAATCGCAGGGTGCGCCCGCGCGAGGTGGTGTTGTCTATCACTTCGGCCACCACCGTCTCGTCGTCGCCGAAGTACAGTTTGTTGCCGATGCGTATTTTACGGGCCGGTTCCACCAGCACGTCCCACAGGTGCATGTCGGCGTTCAGTTCGCGCAGCAGGAACACCTCGATTTGCGCCCCGGTCTTTTCCTTGTTGCCATACAGGCGGGCGGGGAATACCTTGGTGTCGTTCAGGATGAACAGGTCGTGCTCGTCGAAGTAGTCGATTACTTCCTTGAATATCCGGTGCTCGATGTCGCCGGTCTTCCGGTTGACAACCATGAGGCGCGATTCGTCGCGATGCGGTGCCGGGTGCTGGGCAATCAGTTCTTCCGGCAACTTGAATTTGAACTGGGATAGTTTCATAAGGGTTTATTTCAGATTTCAAATTTCAGATTTCAAATTCTCATGTTCTCAGATTTCAGACTGGTTTCCCGCCGGTGGTGCAAGTGTCCGTGTCGCCGTGCGGTCTATATGTTCCAGCAGGTTGTCTATCTGCCAGCAATCCTCTACCCGCATGTCGCCCACGCGGGTGCGTTCCAGGGCGGTGAGGTAGGCTCCGCTGTGCAACGCCTGCCCGATGTCGCGGGCCAGGGCGCGTATGTAAGTGCCTTTGCTGCACACCACCCTGAGCTTCAGCAGGGGCGGGGCGAAGTCCAGCACTTCTATTTCGTCGATGACGAGCAGTTTGGGCTTCAACGCCACCTCCTTGCCACGGCGGGCGTAGTCGTATGCCCGGATGCCGTCCACCTTGACGGCGGAATAGACCGGGGGCACTTGCCATATCTCGCCGGTGAAGCGGGGGATGACCTCGTCCACCAGTTCGTGGGTGATGTGGGCGGTGGGGTAGGTGGCGTCTTCCTCGTGTTCCATGTCGAACGAAGGGGTGGTCGCGCCGAGTTTCAGCGTGGCCACGTATTCCTTGGTCTGGTACTGGAAGCTTTCTATCTGCTTGGTGGCCTTGCCCGTGCACAGCACCATGACTCCCGTGGCCAGCGGGTCGAGCGTGCCGGCATGGCCCACCTTGATGCGGCGGATGCCGCAGGCCTTGCTTATCTTGCCCCGCACCCGGCCTACGACCTTGAACGACGTCCAGCCCAGCGGCTTGTTGACATATAATATGACACCTTCCTTGAAATCCACTGTGTAGTTACGAGTTACAGGTTAGGAGTGAACGGCAATCCGTGCCTGTCCGCCTAATCGGCATTACCTGTGTGCCGGTTATACCAGCGCAAACACGATGGAGGCCACCCCGGCCACGGCGCAATAGATGGCGAAGTAGATTAGTTTGCCCCGCTTTACCAGGTTTATCATGAACTTGCAGGCGAAGCACCCGGCCAGGAACGCCGAGGCGAATCCCACCACGAGCGGCAACAGCCCGATGCCCGAAGCGGCGGCAGGTTCGCCGATGGACTTGGCTATGTCCAGCAGCGTTTCTCCTAAGATGGGCACCAGCACCATGAGGAACGAGAATTGGGCGATGCTTTCCTTCTTGTTGCCCAGCAGCAGCCCCGTGGCGATGGTGGTGCCCGAGCGTGAAAGCCCCGGCAGCACGGCTACCGCCTGCGACAGGCCGATGATGAACGCGTCGCGGTAGGAGATGTTCTCCTTTTGCCGTGGCTTGGCATAGTAGGCGAACGTGAGCAGCAGGGCCGTGAGCAGCAGGCAGCAGCCCACCACCAGGATGCCTTGCCCGAAGATGGCTTCCACTTCGTCCTTGAAGAACACGCCCACGATGCCCACCGGTATCATGGAGATGATGATTTTCAGCACATACGATTTCTCGTCGTTCCACGCCCTGGTGCAGAACGTGCCGCGGAACAGGTACGCAATCTCCTTCCACAGGATGACGATGGTGCTCATCACCGTGGCCGCATGCACCGTCACGATGAATTGCAGGTTGTCGGCGGCCGACGTGCTCAGGTTCAGCATCTCTTGCGCGATGGTCAGGTGGCCGCTGCTGCTTACGGGCAGGAATTCGGTGAGGCCTTGCAGGATGCCCAGTATCAATGCTTCAAACCACGTCATGCTTCCGTCCGTTTTTTAGGTTTGTACATGATGGCGAATACCATGAACAGGAATCCGAAGAACGAAATCATCGGCCCCACCACCGAGCGGCGTGTGCTGAAGATGTCGGGGTTGAATTCCACTTCGGTGGCCGAGCCCGTCATGAGCAGGAAACCGAAGACGATGACCACGAAGCCCGCCCCGATGAGCAGCAGGTTGGTCTTGGATAACGTAAAGCGTTTGTTTTCTTCCATTATATGTTGGTTACGAGTTAGCTACAAGTTACAAGCTACAAGCTACAAGTGCCATGCGGCATGCTTTAAGCGGAAAGAGCGTTTTCAATTTTCAATTTTCAATTTTCAACTTTCAATTCTCAGCTTTCCACTACACAAAGTACAAGTCGTTGGTGCTCATCTTCACGTACCGTCCTACGGAGAGGTAGGCCGATGCGCCGGTGATGGCCATGCCGGTCAGCACGATGACGGCGCACACCGCCCCCCACGTGTGCGGCGGGATGGAGAGGTCGAAGCCCCAGCGGTGTTGCGCGTAGTAGAGCATGGCCGCCAGGTAACCGATGGCCAGCAAGGCGGCGATGACCCCGTTGCGTATGCTGCGGCGGATATACGGCTTGCGGATGAACCACGGCGTGGCCCCCACCAGCTTCATGGTGTTGATGATGAAGCGGTTGGAATACGTTGCCAGCCTTATGGTGTTGTTGATGAGTGCGATGGAGATGAACAGCAGCACGACGGCCACGCCCAGCAGCACGGCACTGATGCGCCGCACGTTGTCGTTCACCAGGTTGGCCATGTCGCGCTGGTATGCCACCTGGTTGATGTAGTCGAACGTCTTCAGTTTCGTTTCTATCAGGTTGATGCTGTCGCTGCTGGCGTAGGGTGCTTTCAGCCTTACCTCGAACGAGGCCAGCAGCGGGTTGTAGCCCAGGAACTCCTGCGGGTCCTCGCCCAGGGTGGCCACCAGTTCCTTCAGTGCCTCGTCTTTCGATATGTATTCCACCGACTTGGTGTAGGGGGCGGCTTGCAGGTAGCGTTCTATCCGCTTGGTGTAGTCGGGCTCGATGGAGTCGTCGAGCAGGATGGAGAGTTTGATGTTTTCTTTCACGTTCACGCCGATGTCGTGGGCGGTGAGCAGCAGCAGGCACGTCAACCCGATGAGGAACAACACCAGCGAGATGCTGATGGTCGAGGTCAGATGCATGTTCCAAAAGCTTTGTCGCTGCTTTTTTATCTTGGTTTTATGTGACATATAATATGATGTGATGGACACAAACCGCTTCGCCGAAGCACAATCACCCGAAAAATGCAACAAAAGTAACGCTTTTCCGACAAAAAGCTGCCGGGAAGAAGTTAATTTTCCGAAAAGTTCGTGTTTCGCTCCCTTTTGATAACCGCAAAGAGCACGGAGGACGCAAAGGATTTAAGTCTATGGTCGGCAGGCTGCGGTCAACGGTCAACCGGGTCGTATAAATCTCTTTGCGTCCTTTGCGCTCTTTGCGGTTAATAGAATAATGCGGTTAATAATGCGAATAATGCGGTTAATAAAATAATGCGGTAATCCAAGTCGGCACATCCAAGGCCAACGGCCTTGTGGCGTTCAGCATAGGGCAACGCCCTGCGGGTGGGGGCGTGTTATTTAAAGATATTTAACTAATCCTCCCGCTGCCTCTTTTCTTTGGCATGATCCTTGTAGGGGATGGATGGTCTCCTTGGCATGGGATGCCCGGTCGGATGCGGATGGGTTATAATGCGTTGAATATTAGCCTGTATGTATAGATGGTACAAAGGGTTGCACCCTTTTAGGCAAAAAGGTTGTACCCCTTTAGGCAAAAGGGTTGCACCCCTTTAGGCAAAAGGGTCATACCCCTTTAGGCAAAAGGGTCATACCCCTTTAGGCAAAAGGGTCATACCCCTTTAGGCAAAGGTGTTGTACCCCTTTAGGTAAAAGGGTCATATCCCTTTTAGGCAAAAGGTAAAGCCCCCTTTAGGGGGTTGGGGGTTCTAACGATAAAGGCAGGTGGGTGGACGTTGTGTGGGAACACACTTCGCTTATTGCTTTGCATAAGCAAAGTTACAAGAAAAAGATGATAATTGCAAATGCGGATATATACATGTGTTAATGTTGTATAAATAACACGTTCAATGGACAATGAACAATGGACAACGAACAATGCCGGTTCGTCCCATCCAAGGCCAACGGCCTTGTGGCACTCAGCGTAGGGCAACGCCCTACGGAATTTATGGTGTTCACCGAGGGGCAGCATCCTACGGAGTCTTGCGGCATTCACCGTAGGGCAACGCCCTACGGCATCTACGCCCTGCGAGGTGGGTGTCATGCCGGGTACAACCTGCAAACTGAACATTTCCCCCGGTCATTCCGTTAATGTATGTTGTCGCGTTCGGGGAGAAAGATTAAATATTCTGATTTTTCGGGAAAAAATGCCGGGAAGTAGGGACAGATACGGAATTAACATTTAAATTTGTTCGATATTTTGTTATTGATATGAAGAAAAGAACCATTTGGGTGCTGGTCGCTGCCATGGTGCTGACTTTCGCGGCGTTGATTGTCATCCAGGGGCGGTATGTGCTGCTGAACGTGGAGCTGCTCAACAACCAGTTTGACGAAAGCGTGCGGCGCAGCCTGTTCCAGACGGTGAAAATCATCGAAGAGAACGAGGCCTTGAACTACCTGGCAAAGACCCTGGGCTACGAGGAACCCCAGGAGCAGGCCACCAACGGCATGGAGCTGGAGGAACAGCACCAGTTGTTGAAAAGGCGCATTGACAGCCTGGTCGCCAGCAAGGAGTTCACCAAGAAGCGCGGCCTGGTGTCTACCGAAAGCCGGCGATCCACCATCGAGGAAACTTCGCGCTACTTGCAGGAGCGTTACCAACAAAATTTCTCCCGTTCGCGAACAATTTTGGACCAAGCGGTGTTTCGTTGGTTGAAGGGCACGGAGGAAACGAACATCCTGGAGCGGTTGGACTTCGACGACCTGGCCGAAACCTTGCAGACAGCCTTGCGCAACAACGGTATCGACATCCCGTTCCAATACTCGATTGTGGACAAGCAGGGGCGCATCGTGTACAAGCAGCCGTCGGACGGGGCGGCGGAGGACATCATCCGCAAGGACGAGGCCGTGTTCACCCAGCGGCTCTTCCCTTTCGAGGACGCGAGCAACCCGTGTTTCCTGCAGGTGTTCTTCCCCCACAGGCACGACTACGCGGTTTATTCCCTCCGCCTGGTGTTGCCGTCCGTCGTGTTGGTGTTCTTGATATTGCTGGTATATGTGGTCACCATCATCGTTATCTTGAGGCAAAAGAACCTGAACACGATGAAAAGCGACTTCATCAACAACATGACCCACGAGCTGAAGACGCCGATATCGACCATATCGCTGGCTGCGCAGATGCTGCAGGAGCAGGACATGGCCAACCGCTCGCCCGAGTCGCTCAAGCAGATTGCCTCCGTGATACGCGACGAGAGCAAGCGGCTGAGCATCCAGGTGGAAAAGGTGTTGCAGATGGCTTTGTTCGAAAAGGAAAACTCCACGCTGAAGCTCACGGAGATGAACATCAATTCGCTGATTAACGATGTGATAAGCACTTTCTCGCTGAAGGTGGCCAGCAAGGGCGGGCGCATCATCACCCGGCTGAACGCGGCAGACGACATGGCACTGGTGGACGAAGTGCATTTCACGAACGTCATCTTCAACCTGATGGACAACGCGTTGAAGTACAGGGGCGACAAGACGTTGCTGCTGACCGTGGAAACGTACAACGTGAAGGACAACCTGGTGATTTCCATCGAGGACAACGGCATCGGCATCAGCAAGGAGGACCAGAAGCGGATATTCGAGAAATTTTACCGCGTCTCCACCGGCAACCTGCACAACGTGAAAGGATTCGGGCTGGGGCTGGCCTACGTGAAGAAAATAGTGACCGAGCACAAGGGCACCATCAAGGTGGAAAGCGAACCGGGCATTGGAACAAAATTCATCATTACCATACCAATTCTAAAAAATTACGAATTATGACAGAAGAAAAAGTAAAAATCCTGTTGTGCGAAGACGACGAGAACCTGGGCATGCTGCTGCGGGAATACTTGCAGACCAAAGGGTATGATGCCGACTTGCAACCCGACGGAGAAGCCGGTTATAAGGCATTCACCCGCAATAAATACGACTTGTGCGTGCTTGACGTGATGATGCCCAAGAAAGACGGCTTCACGTTGGCCGCCGACATCCGGGCGATGAACTCCGATATTCCCATCATATTCCTCACGGCCAAGTCCATGAAGGAAGACATTTTGCAAGGCTTCAAGCTGGGGGCCGACGACTACCTGTCCAAACCTTTCAGCATGGAAGAGCTGCTCTACCGCATTGAGTCTATCCTGCGCCGGGTAAAGGGCAAGAAAACCCGCGACATCGTGGTGTACCAGATAGGCAAGTTCACCTTCGATGCCCAAAAGCAGATGCTGACCATCGACGGCAATTCGCAAAAGCTGACCACGAAGGAAAGCGAGCTGCTTAACCTGCTTGCCGCCAATGCCAACAACATCCTGGAACGCAACTATGCGTTGAAGACCATCTGGGTGGACGACAACTATTTCAACGCCCGCAGCATGGACGTGTACATCACCAAGCTGCGCAAGCTGCTGAAGCCCGACTCCGACGTGGCCATCATCAACATACACGGCAAGGGCTACAAACTCATCACCCCGCAGGGCGCGGAAGAATAACGGGGAGTAAACGGGTAAACGAGTTACAAGTTACGGTGTCGCATGTGGGGGGGGGCGGAGCGTTTTCCGCCCTCCCTCCTGCCGCCGGGCAAGGCCAACGGCCTTGTGGCGTTCAGCGCAGGGTAACGCCCTGCGGCTCGTAAAGGCGGGCATAGCGGCGGCGTTCTTTGCTTCCTTTCTTTTGCAGTTGAAAGAAAGGAAGTCCGGGGCTGGGGGCGATAGCCCCCTTCAAAAAAAGACACTAAAAATACAGAAAAACAAACCAT
>CALUML010000120.1 GCA_944321745.1 uncultured Bacteroidales bacterium
GGCCGCGAACCCTCGGCGAGCCTCCTGCGCTGGCGGCGGACGTTCGGCACGGGCAACGACTACTGGTACCGGCGCACCGAGGTGTTCGCCCGCACGTTCGAGCAATGGGTGGCCGCCCGCTGCGCCCGGCTGCGCATCAGCAACCCCTTCCTGTGCCACGCCAAGTACGACACGGCCGCCTACCTCACGCCGGCGGACTACCGCCGCGCCGCGCCCCATATGGACCGCCTCGTGTCCGAGATGGCCCGCCGCATGAACGCCCGCAAATGAAAACCCGCCCCCCGCGCGGACGCAAAAAGGGCCGGAAAGCACCAGCTTTCCGGCCCTTTTTGTATGCCGTCTGTCAAACAGGCCGCCCCGTCAGCGTTGATATCCAAACCCTTCAGAATAATCTGACGTTCTATACAACTGAACTACGGGCCCTTTGTAATACTATCCCTCTCTTGACTTGGGCATGCAAAGGTAAACAAATATTTCTTGAATCCCCAATAAAAGGACAAAAAATGTGCAACCGGCACACTGCTTTTGTTTGCACCGGCTGCACATCATTTCTTTATTCGTAAGCACCCATTTTCAACATGCTGATTTCCTTTCCGGTCAAGAAGCGGTATTTACCGCGCGACAGGTTCTTTTTTGTCAACCCGGCGAAATACACCCGGTCGAGACGAATTACCTTATAGCCTACCCGGTCGAAAATGCGGCGGACAATGCGGTTCTTGCCCGAATGAATTTCGATACCTACCTGGCGTTTGTCTTCTTCCTTCACATAGGCCAGGTCGTCTGCCTTGATAAGTCCATCGTCCAGCTCGACTCCCTCGTTCAGGATCTTGTTGAAATCGGCCTCTTCCAATTCGCGGTCCAACGTCACGTGGTAGATTTTCTTCTTTTCGAATTTCGGATGAGTCAGCGCAGCCGCCAAATCGCCATCGTTCGTGAAAAGGAGTACCCCCGTCGTGTTGCGGTCCAAACGTCCTACGGGATAAATCCGTTCGCTGCATGCGTTCTTTACCAAGTCCATCACCGTGCGGCGTTCGTGCGTATCCTCCACGGTTGTCACATAGTCTTTCGGCTTGTTCAGCACCAGGTAGATTTTGCGTTCGGCGTGTACCGGCTGGTCGTGGAACATGACTTTGTCCGTGGGCAGCACCTTAGCTCCCAATTCGCTCACCACGACTCCATTCACCGTAATCACCCCGGCCTGGATGTAATCATCGGCCTCGCGGCGCGAGCACACACCGGCATTGGCCAAGAATTTATTCAGGCGGATGGGCTTCGTCAAGTCCACTTCTTCGCGATAAGGCGAGAAATGCTTGCGTTCCTGCCCTTCCACGCTGTTCTTGCGCTTGCGGAACACGACCTTTTTGTTGCCATCGTAGCGCGCATCCCCCTGCGGCTGCCCTCCCCTTTGTTGCTGCGGGAAGCGGTTGGGTGAAGCCTGGCGGCCTTCGCGGTTGCCATACATGCCCCCCCGGCTATAGTTGCCATATCCGTTACCCTCGCGGTTGCCATACGCCCCGCGATCGGCATACCCCTCGCGGTTGCCATAGCGGTCGTTGCTGCCATAGCGGTTGCCATTGCCATAACGGGGGCGGTCTTGATTGGAATAGAAACGGTTAGGATTGTTGTACGGGCGTCTTTCCCGATTGTCGGAATAACCGTGGTCGCTGTCAACGCCCCAGCGGTTACCATCTACTGCGTCATCTCTTCTTTTAAATGACCGATCATCTGAACGATTCCCATCGTAATTGGGTCTGCCAAATCTGGGTTTAGAATCCGAATTTTCCATTTGTCTTTAATGCTTAAAGCCTCTCGGCTGTGGTAAAAAATATGAATAACTGATGAACTTGTGTATAAGTGTTTCCTTTTGCGGGGGCTGCAAAGGTCGCAAAAAAAATCCGTATACGCCTAATTTTTGGAGAGTTTTAATAGAAATTGAGTTTATTCTTCTTCGTATGAATCGAACTCCTCGCTGTAGCGCAAGGCGTGCAAAGCCCGCATAGCATTCAGCAACTTTTGCCCCCAATGCTCGGCAAATGCCTCCAGCGACACGGCCAGCGCATCGTTCATAATATCCTCCACCCCTATCCGGTAGTTGGCCGCGAAATCTTTCAATTCCTGGTATATGTCGGCCAAGTCTTCCGAGATGAACGCGGCTATCGGCGTGTCGCTGTATTTCATTTCCGGACGGAACACCTCCAGGTATACATTGTCGTTTCCCAACAACGTCTCCACGCTTTCGCGCACGTACTGATAGTCCTCCTCCGTCACGAAACGTTCGGGGGCATCATCAAGCACCATCTCCGGCACGCCGAGTACCACCGTCTTGGCATAAAGCAACGGCAACAACCTCAACGAGCGGACGATAAATTCATTACGCGTACATTCGTTCACATGCTCAAACAGCAGGCAGGTTTCCGCCGCCACTGTTACATATTCTATTACTTGCTTGTTGTATACATCCATGCGCAAGCCTCCCCGTATGCTTAAAACGGCAAGTCGCTCCCGTCATCGCCACCGGCTGCGGGTTCAAACGGAGGAGGCACCTGGCCCCCGGCCGCAGCCGCGACAGGCTGGCCTTGGTCTTTCTTCACCACCCGCCAGGCGCGTACATCCGTGTACCAACGGCCGTTATATTCACGGCTATTGAGGTCGAAGCTCACTTCCACATCATCACCTACGACCACCGGGAACTGGTCTATCCGGTCGTTGAACAAGTTGATGCACACCCGGCGCGGATATTGATCATACGTTTCCAGCACAAAGTCCTGCGAACGCCACCTGCCGTTGCGTCCTTCGCCCTGGGTCATGGGCAGGACTGCAATAATCTTTCCTGAAATTTCCATATCTCTGATTTATGCTTTTATTGGAGAGGCAAAAGTAATACAATTTGCTTACCGCACCAAGCGGGACGGCATTTTTCAACCCACCTGTCGCCCTTCAGTGCGTCTTGCGGATGCCGGAAAACACAAATTCCACAATGCTGTTCTTGTTGTTTTCGAATTCGGTGCTGATGCCCTGACGGATGTAGGGCACTTCCAGCCCTTTCAGCGCATAGAAGATGATGACGGCGGTCAGGTCGATGTTCACCCGCTTGAACATGCGCTGCGCCACCCCCTCGTTGAGGATGCTGCGTATCATTTCCACTTCGCGCATGTCCACCTTGCGGCGGGCACGTTCCACTTCGTAAATGTCGTGGAAGAAGTCGGCCTTGAGCGAGCCATTGCGGTTCACCGTCTCCTTCACCGCGTCCAGGTGGGTGATGATATGTTCGGTCAGTTTGGCTTCCGGGTCGGTTTCCTTGGCCGACACCCGCTCCAACTGCGCCAGCATGTACGCCAATTCATGGTCTATCACCGCCCGGTACACGTCCTCCTTGCTCTTGAAATAAGTGTAAAGCGTGCGACGCCCCTTTTGCGAAGCCTCTGCTATGTCGTTCATGGTCACGTTCTTCTTGCCCAGCTTGGCAAAAAGCCCGCGTGCCACGTCAATAAGATGTTCCCGCGTTCTCGTATTCTTTGAAGCCATCCTGCACGTCTGTTTATTCGGGGTGCAAAGATAGTGAAAGTCGAGAGCAAAGCCAAAAGGCAAGTCAACGTCTTGGACTTTTAGCCTTGCCGAGATGTATCTTATCTTATCTTATAACTGGAGGGGGCAAACCCCATTTTGACACTTCCTCCAGTTTATTTATCTTTGTCCCCACACAGGCCACCGCGCCCCTACCCAATGACAACGAAAGAATATCTGGAACAAGTCACAATAGGAAAGCTTTCCGAATTGTCGGGACGCATCCTCCTGAAAGAATACAACCCGGCATGGGCGACCCGATACGAAAAAGAACGGCGGAAAATAAGCCAAGCATTGGGACAAGACGGCGTTGCCATAGAGCATGTCGGCTCCACATCCGTACCGGGCTTGTGCGCCAAACCCATCCTTGATATCCTTCTCCTCGTCAAGGATGCTTCTGTCGAAGGCTCGTACGTGCCAGCATTGGTGGAAGCGGGATACACCCTAAGGGTAAGAGAGCCGGATTGGTTCGGTCACAGGATGCTGAAAGGCACTTCCCCCGAAGTCAACCTGCACGTATTCTCATCGGGTTGCGCCGAAGCACAACGGATGCTCGATTTCCGGGACTGGCTACGCACAAACGAAGACGACCGCAACCTGTATGCGAACACCAAAAGAAACCTCGCACAGCAAACATGGCGGTATGTGCAGGATTATGCCGATGCCAAATCCGATGTGGTTCGTGCCGTATTCCGCCACCTATCGGCCTCCTACCCCATCCGCCCGCTGACCGGACAAGACATCCCCGAAATGCAAGCCTTGTTCCGCGCCACCGTGCTCCACGTCAATGCGCAGGATTACACGCAGGATGAGGTGGCGGACTGGGCTTCGTGCGGCGACAACGCGGAGCATTGGCAATCGCTGCTCGACAGGTACCGTTTTATCGCCACTCTCGACAGGCAAGGCGGCATCACCGGCTTCACCTCCATGAACGCCGGGGGACACCTACACTCCCTGTTCGTCCACGAGGACTGGCAAGGCAAGGGCATCGCCACCAGGCTGCTGCACGAGGCGGA
Source organism: uncultured Bacteroidales bacterium (assembly GCA_944321745.1). Taxonomy (GTDB): domain Bacteria; phylum Bacteroidota; class Bacteroidia; order Bacteroidales; family Paludibacteraceae; genus QVMH01. The sequence goes on from CALUML010000120.1 coordinate 4,581, forward strand.
ACGGATGGCACACGCATTCGGCGCAAGCCGCATCCACCTGGAAGCAAGCATCACCGCGCGACCTTTCTTCGAAAAGCAGGGCTACCGGGTGGTGCGAAAACAGCAAGCGAAGGCCAACCGGCTCTACTTGACGAACTACGTCATGGAGAAAAGTATATGAACCTACTGAAATCTTTCATCGTCTGGCTGTGCTTCATCCCCGTGGCCATCCTCAACGGGGGATTGCGGGAGCACATTCTGCTGCACACGCTCGGCGAAAGATGGGCTCTGCCCGCAAGCGGCATCATCCTAAGTGCCTGCATCTTCTTGATAACGTGGTGGCTTCTGCCCCGGGTGGCGCGGGGCAGCACTTGGCGGGACGGCTGGCGGACGGGCACGGTTTGGGCATTGGCCACCATCGCTTTCGAGCTGGCTGGCGGGTTGGCTGGCGGAAACACCCTGGCCGAACTCCTCGCCGCCTACAACCCGCTCACGGGCAACCTATGGCTGCTGGTCGTGGCCACCACCCTGCTGTCGCCCGTCATCGTCACAAAGAAACCATCATCGAAAACTACGGAATAATGGAACAGAACATCCTCACTACCGACCGCCTCATCCTCCGCCCGTGGCAGGAGGCAGACGCGGAAGCCTTGTACCGGTACGCCCAAGACCCGGCCATCGGCCCTATCGCGGGCTGGCCACCCCACACGTCGGTGGAAGACAGTCGGCACATCATCCGCACCGTCTTCGCCGCCCCGGAAACCTATGCCGTTGTGCTGAAAGAGACTGGCGAACCCGTGGGCAGCGCGGGCATCATGCTGGGCGACGGCCTGCACAGCGCAGAAATGCAGGAAGGTGAAGGGGAAATAGGTTATTGGATAGGCGTGCCCTACTGGGGACGGGGGCTGATACCCGAAGCCGTACACCGCCTGCTGGCACGGTGCTTCGACGACCTGGGGCTGACCGCCGTGTGGTGCGGGTACTACGACAGCAACACGCAGTCGCGCCGCGTGATGGAGAAATGCGGATTCCGCCCCCACCACACGGAAACGGGCAAAACATCGCCCCTCGGGGATGTCCGTACCGAGCACTTCATGCGGCTCACCCGGGAAGAATGGAAAAACGCGTCCGAAAACAGACGGGAAAGTATGAAGAAAATAACACGCATCACCCACGACAAGAAACAATACCTGCCGTTGCTGCTCCTGGGTGACGAACAGGAGTCGATGATAGACCGTTACTTGGAACGGGGCGAGTTGTACGTCATGCTCGATAAGACCGACCACCCCATGGCTGTGGCTGTGGTGACCCGGGAGGGAGACGGCGTGTACGAACTGAAAAACCTGGCCGTGACTCCCGAACGGCAAAGGCAAGGACTGGGCGGACAGATGCTGGACTTCATCGCCCGCCGCTACCGGGACAAATGCCATACCTTGCTCGCAGGTACAGGAGACAGCCAGCAAACCACCTCTTTCTATCGCAAGCACGGTTTCACTTATTCGCACACGGTGTACGGCTTCTTCACTCGCCACTATGACCACCCCATTGTAGAGGACGGCAAACTGCTGGACGACATGATTTATTTCAAGAAACCGTTATGACCCGGCAAGCGGCATGCTGTTCGCATGGCGCATCGGCCAGCCGCCTCCACCGTCACCTCTGCCGTGGATGCCCGGCATCCACCCACGATGCCGATGCCCCCTTCAATATTATTATACACCTGCACCGGCTCGGCAAAGAGGTCGTTCAGCAGGCTACTGCCCACGAGTTGCCCCATCGTTTTCAAGTACAGGTAATAGTCGCGCGAGATGCTTTGCAGGGTGATGCGCAGCCTGCGCACAGGCGGCTCGGAGGGGATGTCCGGGGTGTCGGCGGTCAAGTCCACATAATTGCCCGACAAGTACATGGCCAGGGCTATGGTGAACGCCTTGCCATCGAACAGTTCGTCGTCGAACTGGTTGTAGTAGTAGTCGGCATTGCCCACGTCGACGAACTCGTCCAAAGCCTCGCTGCCGGGGTCGAACACGGGTGCGAGGTCGAAATGCTCCTTCACCCAATAATCTTCATACTCCTCACGCTCCACTTGCAGGCAGTAGTAGTTCCGCTCACCGGCAGGGTCGGTGAAGCGGATGCGCAGGTCGTATTCATAGTCGATGGAGTAGCCCACCGTGTCGTCCACGCAACCGTCAGCAGAGCATTCAGTCTGAATGTTATACGAATAAGCCAAACTCATGTTGCCAAACGTCACCGAGTCAATCGGCACGGTGCGGGGCAGGGCGGTCTCGCCGCTCACGCTGCCCAAGGCCGCGTTCTCCGCTTCCACGCGGATGCGCTGCCCCTCCGCAGGGCGGAACGAGGCACTGCGGTACACCCCGTTGCCCACGTGCGGCAAGGTCTCGCGCAGCACGTCGTCCACGTAGAGGCGTACCTCGGCATCCTCCACAGGCGGATATTTGCCGGGGTTGACAGGCGAGCCATAATGGCCGGGCGGCAGGGTGCTTTCCGGCACTTCGTTGATGCTCCGGCTGCGGGTGAGCTGCACCTCAAGCAGGGAGTCGGGCGTGAACAGCCCGTTCATCACCAAGAGCGGCTGCATGTACTCGTCGGGCAGGGACAACGTGTTCTCGCACCCCGTGCAAAGCAGGGCGAATATAAGGATTGCAAATAATGATTTCTTTGACACGATAAACAACGATTAACGATTAGTGATTAACGATTAACGACTTCCATTCCTCCCGTAGGGCGTTGCCCTACGCTGAACGCCACAAGGCCGTTGGCCTTGGATGCTTGCTTCTCACCTCTTACCTCTCACCACTTAAACGTATAGCTCACCGAGGGGATGA